>NZ_JBTOQC010000022.1:0-47618 GCF_055284095.1 Pseudomonas sp. HP_08 | reverse complement strand
GGGGCGTGGCCCCCTGGGGCTTTCTCCTCTTTCTTCTCTTTCTTGCTGCGCTTCCCTGTCCTCCCGCGCCCCCCCCCCGCCCCGCCGCCCCCCCCCCCCGCTCCTACAGGTATGTCGGTAGCGCCGACGCACATCCAATGTCATTACAGCAATGGCCGCTGCGCCTCAGGCGCGCCGTCAGGCTTTGTCACGTCTGAAGAATTCCGGAGAGAGCAGTCATGGACGCATCCGCCATCAAGGGCAACACCTCGATCAAATCTGTATTGCCACGGGAGCTATTGGCTTCCGTGGTCGTGTTTCTGGTCGCCCTGCCCTTGTGCATGGGCATCGCCATCGCTTCGGGCATGCCGCCGGCCAAGGGACTGATCACCGGCATCATCGGCGGTCTGGTGGTCGGCTTTATTGCCGGCTCGCCCTTGCAGGTCAGTGGTCCGGCTGCGGGCCTTGCGGTATTGGTCTTCGAACTGGTGCGCGAGCACGGCATGGCCATGCTGGGGCCGATCCTGCTGCTGGCGGGTCTGTTGCAGGTGCTGGCCGGGCGTTTCAAGCTCGGTTGCTGGTTCCGCGTCACGGCGCCGGCAGTGGTGTACGGCATGCTGGCGGGTATCGGCGTGCTGATTGTGCTGTCGCAGTTGCATGTGATGTTCGACAGCGGACCCAAGCCTTCAGGGCTGGATAACCTGATCGGCTTCCCGGCGACTCTGCTGCAGGCCATCGGTCCGGGCAGCGGCATGCAGGCCGGCCTGTTGGGGCTGGGCACCATCGCTATCATGTGGACCTGGGAAAAACTGCGCCCGCAATCGCTGCGCTTTGTGCCCGGTGCGTTGCTGGGTGTGGGCATCGCCACGGCGGTCAGCCTGTTCATGGCCTTGCAGGTCAAGCGCGTCGAGGTGCCGGCCGACCTGAGCGAGGCCATCGACTGGCTGCGCCCGGGCGATCTGGTCAACCTGGCCGATCCGGCGGTGCTGATCGCCGCCTTTGCAGTGGCATTCATCGCCAGCGCCGAAACCCTGCTGTCGGCGGCGGCTGTGGACCGTATGCACAACGGCGTGCGCTCCGACTTCGACAAGGAATTGAGTGCGCAAGGCGTGGGTAACATGCTCTGTGGCCTGGTGGGTGCCTTGCCGATGACCGGCGTGATCGTGCGCAGCTCGGCCAACGTGCAAGCCGGGGCCACGACGCGGATGTCGACGATTTTCCACGGCCTGTGGCTGCTGGCGTTTGTGCTGCTGCTGTCGAGCGTGCTGCAAAGCATTCCGGTGGCCAGTCTGGCCGGCGTGCTGGTGTATACCGGCCTCAAACTGGTCGACCTCAAGGCTTTCCGTGGCCTGGGCCGCTACGGGCGCATGCCGATGTTCACCTATGCCGCAACGGCGGCGGCGATCATCTTCACCGACCTGCTGACCGGCGTGCTGATCGGTTTTGCCCTGACCCTGGTCAAGCTGGCGTTCAAGGCAGCACGTCTGAAAATCAGCCTGGTGCAGATGCCGGACAGCGAAGAGCTGGAGCTGCGTCTGGTCGGTGCCGCGACCTTTCTCAAGGTGCCGGCGTTGACCCAGGTTCTGGCCAGCATTCCAGCGGGCAGCACCGTGCATGTGCCGCTGGGTAACCTGAGCTACATCGACCATTCCTGCCTTGAGTTGCTTGAGGAATGGGGCCGGGCCAATGCCACTCAGGGCACGCGCTTGATCATCGAGCCGCGCGGCCTGAAGCGCCGCCTTGAAGGACGGGTGCGCACCACCACCGGGATCGGCGCGGGCGCTGCCTAGCGCTTTTTACCTCAAGCGTTTTCGGGCGTCAGGCCGGCCAGTCCGAGCCCGACGCCTTGCTGCATCGACAGGCATGGCCAGCGTTTCCAGGCCGCTCCGGTGCCGGGGCTGGCGAGTTTTTCGCGGTAGGCCTCGACCGACTCCAGGGCAAAGATTTCTTCGTCGAGCATTTCGTGCACCGCGTGGTGCACGGCCTCATCGAGCTGGTTGGCGAAGTGTTCACCGATCAACTGGTGGGCAATGACGTTGGCCACCGTCGAGTCCGACGGAATCAGCGGCTGGCCCAGGTGACGGATGTACAGGTCGTTGACCTCTTCGACCAGCCTGTGCGCCAGGTAGGCCTCATCCAGCAGGCTGTCCAGACCTTCGTGACCGTCCATGATCGCTGGCGGGCTGGTGAAAAACTGTGACGCGATGCGCAGCACCGGTTTGATCTGCGCTTCGATACCGGCTTCGATCGATGCACTGTGAGCGGCTTCGAGCAAGTCGGGCACGTGTTCGATGTAGATCGAGACAAACCGGTTCAACGCATTGTGGGCATCACCTTCAGGCAACTGAATGGCGGGGTGCAGATGCTGCAACTGACTTTCCAGCTTGTGAAGCAGTTGACCGGTCTGGGCTTCATGTTGCTGGGCACGCTGGATCTGCTCACGCAAGGCAGCGATGTTCATGGCGACTCCTGAGGCTTTGGCCTGCTATTTCTAATGTTCAAGTGCAAGAAATGGTCTGCCCTCTTAAAACCATCATTGCAGCTCCTGGCCTGCAAATACTGGGTCGATCGAAGTTTGACAATTTTTCCTACGTGTATGGGATGACATACCTTAGCTGGCTTGACACATTTGCTCAGACCGATTTGTCATAACAATTTCGTTTTTATATGGCCGACCGGTCAAAAACAGCCTGATGGGTCACGCTGCTGTCAGCCTGCCGCTGGGCCGATGCTGCCGGGCGAGGTTTCTTGCCTGTCTATACTGCTGATCAGGAAGCAGGCTGATGGCCTTTCATTGGCCCGAGTCAGCAGTCCGCAAGCCGCTCCCATGAGCACAGGTCATCGAATCCTGTGCAGACCCACGAGTCTTGGGGGTACCCCGAATGATGCGTCAGCCCAGGCTTGGGGTCGTGGCGGTGCTGTGGACGAGCGGTGGTCAGGTGCAGGCGGCCTGGACCGTGAATATGGCGCCCGGTGTCACCGAGGTCAGTCAGGCGGTGTATGGCCTGCACATGACCATCTTCTGGATCTGTGTGGTGATCGGCCTGCTGGTCTTCGGTGCGATGGGCTGGAGCATGTTTGCCCATCGCCGCTCGCGCAGGCCGCAGGCGGCCGGTTTTTATGAAAACACCCGTATCGAAATCCTCTGGACCGTAGCGCCTTTGCTGATTCTGGTGGTCATGGCGATTCCGGCGACCCGCACGCTCGTTCATATGTACGACAACAGCGAATCGCAGGTCGATGTGCAGATCACCGGCTACCAGTGGAAATGGCATTACCGCTATCTGGGCCAGGACGTCGAGTTCTTCAGCAACCTGACGACCCCCGCTACGCAAATCAATAACCGCGACGACAAGGGCGAGCATTACCTGCTGGAGGTCGACCAGCCGCTGGTGTTGCCGGTCGGGCAGAAGATCCGCTTTCTGGTGACCGGCGCCGACGTGATTCACTCTTGGTGGGTGCCGGCCTTTGCGGTCAAGCGCGACGCCATTCCGGGGTTCGTCAACGAAGCCTGGACGCGCATTGAAAAGCCCGGCATCTACCGTGGCCAGTGCACGGAACTGTGCGGCAAGGACCATGGTTTCATGCCGGTGGTGGTCGATGCCCGGCCGCAGGTCGAATTCCAGGCGTGGCTGACCGAGCGCAAGGCTGAAAGCGCACGGCTCAAGGAACTGACCGACAAGGCGTGGACCCGCGAAGAACTGATCGCCCAGGGCGACAAGGTCTATCACACCATTTGCACCGCCTGCCACCAGGCTGAAGGCCAGGGCATGCCGCCGGTGTTCCCGGCGCTCAAGGGCTCGAAAATCGCCAGGGGCCCGCTGGATGCGCACCTCAATATCGTCTTCAACGGCAAACCGGGCACCGCCATGGCGGCGTTCGGCAAGCAATTATCGGAAGTCGATATCGCCGCCGTGGTGACCTTTGAGCGCAATGCCTGGGGCAATGACATGGGCGACATGCTGCTGCCCAAGGATGTACTGACCTACAAACAGGGGCAGAAATGAGAATCCCGAGCCATGCCTGCAAACATGATGGGCGTCGATCATGAGCGCTGTGATCGAGGACCTCGGCCATGCCCACGGCCCTGCCAAGGGCCTGATGCGCTGGGTGCTGACCACCAATCACAAGGACATCGGCACGCTGTACCTGTGGTTCAGCTTCTGCATGTTCCTGCTCGGCGGCACCTTTGCGATGGTGATCCGCGCCGAGCTGTTCCAGCCCGGCCTGCAGATCGTGCAGCCGGCGTTTTTCAACCAGATGACCACGCTGCACGGCCTGATCATGGTCTTCGGCGCGGTGATGCCGGCCTTTGTCGGGCTGGCCAACTGGATGATCCCGCTGATGATCGGCGCGCCCGACATGGCCCTGCCGCGCATGAACAACTTCAGCTTCTGGATCCTGCCGGCGGCTTTTCTGCTTTTGGTCTCGACGCTGTTCATGCCCGGCGGCGGGCCGAATTTCGGCTGGACCTTCTATGCCCCGCTGTCGACCACCTATGCGCCGCCCAGCGTGACCTTCTTTATCTTCGCCATCCACATGCTCGGCATCAGTTCGATCATGGGCGCCATCAACGTTATCGCGACCATTCTCAACCTGCGCGCGCCGGGCATGACCCTGATGAAAATGCCGCTGTTCGTCTGGACCTGGCTGATCACCGCCTTCCTGCTGATCGCGGTGATGCCGGTGCTGGCCGGCTGCGTGACCATGATGCTGATGGACATCCACTTCGGCACCAGCTTCTTCGATGCCGGTGGCGGCGGCGATCCGCTGCTGTTCCAGCACGTGTTCTGGTTTTTCGGCCACCCGGAGGTGTACATCATGATCCTGCCGGCCTTTGGCGCGGTCAGTGCGATCATCCCGGCGTTCTCGCGCAAGCCGCTGTTCGGCTATGCCTCGATGGTCTACGCCACGGCAGCAATTGCGCTGCTGTCGTTTCTGGTGTGGGCGCACCACATGTTCGTGGTCGGCATTCCGCTGATGGGCGAGCTGTTCTTCATGTACGCGACCATGCTCATCGCGGTGCCGACCGGGGTGAAGGTGTTCAACTGGGTGAGCACCATGTGGCAGGGCTCGCTGACCTTCGAGACGCCGATGCTGTTTGCCGTGGCCTTTGTCATCCTGTTCAGCATCGGCGGCTTTTCGGGCCTGATGCTGGCCATTGCCCCGGCGGATTTTCAGTATCAGGACACCTATTTTGTGGTCGCGCATTTTCACTATGTGCTGGTGCCGGGGGCGATCTTCGGCATTTTTGCCTCGGCCTATTACTGGCTGCCCAAGTGGACCGGGCACATGTACGACGAAACCCTGGGCAAGCTGCATTTCTGGATGTCTTTTGTCGGCATGAACCTGGCGTTCTTCCCCATGCACTTCATCGGTCTGGCCGGCATGCCGCGCCGGGTGCCGGACTACAACCTGCAATTTGCCAACTTCAACATGATCTCCTCGATCGGCGCCTTCACCTTCGGGGTCACGCAATTGCTGTTTCTGTTCATTGTCATCAAGACCATTCGCGGCGGCGCGCCGGCGCCGGCCAAACCCTGGGACGGCGCCGAAGGCCTGGAGTGGACCCTGCCGTCGCCGGCGCCCTATCACACCTTTGCCACGCCGCCGGAGATCACGTGATGCGCCAGCCCGAGGCGGTCAAGCGCGTGGTCATCCGGCTGGTGGTGGTCGTGGTGGCGATGTTCGGCTTTGGGTTTGCCCTGGTGCCTTTATACGAGGTGATGTGCCAGGCGTTCGGCATCAACGGCAAGACCGGCGGCGCCTACCGGGGCGAGCAGGTCATCGACAGTGCGCGGCAGGTGCGCGTGCAGTTCGTCGCCAGCAATGCGGCCGGCATGAGCTGGGCGTTCTATCCCAAAAGCAGCGAATTGCGCGTGCACCCAGGGGCGGTCAACGAGATGCTGTTTGTCGCGCAAAACCCCAGCGCCCACGCGATGACCGCCCAGGCCGTGCCCAGCGTTGCACCGGGGACGGCGGCGGCCTGGTTCCACAAGACCGAGTGCTTTTGCTTCACCCAGCAGGTGCTGCAACCGGGCGAGCGTATTGAAATGGCCGTGCGCTTTATCGTCGACCGCGATTTGCCGGCCGACGTCAGGCAATTGACCCTGGCCTACACCCTGTTCGATATCACCGCGCGCCAGCCGCCCGTGGCGCGGGCCCGCACCATCGCTGCCGGCAACGGCCCGTCGGAGGCGCCATGAGCACCGATCACTACTATGTGCCGCAGCAGAGCAAATGGCCCATCGTCGGCACCCTGGCGCTGTTGATCGCGATGTTCGGCCTGGCCACCTGGTTCAACGACATCAAGGCCGGGCATGCCGCCTCTTACGGCCGCTGGCTGGTGCTGGTCGGTGCGTTGCTGGTGGCGTGGATGATGATCGGCTGGTTCGGCGCGGTGATTCGCGAAAGCCGCGCCGGGTTGTACAGCGCGCAGCTGGACCGCTCGTTTCGCTGGGGCATGGGCTGGTTCATCTTTTCCGAAGTGATGTTCTTTGCGGCGTTTTTCGGCATGTTGTTCTACCTGCGCTACTGGGCCGGCCCATGGCTGGGCGGCGAAGGCAGCAACGGCATTTCCAACATGCTCTGGCCGGCGTTTCATTACCAGTGGCCGATGCTCGACACCCCGGACCCGAAACGCTACCCGGCGCCCGCCGGCATCATCGATCCGTGGACACTGCCGCTGATCAACACCGTGCTGCTGGTCAGCTCCAGCATCACCCTGAGCCTGGCGCACCGCGCCCTCAGGCACGGCCAGCGGCTGGCGCTGAAACTGTGGCTGGCCACCACCGTGCTGCTGGGCCTGGGGTTTCTGACCTTGCAGGTTACCGAATACCTGCATGCCTATCGCGAACTGGGGCTGACGCTGGGCTCGGGCATCTACGGCGCGACGTTCTTCATGCTTACCGGCTTTCATGGCCTGCACGTGAGCATTGGCGCGCTGATTCTGCTGGTGATGCTGGTGCGCATCCTGCGCGGGCATTTCGATGCCGAGCATCAGTTCGGCTTTGAAGCGGCGAGCTGGTACTGGCATTTCGTCGATGTGGTGTGGATCGGGCTGTTTGTCTTTGTGTATGTGGTGTGACCGGCATGAAGCGCTTCACGTGGCACCGGCTGCCGACCCTGCTGCTGATCATCATGCTGCCCGCGCTGATCCTGCTGGGCGTGTGGCAATTGCACCGGGCGCAGGAAAAGCGTGACCTGATCGCCCGGCAGGCCGAACACCAGATCATGGCGCCCGGCACGCTGGACGAGCTGTTGCAGGTCGCCGACCCGGCCTGGCGGCGGGTACACGTGCAGGGTTTTGTGGATGCCGGGCACAGCCTGCTGCTGGACAACAGCAGCCGCCATGGCCAGGTCGGTGTCGAGTTGCTGCAGCCGTTGCAGGATCAGCTCAGCGGCGTATGGGTGCTGCTCAATCGCGGCTGGCTGCCGTGGCCGGATCGCCGCGTGGCACCGCTGTTCAGCACCCCCGACACGTTGCTGGACATTCAGGCCTGGGTCTATGTGCCGCCCGGTCCGGGCTTTCGTTTGCAGGCTGATGCGGTGCCCGAGCGCTGGCCACACCTGATCACGGTGGTGGAGCCGGCCCGGCTCTGGCGCGAGCTGGGCCGCGTCGGCTACGCCCATCAACTGCGCCTGCTGCCGGGGCCGGCCGCGTATCGGGTCGACTGGCCGGTGGTGAACATGGCGCCCGACACCCACAGCGGCTATGCCGTGCAATGGTTCAGCCTGGCGGCCGCGCTGCTGGGGCTTTATCTGTACCTGGGCTTCAACGCCAGCACCGGGCGACAGGCATGAATGCCGTCCTGCCACCGCGCTCGCGCCGGCCGGGCCGCCTGCAACTGTTGCTGCTGGTGGCCGGGTGCATCGCGCCGATGATCCTGGCCACCAGCATGTACCGCTGGCAGTTCTGGGTGCCGGACAGCCGCACCTGGCACGGCGAACTGATCGGCAATGGCCAGGGCCGCAACGAACTGGGCGTGGCCGCGACAGAATCGCGCTGGCAGCTGTTGGTCACCGACACCGGGGCGTGCGCCGCCGAGTGCCGGCAACTGGTGTATCTGGCCCGGCAGATCAATGTCGGCCTGGGCCGCGAGGCGGCGCGCACCAGCCACGCCCTGGCCAGCGCGCTGCAAGCCGCCGATAGCGCCTGGCTGGGCGAGTACCCGCATTTGCAGCGTTATGCGCTCGACCTGCAACGTTACCGGCAAGTGGCACCACCTGCGGCGCAGACCTGGCTGTGGATCGTCGACCCGCGCGGCAATCTGGTATTGCGCTACGGCGCAGGCGTTCGCGGCGCCGATGTGCTGCGCGACCTCAAGCATCTGCTCAAGCTCTCGAATATCGGTTGAAAGGAGGCTGCCATGCGCCGCAGCGGCTATCGTCTGGCCCTGTTCGCCACTGTGCTGGCCCTGCTGGTGGTGCTGCTCGGTGCCTGGACCCGGCTGACCCATGCCGGCCTCGGCTGCCCGGACTGGCCGGGCTGTTATGGCTTGATCGCGGTGCCATCGGGGGCGGCGCAAGAAGCCCAGGCTGCACTGCAATTTCCACAGGCGCCGTTGCACGCCGGCAAGGGCTGGAACGAGATGATCCATCGCTATGGCGCCGCCCTGCTGGGCCTGAGCGTCGGCGGGCTGGCGTTGCAGGCTTGGCACTGCCGGCATCAGGCCGGGCAACCGCTGAAATTGCCGCTGCTGTTGGTGGCGCTGGTCATCGCCCAGGCGCTGTTCGGCATGTGGACCGTGACCCTCAGGCTGTGGCCGCCGGTGGTCACCGTGCATTTGCTGGGCGGGCTGGCGACGCTAAGCCTGTTGCTGCTGTTGACCTTGCGCCTGAGTGGCGCGCCAACGCCGGTCGTTAACCCGACAAAGCTATTGCGCGGCCTGGCAACGCTGGCGCTGGCCGCCGTGATCGGGCAGATCATGCTCGGCGGCTGGGTCAGCGCGCATTACGCCGCCATGGCCTGCGCCGACTTGCCGACCTGTCAGGGCCAGTGGTGGCCGGCGACCGACTTTGCCCGCGGCTTTCACCTGAGCCCACCGATCGGCCCCAATTACCTGGGCGGCCTGCACGACAGCGAGGCGCGCACCGCCATTCACCTGGCCCATCGGCTGGGTGCATTGCTGGTCAGCCTGGTGATGCTGGCGCTGATCTGGCAACTCAAGCGCGCAGGTTTTCACGCGCTGGCGGTGCTGCTGGGGGCGGCATTGCTGCTGCAAGTGGGGCTGGGCATGGGCAATGTCCTGGCGCAGATACCGCCCTTGCTGGCCCTGGCACACAGTGCGGGGGCGGCGTTATTGCTGTTGAGCATGACCCTGGTGCATGACCGTCTGTGGCGCTAGCTGTTAGGCTTGCCCTTCACCGTATGGACCTTCGACGATGACCCGAACGCAGAAAACCGTCTTCATTCTTGTGGCCATCGTGGCCGTGATTCTTGGCCTGACCGTACAGCGCGTGATGTCCGGTCGGGGCGGTGCCGACCAGGCCGCACTGGTCGATGCCGGCATCATCCTGCTGCCGCAGAGCCGCGCGCTGCCGGACCTGAAAATGACCGACCAGAACGGCGAGCCCGTCTCGATCGATCAACTCAAGGACAAATGGACGCTGGTCTTTCTGGGCTACACCTACTGCCCGGATATCTGCCCCGCAACACTGGCGCAGTTACGCCAGATCAAGGGCGAGCTGCCCAAGGACCTCGCCGGCCGGCTGCGCGTGGTGCTGGTCAGCGTCGATCCTGACCGCGACACGCCCGAGCAGTTGAAAAAGTACCTGGAGTATTTCGACAAGGATTTTGTCGGCCTGACCGCGCCAGTGAACGAACTGAAAACGCTCTCCAACGCATTGAGCATTCCGTTCATCCCCGCCGACACCCGCAAACCGGGCTATACCGTCGACCACAGCGGCAACCTGGCGCTACTGGGACCGGACGGCAAACAGCACGGCTTTGTGCGCGCACCGCTGAACGTCAGAAAGCTCAGCGAGCGGCTGCCGGGGTTGTTGCGGTTGTAGGACCTGGCGGCGTTTCAATGGGCAGCCTTGAAAAATTGCACTTTCAGTTCCAGCGTAATGACGAATGTCATTACAGGAGTCATGTCCCATGGCCTCAATCAATATTCGTGTAGACGATGACCTGAAAACCCGGGCTTACCGTGAGCTGGAGCGCTTGGGTGTCACGCCGTCCGAACTCATGCGCCAAACCTTGCAATACGTGGCGGAGCGCGGTCAGCTTCCGTTCCGGCCTGTACTCATGACAGAAGAGGATGAAGCGCTCATGAAAACCGTACGCGAGCGATTGGCTTCACCTCAGCGCATCAAGGTTTCGCTGGATGACCTATAGCCTTGAGTTTGATCAGCGAGCGTTGAAGGAATGGCACAAGCCGGGAGACACCGTCCGACAGCAATTCAAGAAAAAAGCTGTCTGAAGTTCTGAAAAATCCTCGTGTCGAGGCGAACCGGTTACGCGAGCTGCCAGATTGCTACAAGGTAAAACTGCGCAGCGCGGGCTATCGCTTGATCTACCAGGTCATGGACAAGGAGATTGTGGTGTTCGTGGTGGCGGTCGACAAACGTGAAAACGAAGGCGCGTATCGAAAGGCTTCAGAGCGGACCAAATGATGTGGGGGTTTTTCCCCACAGAAGCCGTCCGCCGGCTCCTGTGGGGGCATTCAGTCAATCAGAACGCCGGAACCACGGCGCCTTTGTATTTCTCGGTGATGAACGCTTTCACTTCAGGGCTGTTCAGCGCGCCGACCAGTTTCTTGATCGCGTCAGAGTCCTTGTTGTCCGGGCGAGCGACCAGGATGTTGGCGTATGGCGACTCGGCGCCTTCGATGGCCAGGGCGTCCTTGGTCGGGTCCAGTTTGGCGCCCAGCGCGTAGTTGGTGTTGATCAGCGCCAGGTCGACCTGGGTCAGCACGCGCGGCAGGGTCGCAGCTTCCAGCTCACGGAATTTCAGGCCTTTAGGGTTGGTGGCGACGTCCTTCGGGGTGGCCAGGATGCTGGTCGGGTCCTTCAGGGTGATCAGGCCGGCCTTGGCCAGCAGCAGGAAAGCGCGACCTTCGTTGGTGGCATCGTTAGGCAGGGCCACGGTGGCGCCGTCTGGCAGGTCTTCCAGCTTCTTGAATTTCTCGGAGTAGGCGCCGAACGGTTCGACGTGAACCTTGGCCACGGTCACCAGGTTGGTGCCCTTGCCCTTGTTGAACTCATCCAGATACGGCTGGTGCTGGAAGAAGTTGGCGTCCAGGCGTTTCTCGGCCACTTGCACGTTAGGCTGCACGTAGTCGGTGAAAACCTTGATCTTCAGGTCCACGCCTTCCTTGGCCAGGGTCGGTTTGACGAACTCCAGGATTTCGGCATGCGGTACGGCGCTGGCGGCCACGCTCAGGGTTTCGTTGGCTTGCGCCGACAGGGCAGTCACGGCAGCCAGTACAGCCACTAGTTTTTTCATGCAAACAGCTCCTTAAATGAAGGCTCGCATCCGGCGAGCCACAACCAACGCAATGGATTAACGGTGTGAGAAGTACGCCACCAGCCGGTCGCCGACGGTTTGCAGAATCTGCACCAGCACCAGCAGCAGTACGACCGTGACGAACATGACATCGTTCTGGAAACGCTGGTAACCGTAGCGGATCGCAAGATCGCCCAGGCCGCCGGCGCCCACGGCACCGGCCATGGCGGTGAACGACACCAGCGCAATGGCGGTCACGGTGATGGCCGCCAGAATGCCGGGCCGCGCCTCGGGCAGCAGGGCCTTGACGACGATCTGCCGGGTGGTGGCGCCCATCGCCTGGGTCGCTTCGATGATGCCTTTGTCGACCTCGCGCAGCGCGGTTTCGACCAGGCGGGCGAAGAACGGCGTGGCGCCGGCGATCAGTGGCGGCAAGGTGCCGAGAATGCCCAGCGAGGTGCCGGTGATGATCTGCGTCAGCGGCATCATCACAATCAGCAGGATGATGAACGGCAGCGCCCGCAGCATGTTCACGATCAGCCCCACGGTGCTGTACAGCGCCTTGTTTTCCAGCAACTGGCGCGGCGAGGTGAGGAACATCAGCACGCCCAGCGGCAGGCCCAGCAGCACGGTAAAGCCCAGCGAAACACCCAGCATGATCAGGGTGTCGCCGGTGGCGAGCCAGATTTCATACCAGTCGACGTTGGAAAACAGATTCACGAAAGCGTCCATCAGCGCAGGACCTCCATATGGACATCAGCGGCGCTGAAGCGGGCGAAGGCGGCGTCAACATCGCCGCCGGTAATGGCCAGGGTCAGCTGGCCGTAAGGCACATCCTTGATGCGGTCGATCCGTCCGGCCAGGATGCTGTAGTCGACGCCGGTTTCCCGCGCGACCGTGCCCAGCAGCGGCGCGTAGGTGGCCTCGCCCTGGAAGGTCAGGCGCACGATGCGGCCCTGCACATGGGCGAAGTCTTCGCGCTGATCGTTCTCGTCGAGCTGCTCGTCTTCCTGGACAAAACGCTTGGTGGTCGGGTGCTGCGGGTGCAGGAACACATCGGCTACCCTGCCCTGCTCGACGATGACGCCGGCGTCCATCACCGCGACGTGGTCGCAGACCCGGCGGATCACGTCCATTTCATGGGTGATCAGGACGATGGTCAGTTTCAGCTCGCGATTGATCTCGGCCAGCAGTTGCAGCACCTGGGCGGTGGTTTGCGGGTCCAGCGCGCTGGTGGCTTCGTCGCACAGCAGAATCTTTGGCCGGGTGGCCAGGGCGCGGGCGATACCGACCCGCTGCTTCTGCCCGCCGGACAACTGCGCCGGGTACTTTTTCGCGTGGTCGCTCAGGCCGACCCGCGCAAGCAACTCGGCGACACGGCGGTCGATCTGCTCGCGCGGCAGGTCGCCGGCCAGCGTCAGCGGCATGGCGACATTATCGGCCACGGTCTTGGATGACAGCAGGTTGAAGTGCTGGAAGATCATGCCGACCTGCTGGCGAAAACGGCGCAGGCCGTTGGTGTCCAGCGCGGTGACATCTTCGCCGTCGACGGTGATGCGCCCGCCGGTGGGGTTTTCCAGGCGGTTGATCAGCCGCAGCAGCGTGCTTTTACCGGCACCGGAATGACCGATCAGGCCATAAACCTGGCCGGCCTCGATGCGCAGGCGGGTGGGATGAAGGGCCGGGATGTCCTTACCGGCGACCCGATAGGTTTTCTGGACGTCAAGAAACTCGATCACTAACCAAACCTTTTAGGGCGAACCTTGTGGGAGCGCGTGGAGCGAGCGATAGCTCGCGAATACAAGCCGGGCTGGATAAGCCGGGCGCGCATTTTAGCCTTTCCGCGCCGCTCGTCTTAGCATTTATTTCGAGCAAAAGCTGCTCAATGGCTATAACGCGACCGATGGGAATACCCGATTTCAAATTCACTGAACGGCGCTCGATTGCCTCGGTCACTCCTTGAACACCGTGATTCACAGTCAACAGGTTCGCTATGTGACGGGCCTGCCACTTTGAGGAGTTGCATTCGATGGGCAAGAAAACCGAAACCCCAGTCACCCAGGCGTCCGCCAGCGAACTGGCCGGCACCGATACCCTCGACCGGGGCAACACCAACGCCAAGCTCGACAGCCTGGAAACCGTGCGTTCAGACGCCACCGGCCAGGCACTGCGCACCAATCAGGGTGTGAAGATTGCCGATAACCAGAACACCCTCAAGGCCGGCAGCCGTGGGCCGTCGCTGCTTGAAGACTTCATCATGCGCGAGAAAATCACGCATTTTGACCATGAGCGCATTCCTGAGCGCATCGTCCATGCCCGCGGCACCGGCGCGCACGGCTACTTTCAGACCTATGAAAACCACAGCGCGCTGAGCAAGGCCGGCTTCCTGCGTGATCCGGGGCAGAAAACCCCGGTGTTCGTGCGTTTCTCCACCGTACAAGGCCCGCGCGGCTCGGGCGACACCGTGCGTGACGTGCGCGGCTTTGCGGTGAAGTTCTACACCGACGAAGGCAACTTCGACCTGGTGGGCAACAACATGCCGGTGTTCTTCATTCAGGACGCGATCAAGTTTCCGGACTTCGTGCATGCGGTGAAACCCGAGCCGCATAACGAGATCCCGACCGGCGGCTCGGCCCACGACACCTTCTGGGACTTCGTGTCGCTGGTGCCGGAGTCGGCGCACATGGTGCTGTGGACCATGTCTGACCGCGCGATCCCGAAAAACCTGCGCAGCATGCAGGGCTTTGGCGTGCACACCTTTCGCCTGATCAACACCGAGGGCAAGGCCAGCTTCGTCAAATTCCACTGGAAGCCCAAGTTCGGCGTGTGTTCGCTGGTCTGGGACGAAGCGCAGAAGCTGGCAGGCAAGGACACCGATTACCACCGCCGCGACCTGTGGGAGTCGATTGAAACCGGCGACTACCCGGAATGGGAACTGGGCGTGCAAATCGTGGCCGAGGAAGACGAGCACAAGTTCGACTTCGACCTGCTCGACCCGACCAAGATCATCCCTGAAGAACTGGTGCCGGTAACGCCGCTGGGCAAGATGGTGCTGGACCGTAACCCGGACAACTACTTTGCCGAGACCGAGCAGGTCGCGTTCTGCCCCGGTCATATCGTGCCGGGTATCGATTTCTCCAATGACCCGCTGCTGCAAGGCCGGCTGTTTTCCTACACCGACACGCAGATCAGCCGTCTCGGCGGGCCGAACTTCCACGAGATTCCGATCAACCGTCCGGTGTCGCCGAACCACAACAACCAGCGCGATGCGCAGCACCGCAGCACGATTCACAAGGGCCGTGCCGCCTACGAGCCGAACTCCATCGACGGCGGCTGGCCGAAAGAAACCCCGGCCGGTCCTCAGGATGGCGGCTTCGAGAGCTATCAGGAACGCATCGAGGCGCACAAGGTACGTGAGCGCAGCGAGTCGTTCGGCGATCACTTCTCGCAGGCCACGCTGTTCTTCAACAGCATGAGCGAGCACGAGAAAGAGCACATCATCGCGGCCTACAGCTTCGAGCTGGGCAAGGTCGAGCGCGAGCACATCCGCGCACGTCAGGTGAACGAGATTCTGGCCAATATCGACCTGACTCTCGCGGCGCGCGTGGCCGCCAACCTGGGCTTGCCAGCGCCGAAAGCCGGCACCGTGGCGCCGGTCAAGACCAGCCTCAAGCAGTCCCCTGCCCTGAGCCAGGCCAACCTGCTGCCCGGCGATATCGTTTCGCGCAAGGTCGCGGTATTGGTGGCCAATGGCGTGGATGGCAAGGCGGTAGACGCCATCAAGGCAGCGCTGGCAGCCAAGGGCGCGCAGGCCAAGGTGCTCGGCCCGACCTCGGCGCCGGTGACCACCGCCGACGGTAAAACCTTGCCGGTCGATGCCTCAGCCGAAGGCTTGCCGTCGGTAGCCTTCGATGCGGTGTTCGTGCCGGGTGGCGCAGAGTCGGTCAAGGCATTGAGCGGCGACGGCGTGGCCCTGCATTACCTGCTCGAGGCTTACAAACACCTCAAGGCCATTGCGGTCGCCGGTGAAGCCGAAGAGCTGCTGAAACTGCTGCGGCTGGAGAAGGACGCCGGCCTGCTGGTGGTGTCCGACAAGGCGTCGACCGAGGCATTTCTCGATGCCATCGGCCAGCACCGCGTCTGGGCGCGTGAGCCGAAAGCCAAGGCCGTACCGGCCTAAGCTCAGGGTTTCGCGGGGGTAAGGACAATCTGCGCCGGTTGATGACGATCAATCTGCCGGCGCAGATCCAGCTCGAAATCCGGATTGAGCTTGTTGACCCGCTTGACCAGCAGATTGGCCAGCCATGGGTAATCTGCCGTGCGCGGCACTTCGATCAGCACATCGCAGTTGAAATTGACGACATCGCTGGCAATCGCGTCAAGTTGCTTGCGCATTTGCGCGATATCGCCGGTGTTCAGCTCAATGATCGTGCTAGGCACATCCGGATTGACCAGCTTGGCAATGCGTCGTGCCTCAGCGGCGCGCAGCTCGGCTTCGGCCTGCTCCAGCTCGGCCTTGCGCGCTTGCGCAATTGCACCGTTGACACCGCTGGTCAGCGCTGGCGCCTTGGGCATCAAGGCGCGGGCGCGGCTTAGCGCGGTGGTCGCGGCATTCACATCACCTTTCTGCAAACCGATCTGGCTGCGGCTCAAATAAGCCTCGGCCAGTTGCCGTTGCGACTGCTCAAGGCGCGGATCGTCCGGCGTGGCGGCTTGCAACGCGGCCAACTGGTCTTCGGCGGTCGCCAGTTCGTTGCCGGCAATGCTCTGCTCCAGTTGCGCGAACCCGTCCGGCTGTGGCGCCTGCCCGGGCGCGGCAACGTCTGCCGGTGGCGTGCTTTGGCAAGCACCCAACAGCAGGGACAAGGCGACTGGCAGCAGATAACGGGAGATGGGCAGCTTCATTCCTGCATTCTCTAAGTTGCGCAAAAAACGAGCAAGTCTACACCGCCCGCCGGGGGAGAACAAAACTGAGCAAGAACAGCGTCGCGGCGCACACCACAATCGACGGTCCCGCCGGAGTGTCCTTGAGCCATGATAGCGCCAGCCCGCCGCACACCGCCACCACGCCCAGCACGCTGGCGCCCAGCGCCATTTGCTCCGGCGAGCGGGCATGCCGTTGCGCGGCGGCGGCCGGAATGATCAGCAGCGAGGTGATCAGCAGCACGCCGACGATCTTCATCGCCACCGCAATCACCACCGCGATCAGCAGCATCATGGTCATGCGCAGGGTCATCACCGGCAGGCCTTCGACGCGTGCCAGTTCTTCGTGCACGGTCACCGCCAGCAACGGCCGCCACAGCGCCACGATCAGCACCAGCACCAGCGCGCTGCCGCCCAGAATCCAGGCCAGGTCGGTCGGGCTGATCGCCAGCAGATCGCCGAACAGATAGGCCATCAGGTCGATGCGCACCTCGTGCATGAAACTCAGCACCACCAGGCCCAGCGACAGGGTGCTGGGCGCCAGAATGCCCAGCAGGGTGTCGCTGGCCAGCGGCTGGCGTTGTTGCAGGGTCACCAGCAGGATGGCCAGCAGCAGGCAGCCGACGGTGACCGCCAGGGTCGGACTGATGTCGAGCAAAAAGCCCAGCGCCACGCCGAGCAGGGCGGCGTGCGACAAGGTGTCGCCGAAATAGGCCATGCGCCGCCAGACCACGAAAGAGCCTAAAGGGCCTGCGACCAGGGCCAGAGCGATGCCGGCGAGCAAGGCGTAAAGAAGAAAATCAGCCATGCTTGCAGCCGTCTCCGTGAACGTGGGGAACGTGAGGTTTGAAACGCGGGGCGTCGTGGGCGTCAGCGGCTTCGTTGACCACCTCGCCATGCAGGTCGTGGGCGTGGTCGTGATGGTGGTGATAAATCGCCAGGCTCGGCGCGTTCTGGCCGAACAGCTCGACGAAGGCCGGGTCGTGGCTGACCTGTTCCGGGTGCCCGGAGCAGCACACGTGACGGTTCAGGCAGACCACCTGGTCGGTGGTGCTCATCACCAGGTGCAGATCGTGGGAGACCATCAACACGCCGCAGCCGTGACGATCACGCAGGCGGGTGATCAGGCTGTACAGCTCTGCCTGGCCTGCGACATCGACGCCTTGCACCGGCTCGTCGAGCACCAGCAGCTCGGGCTCGCGCAGCAGCGCACGGGCGAGCAGCACGCGCTGCATCTCGCCGCCGGAAATGCCCTGCAACGGGCTGTCGATGACCTTGCCGGCGCCGACCTCCTCCAGCGCGGCCATGGCCTTGGCGCGGTCGACACCGGGCACCAGACGCAAGAAGCGCAGCACCGACAGCGGCAGGGTCTGGTCGATATGCAGCTTTTGCGGCATGTAGCCGATGCGCAGTTTCGGCTTGCGCCAGACGCTGCCCGAGGTAGGCGTCAACAGGCCGAGCACGGCGCGCACCAGTGTGGTCTTGCCGGCGCCGTTGGGGCCGATGAGGGTGACGATCTCGCCGGGGCTGACGCTGAGCGCGATGTTGTCCAGCACGCTTTGCCCGGAAAGGGTGACCGCCACCTGTTCCAGGCGGATCAGGGGTGAGCTCATCAGGCGGCCTTGCACCCGGCGCACACGCCGACGATCTCGATGGTCTGGCCTTCGACGGCAAAGCCCACTTCGGTGGCGGCGTTGACCACCGCGTCGCTGATGGCCGGATGTTGCAGCTCGATGGCGGCATGGCATTCGCGGCAGATCAGGAATTGACCCTGGTGGGCGTGAGCCGGATGGTTGCAGCCGGTGAAGGCGTTGAGCGAGGCGATGCGGTGCACCAGGCCATGCTCAAGCAGGAAATCCAGAGCGCGGTACACGGTCGGAGGTGCGGCGCGGCGGCCGTCTTCTTCGCTGAGTACGCCGAGAATGTCATAGGCGCCCAACGGCTTGTGGCTTTGCCAGACCAGCTCCAGTACGCGACGGCGCAGCGCGGTCAGGCGCAGGCCTTTGCCGGCGCACAGCGTATCGGCCTCGCTGAGGGCGCTGTGCACGCAGTGGGAGTGATCGTGAGGGCGACTGGCCAGGGGAGTAATAGGCATGGGCGGCGACGATATTGGCTGGAGACGTTATTATGTTACCCGTTCCTGCCCGATATGAGTGTTCCTCGTGCGCCGACTTTTTACGCTTTTAGTACTGGCTGCCGGTTTGTCGGCCGCCGCCACCGCCCAGGCCGACGTCAAGGTCCTGACCAGCATCAAGCCGTTGCAGCTGATTGCAGCGGCGGTTCAGGACGGCGTCGGCAGCCCCGATGTGCTGTTGCCGCCCGGTGCTTCGCCGCACCACTATGCGCTGCGTCCATCCGACGTACGGCGGGTCGGCGATGTCGATCTGCTGTACTGGATCGGCCCGGACATGGAAGGTTTTCTGCCGCGCGTGCTGGGCAATCGCAGCCTGCCCAGCGTGGCGGTGCAGGATTTGCCGGGCATGAAGCTCAGGCATTTTGCGGCGGATCAGACCTCCCATGACGATCATGAGCATGAAGGTCATGAGCATGAAGGTCAGGGCCATGACGAGCCGGGCTATGAAGAGCACGACCACGATCACCGTCCCGGCAGCCTCGACTCGCACTTGTGGCTGTCGACCGTCAACGCGCGGGTGATCGCGGCAAAAATGGCCACTGACCTGAGCGCCGCCGACCCTGCCAACGCCGCGCGCTATGCCAGCAACGCCAAAGCCTTCGACCAGCGCCTCGATGCGCTGGATGCACGAATCAAGGCGCGGGTCAGCGGCGTGGGCGACAAGCCGTGGTTTGTGTTTCACGAAGCCTATGACTATTTCGAGCAGGCCTATGGCCTCAAGCACACCGGCGTGTTCAGCGTCGCCAGCGAAGTGCAGCCGGGCGCCAAACACGTGGCGGCGATGCGTGACCGGCTCAAAGAGTCGGGCAAGACCTGCGTGTTCAGCGAACCGCCACTGCGCCCGAAACTGGCCGACACCCTGACCGCCGGGTTGCCAGTGAAGCTGGCCGAGCTGGATGCGCTGGGCGGCTACACCCAGGCCACGGCCAATGGCTATGAACAGTTGCTGGAAAAAATCGGCAACGACCTGGCCGGGTGTCTGGAAAGCCTGTAGCCGCAGCGACTTCATTCTCGTAGGACCGACTTTAGTCGGGAATGGCGCGCCACCGTTCCCGACTAAAGTCGGTCCTACGGGTTGTGCATGGGTCTTACAACGCAAACGGCAGCGGCAGGTTGATGACCTGGCGCTGTTGCAGGCGCTGTTCGAATTCGGCCGGGTCGTGAATAAGCACGTCCTGCCCGGCAAAACTTTCGGCGGCGATCAGGCGTGACAGCCAGAAGCGTACGCAGGCAATGCGCAACATCACCGGCCACAACTGCGCCTCGGCAGCGGTGAACGGGCGGCGTGCCGCATAGGCACCGAGAAACGCTCTGGCGCGCACCGGGTCGAGCTGGCCGTCGTCGTGCGAGCACCAGTCGTTCAGGGCAATCGCCAGGTCGTACAGCATCGGCCCCGAGCAGGCGTTGTAGAAGTCGATCAAGCCGGTCAGGTGCGTGCCTTCGAACAGCGCGTTGTCGCGGAACAGGTCGGCATGCAGGTTGGCGCGTGGCAACGCCATGATGGCCGCAACATGCGTTTCGATTTCCTGCAGGGTCTTGTCGAGCAAGGCGGCCTGTGGCGCTGTCAGGTGCGAAAGAAAATTGCGTCCTTCGCTGAGCA
The DNA here is from genome assembly GCF_055284095.1 of Pseudomonas sp. HP_08. Lineage (NCBI taxonomy): Bacteria > Pseudomonadati > Pseudomonadota > Gammaproteobacteria > Pseudomonadales > Pseudomonadaceae > Pseudomonas > Pseudomonas sp. HP_08. The sequence goes on along the minus strand of NZ_JBTOQC010000022.1, from coordinate 27,530 downwards.
TCCAGTCCAGGCCCCGGTCGGTCTTGCGCTCCAGCACCTTGTCACGGGTCGCCAGGTGCAGCCCGGCCTGCAATTGCCCGATGGCGATGCAGTGCTGGGTGTTGGGTTGCTTGATGTGCTTGCCCGGCAGCCGCGGTTGCAGCAGCGCAGGTTTGCCCTTGAGCTCGCGCAGTGCCTCGCCCTCGGTGGTGCGCAAGGCATAAGGCACCGGCAGGTCGGCGTCGTGCAGCACATCGAGCAGTTCGATGAAGAACGGCATCTCTTGCACCGGACCGCGCTCGACCAGGGTCAGGACAAATTCGCCCTGCTCCAGGCTGATGAAGTAATTGGTGTTTTCACTGCCGGCGGCGATGCCCTGAAAGTCGAGCAGGCGACCAAGCCCGTAAGCCGAAAGAAAGGTTTCCAGCTCGGGCCGGGTCAGGGGGGTAAAGACGGACATATCAGCGACTGCCAGCTCAAAGAATGATGAAAGTTAGGTTTACCAGCTGAATATTTCCCACTGCGGGATCAGCATGTCCGGTTGGTCCGAACGAATGAAATTGGGGCTCGTACCATCGGCGCGGACCAGAAAATACGGTTTGCCGTGCTTTGGCGTGATCTTCACGGCATACAAAAAGCCATTCTGGCGGTACTCCTGAATGGTCTTGTCGCCATCGGTTCGGATCGTGACCTCAGGGTCCGCCGACGGTGAATCCTCTGCCGCAACGGCCATCAGTGGCCCGGTCAACAGCATGCAGGTCACTAACAAGCGATTTAGCGTGCGCATGATAACCTTGTCCTTTTGTTGTCTACGGTCCACGCATTCTAGCGCCGACCCCGCCGAAAAGGTTGATTCTGCTCATGAGCCAAGCACCCCTCGTCCTGGTGGACGGTTCTTCTTACCTGTACCGCGCCTTTCACGCCCTGCCCCCGCTGACCACCTCCAAAGGCCTGCCCACCGGCGCGGTCAAGGGTGTGCTGAACATGCTCAAGAGCCTGCGCAAGCAGTATCCGGACAGCCCGTTCGCAGTGGTGTTCGACGCCAAGGGCGGGACGTTTCGCGACGATCTGTTTGCCGACTACAAGGCCAACCGGCCGAGCATGCCCGACGACCTGCGTGTGCAGGTCGACCTGCTGCACGCCTGCGTAAAGGCCTTGAGCTACCCGTTGCTGTGCGTCGAAGGCGTCGAGGCCGATGACGTGATCGGCACCCTGGCACGCAGCAGCGCGGCGGCGCAGCGCCCGGTGGTCATCTCGACCGGCGACAAGGACATGGCGCAACTGGTCGACGGCCACATTACGCTGGTCAATACCATGACCGGTAGCGTGCTGGATGTGGCTGGCGTGAAAGAGAAATTCGGCGTCGGTCCCGAGCACATCATCGATTTCCTGGCGCTGATGGGCGACAAGGTCGACAACATTCCCGGCGTGCCGGGCGTGGGTGAGAAGACCGCCACCGGCCTGCTGGTCGGTATCGGCGGCGGGCTGGCCGAGCTGTACGCCAACCTCGATGCCGTGGCGGCCTTGCCGATTCGTGGCGCCAAGACCCTGGGCGCCAAGCTGGCCGAGCACCGCGACATGGCGTTCCTGTCGTACGAACTGGCGACCATCAAGATCGATGTGCCGCTGGATGTCACCCTCGATGAGCTGGTGATCGGCGAGCCGGACCGCGAAAAACTCATCGAGCTGTACACCGAGCTGGAATTCAAAAGCTGGATCAGCGACGTCGAGCGCGATGCAAAGCGTTCCGGCCAGGAAATCGTCCAGGTAGAAGTGGCGCCCAGCGACCACAGCGGCTACGAAACCATCGTGGACCAGGCGCGCTTCGATGCCTGGCTCGACAAGCTGAACAAGGCCGAACTGATCGCCTTCGACACCGAAACCACCGGCCTTGACGCGCAAAAGGCGCAGCTGGTCGGCCTGTCGTTCGCGGTCAAGCCGGGGGAAGCGGCGTATATCCCGCTGACCCACTCGTACATGGGCGTGCCCGACCAGCTGGACCGCGACACCGTGCTGCTGGCGCTCAAGCCGCTGCTCGAAGATGAAAACAAGGCCAAGGTCGGCCAGAACGCCAAGTACGACATCAATATCCTCGCCAACTGCGCGATTGGCGGTGACCACGCCAACGGCATCACCGTGCGCGGCGTGGCGTTCGACACCATGCTTGAGTCCTATGTGCTCAACTCGGTGGCCACGAACCACGACATGGACAGCCTGGCGCTCAAGTACTTGGGCCTGAAGACCATCAGCTTCACCGACATCGCCGGCAAGGGCAAAAAGCAGCTGACCTTCGACCAGATCGCGCTGGAACAGGCCGGTCCCTATGCCGCCGAAGACGCCGATATCACCCTGCGCCTGCACCAGACGCTGAGCGAAAAGCTCAAGGCTGAAGCCGGTCCCGATCAGGCGCTGCTCAAGGTGTTGAGCGATATCGAAATGCCGCTGGTGCCGGTGCTGGCGCAGATCGAGCGTCAGGGCGCGCGGGTCGATGCCAACCTGCTGGGCGTGCAGAGCGTCGAGCTGGGCAACAAGATGGTCGAGCTGGAGCGTCAGGCCTTCGAGCTGGCCGGTGAAGAATTCAACCTCGGTTCGCCGACCCAGCTGGGCAAGATCCTCTACGAGAAGCTGGAACTGCCGGTGCTCGGCAAGACCCCGACCGGCAAGCCGTCGACCTCCGAAGACGTACTGGTCAAGCTGGCCGAACAGGGCCATGAGCTGCCCACGCTGCTGCTGCAATACCGCTCGATCAGCAAGCTGAAAAGCACCTACACCGACACCTTGCCGGGGCAGATCAACCCGCGCACCGGGCGCGTGCACACCTCCTACAACCAGGCCGGCGCCGCCACCGGGCGTTTCTCGTCCAGCGAGCCGAACCTGCAGAACATTCCGGTGCGCACCGCCGAAGGCCGGCGCATTCGCCAAGCGTTTATCGCATCGCCTGGCTACAAACTGCTGGCCGCCGACTATTCGCAGATCGAACTGCGCATCATGGCCCACCTGGCCAAGGACGAAGGCCTGCTGCACGCTTTCCAGAACGGCCTGGACGTACACCGGGCCACGGCGGCCGAAGTATTCGGCGTCGAGCTGGAGCAGGTCAGCAACGATCAGCGGCGCAGCGCCAAGGCGATCAACTTCGGTCTGATCTACGGCATGGGCGCCCAAGGCCTGGCGCGACAGATCGGCGTCGACGGCAAGCAGGCCAAGGCCTACATCGACCGTTATTTCGCCCGTTACCCCGGCGTGCGCGAGTACATGGAACGCACCCGCGAGCAGGCTGCCGAGAAAGGCTATGTCGAAACCCTGTTCGGCCGCCGCCTGTACCTGCCGGACATCAACTCCAACAAGCCGCAGATGCGTGCCGGCGCCGAACGCACCGCGATCAACGCGCCGATGCAGGGCACGGCGGCCGACATCATCAAGAAAGCCATGGTGGCGGTGAACAACTGGCTCAACGAGTCAGGCCTGGATGCCCGCGTCATCCTGCAAGTACACGACGAACTGGTACTGGAAGTGCGCGAAGACCTGGTCGAGCGCATCAGCGAAGAAATCCGCCCGCACATGAGCGGTGCTGCGCAACTGGATGTCCCGCTGGTCGTCGATGTGGGCGTGGGCGACAACTGGGACGAGGCGCATTAAAAGGGCAAGCGCGCGCCTTTGCCGGCCTACATGAACATTTGTTCATGTCAGGAACTTAACGGCAAAGGCCCCGGTCAGAGTTCACGAATGGCTCGCAAGGCCTTTCATGCTCCTATGTTGTGTTAAGTGTTGGCAGATATCCGGACCCCTCCCTGAGGGTCTGGACCTTGAACCCCGAACTTCCCCCTCCCCATACGAAGTCCGGGGTTTTTTTTGCCTGCGAATCTGCAGCACTTGTTCAGGCTGCCTTGAAAACAGGCAGGCTTACTCGCCTTGCACAGGCTGCACCTTGTCCGGCAGTTCCAGCCAGCCGGCCAGCCTGGTGTAGGCTTCTTCCAGGCCTGCGCGTTTGGGGGCCGAGAACAGCTGGATGGTCACGGTGTCGCCCCAGCCCTTGCGGATCTGGGCCTGAACCTTGAGCAGGGTGTTCTTCGCCGCGCCGTGGGTCAGCTTGTCGGACTTGGTCAGCAGGATATGCATCGGCATGCCGCTGGCCACCGACCAGTCGAGCATCATGTTGTCGAAGTCGGTCATCGGGTGACGGACATCCATCAGCAGAATCACGCCTTTGAGGCTTTCACGGCTGCCCAGATAGGCTTCCAGGTGGCGCTGCCAGTGTTGCTTGAGCGGGATCGGCACCTTGGCGTAGCCGTAGCCGGGCAAGTCGACCAGACGCCGTTCGTCGTCCAGGCGGAAGAAGTTCAGCAACTGCGTGCGTCCCGGGGTTTTCGAGGTGCGCGCCAGGCTGGCGTGGGTCAGGGTGTTCAGCGCGCTGGACTTGCCGGCGTTGGAGCGGCCGGCGAAAGCCACTTCGAAGCCCGCATCATCGGGGCACTGGTCGACCTTGGCGGCGCTGAGCATGAACTTGGCTTGCTGGCAGAGGCCGAGGATGGGGTTCTTGAGCTGCATGTGATTTCCGGTAATGGCCCTGCTGCAAGGGATGCGGCAAGCGATGTCGATTCAAGGCGGTAAAAGGACCTGCACAAGACAATGCGGGTGCAGGTTTTTCATGAAATCCGCTGCGCATTAGAACGCAGTCCGCTTTCAACCTGAAAGGTTTTTGCTGAGCGAGCCGCTCAAGGGCTGTTTCAGCAGGCATTCAAACGTTGCTCATAGCCGATTGGAGTGACCTGATGAACACACAGCTTTTGAGTCTGCTACTGACCCTGATTGTTTATGCCCCGGCACATGCCGCAGGCCCGGTGGGCGACGCCGCTGCGGGTAAAGCCAAGGTGCTGGTCTGCGGTGCCTGTCATGGACCGGACGGCAATAGCCCACTGGCCAATTTCCCTAAACTGGCGGGCCAGGGCGAGCGCTATCTGCTCAAGCAACTGCATGAAATCAAGGCCGGCAAGCGTGTGGTGGCGGAAATGACCGGCCAGCTCGATCCCTTGAGCGAGCAGGACCTGGCCGATATCGCCGCGTGGTACGCCAGCCAGAAAACCAGCACCGGCGCTGCCGACCCTGCACTGGTCGCCCGTGGCCAGGCGCTGTTTCGTGGCGGCGACATCGAAAAAGGCCTGCCGGCCTGCACCGGTTGTCATGCGCCCGACGGCAGCGGCAATGCACCTGCCGGCTTCCCGCAACTGGGTGGTCAGCACGCCGATTACATCAAAAGACAATTGACCGCCTTTCGCGAAGGCGATCGCGTGAACGATGGTGACACGCAGGTGATGCGCACCATTGCCGGCAGGTTGAGCAACAAGGACATCGAAGCGCTGGCGCAGTACATCCAGGGCTTGCATTAAAGTGTTCGCGCGCCAAAAAAGCCTGGCCTGAGCTACCCTTTTTTCTGATCGCCAGCGTTACACTACCGAACTCGCCTCTGGCCGGCCGGTCGAAAAGCCGTCGCTGCAAGCGATCCCTTTCCAGCTCAGGAGTAAAGCATGCGTAACCTGATTCTCAGCGCCGCTCTGGTTGCCGCCAGCGTATTTGGTATGACCGCCCAGGCAGCCCAGCCGATCGAGGCAGGCAAACAATACATCGAGCTGAGTAGCCCGGTGCAGGTCGCCCAGCCAGGCAAGATCGAAGTCGTTGAACTGTTCTGGTACGGCTGCCCACACTGCTACGCCTTTGAGCCGACCATCAATCCATGGGTCGAAAAACTCCCGGCAGACGTCAATTTCGTCCGCATTCCGGCCCTGTTCGGCGGCCCGTGGGACGCTCACGGCCAACTGTTCATCACCCTTGAAACCATGGGTGTCGAGCACAAGGTTCACGCTGCCGTCTTTGAAGCCATCCAGAAAGAACGCAAGCCTTTGACCAAGCCTGAAGACATGGCCGAGTTCCTCGCCACTCAAGGCGTGGACAAGGACCAGTTCCTCAGCACGTTCAACTCCTTCGCCGTCAAAGGCAAAATGGTCCAGTACAAAGAACTGGCCAAGAAGTATGAAGTCACCGGCGTACCGACCATGGTCGTCAACGGCAAATACCGCTTTGACCTCGGCACCTCCGGCGGCCCGGAAGCCACCTTGCAGGTCGCCGACCAGTTGATCGCCAAAGAGCGCGCAACTGCCAAGCCCGCCCAGTAAGGCTGCTGCCATGCGCCGCTGGGGCAGAGGTACCGAACGCGTCGCTGGCCCGCGTGATGCGCGGGTCAACGAGGATCACCTGACCGACAGCGGCTTGCCGGACGACGGCCGCCTGCGCCTGCTCAGCTTCAATATCCAGGTGGGTATCAACACCCAGCGCTATCACCATTACCTGACCCGCAGCTGGCAGCACGTGCTGCCGCATGGCGGGCGCTCCGGCAACCTGCAGAAGATCGGCCAGCTGATCGGTGACTTCGATCTGGTGGCCTTGCAGGAAGCCGATGGCGGCAGCATGCGCTCGGGCTATATCAATCAGGTCGAACACCTGGCGCAGCTGGGCGGTTTTCCCTATTGGTACCAGCAGCTCAACCGCAACCTCGGGCGCCTGGCTCAGCACAGCAATGGTGTGCTCAGCCGCCTGAAGCCCTGGGCGATCGAAGACCATCCGTTGCCGGGCCCGGCCGGGCGCGGTGCGATTCTCATGCGCTTCGGCGAGGGTGAGGATGCGCTGGTCGTGGTGATGATGCACCTGGCGCTGGGCGCGCGAACGCGCACCCTGCAACTGGCCTATATCCGTGAGCTGATCGGCGGTTATCGCCACCAGGTGCTGATGGGCGACATGAACACCCACGCCATCGATCTGCTGGAGCATTCGCCCTTGCGCGACCTGGGCCTGCTGGCCCCGCAGATCGAGGCGACCTTTCCGAGCTGGCGACCGCAACGCTGCCTCGATCACATTCTGCTCAGCCCGACGTTGACCCTGGAACGGGTCCAGGTGCTGGCCCAGCCCATTTCCGATCACCTGCCCGTGGCAGTAGAGATCCGTCTGCCAGCGTCGCTGCGCGGGGACAATTTGCCCGTTCCCAGCGGGCCTGACAGTGGATCTCTTGCATGAGCGACGATGCCGAGCGCTGGAAAGAGAAATACCTCAAAGGCATCGAACAACAGGACCGCCTCGAAAAGCGCTGGCAGGAACGGCTTGACCTGCTGCGCCGCGGCCTGGTGCGCAGCAGCCTGGCGGCTGAGGGCACGGACCGCTCGGTAGACGCCTGCATGAAGGAAATGCGCGAAATCGTCCGCAAGGACGACATGGACGTCGCGCTGGCCGGCCTGATCCCGCGCCTGGAAAAAGCCGTACTCGACTCCGAGCAGCGCCGCGAGGTGCGGATCGCGCAGATCAGCAGCGCGTTGACCGAGCTGGTTGCCCAGCTTCAGGCGCTGCCGCTGCCGCGCGAGGTGCGCAAGCCGCTCAAGCGCTTCGCCAAAGGGCTTGAGGAGCGCGCTGCACAGGCCCGTGAGTTGCCGTTATTGCTCAGCGAACTCAAAGAGCTGCAAAGCAAGGCCCTTGGCGCGCTGGAGCATCATGACGAACCGCATCGCCCGGGCTTGTTGCAGCGTTTGTTCGGCGGCCGTGAAGAACCTGCCGAACAGCCTGGGCAGGCACCGCCTGCGTTTGCCAGTGCTCTGGCGGCAGCCCAGACAGAAGCACCGGCGCCGGTGCGAGCCAACGCAGAACCGGCCGCCGACGCTGAGCCCGCGCCGCTCGAACCGCAGGCGGCACCCGCGGTTGTCGCCAGCGAGCCGCAGGTGGTTGCAGATCCTGCACCGTTGCAGCCTGAAGCGTTGAGCGAAGAGCCCTCTGCCGAGCCTGTCGAAACTCCGGCCACGGAGCCCGCAGCGGTTGAGCCCGGCGCTACCCAGGCATCCGCACCTGTCGAGGCCGTCGAGGCCGAAGTTGAAGCTGCAGTTGAAGCTGCAGTTGAAGGCCCGGTGGAAGCGCAAGCCGAAGCTGAGCCCGAAATCGAAGCCGAGATCGAAGCCGAGATTGAAAGCCAGGCAGAACCCGAAGCCCCGCAAGCTGCCGACAGTACCGAAGCCGAAGCCGAAGCCGAAGCCGAAGCCGAAGCCGAGGCCAGTGCCGAGTACGACCTGCCGACCTCGCCCGAGCCCAGCTACAGCTCGGTGGCGGCCCATATCGAACAGACCCTGCTCGGCCTGCTGGGTGACCTGAACCTGCCCGAACATCACCGCCCGCAAGCCGAAGCGCTGCGCCAGCGTCTTGAACACGGGCTCAACTGGTACGAACTGCTGCCGATTCTCGATGATCTTGCCGTCTTCATGCTGGCGATCACCGACAGCGGCCAGCACGAGTTCGAGGCCTATCTCAAGCAGCTCAATGAGCGGCTGGATTACTTCCAGAGCAGCCTGCGGGTGGTCAGCGACGGCCATGCCGCCAGCCACTCCTCGGCACGCGACTTCGACAGTCAGTTGCGCGAGCACGTCGACGATTTGCAAAGCCATGTGCAGGACGCCTCCGACCTCAACAGCCTCAAGCGCGTGCTGGAAAACCGCCTTGAAGGCCTGATCGGCGCGATGGACGCGCATCAGCGTCAGCGCGACGAGCGCGAGCATGAAGTCGGCGAACGCCTGCAAAGTCTGGCCAGCCGCGTGGCGAGCATGGAACAGGAAGCACTGGGCTTTCGTGCCAATCTTGAAGAGCAGCGACGCAAGGCCTTGATCGACCCGCTGACCGGCCTGCCCAACCGCGCCGCCTGGGGCGAGCGCCTGGAGCGCGAAGTCGTGCTCTGGCAGCAGAACAGAAACAGCCTGCTGCTGTGCATCATGGACCTGGACCACTTCAAGCGAATCAACGACGGCTACGGGCATCTGGCCGGTGACAAAGTGCTGAAGATCGTCGCCAAAGAACTGCACAAGCACCTGCACGGCCGAGGCTTTCTGGCCCGTTTCGGCGGCGAAGAGTTTGTCTTGCTGATGCCGGCTACACCGGTCGAAACCGGTCTGCAATTGCTCGAAGAGCTGCGCGCAACCGTAGAACGCTGCCCTTTCCACTTCAAAGGCGAGCCGGTGACCATCACCGTGTCGGTCGGCATGACCGTGTTGCGCAGCGGTGAACGCAGTGACGTGGCGCTCAAACGCGCCGACCAGGCCTTGTACCTGGCCAAGGAAAGTGGCCGTAATCGGGTGGAACAGGGCTGACGGAAACATTGTCACAGCCTTCAGTCCGAGGTGATTGGCGCACGTTCCGCTATCATCCAGCGCTTTCTGCCACCTTCCAGTAGTAGCCTTTCATGAAACTGTTTTTCGCTGCCCTGTCACTGCTCGTCCTGTCGGCCTGTTCCAGTGGCCCGAAGCTGGATACCAGCCATCCTTCGGTCAACCACGACAACCGTATCCAGTACGTGATCCTGCATTACACCTCGGCCTCCCAGGAGCAATCCCTGAAGTTGCTCACCCATGGCCAGGTCAGCAGCCATTACCTGATCGGCGACGACAAGTCGGCGACCATCTTCAAGCTGGTCGATGAAAGCGCCCGCGCCTGGCACGCCGGTGACAGTGCATGGGAGGGCCGGACCTGGCTCAACTCCAGCTCGATCGGCATCGAAATCGTTAACCCCGGCTTCACCGACACCCCGGCCGGCCGGCGCTGGTATCCCTACAGCGAGGCACAGGTACAGTCGCTGATCGTGCTGCTCAAGGACATCGTCAAGCGCAACGGCATGCCGGTCAAAAACATCATCGGCCACAGCGACATCGCGCCGATGCGCAAGCTTGATCCGGGCCCGTTGTTTCCCTGGAAACGCCTGGCCGATGCCGGCCTGGGCATCTGGCCCGACGAGCGGCAAGTGGCGCAACACCAGGCATTGCTGCTCAATGGCCTGCCCGACATCCTCTGGTTTCAGCAGCAACTGACACGCCTGGGCTACACCACGCCGCAAACCGGTGTGCTGGACGTCGAAACCCGCAATGTTCTGGCGGCATTCCAGATGCGCTTCCGGCCTGCGCGTTACGACGGTGAGCCAGATGCGCAAAGCGCAGCGATTCTGCAGGTGCTCAACAAGGCGTATTGATCGCGCACGTAAGGGCAAGCTATTTGCCAGTGCGTTGCTATACCTGAGGGTGACCCCCTCATGCGCATCACCACCATGCGTCTTGCCTCCCTGATTCATCCCCCTTGGCGACTGGCTTTGCTGGTCGCTGTCTTCAGCGCGCTGCTGGCCGGCGGTGCCGGCCTGTTGCTGGTTCTGCACCAGGCCCGCGACCACGAACGCCAGCAGATCGAGACCCGTGGCGAACGCTACCGGCTGCGCATTGAGCAGTTGTTCAGCCAGATGCGCAGCGGCCTCGATGAGCTGCAACGTCAGCCGTTACGCGAGTGCAGCGTACAAATGGTCGCCCGCCTGCGTGAGTTGGCGCTGCGCCATCGCTTCATTCATCAGGCGGCCTATGTCGGCGAGCGCCAGAGTTGCGCCAGTGCTTCGCTCAAGCAGACCTTCGGCGCTACCGGAACTCCCGACATTCATGGCGCCACTTACGATTACTGGCTCAATACCCAGGCCCAGCCGGACGACGACCTGGCGGTGCTGGTCGTGGGGCGTGAGCGTTTTCGGGTGGCAACCTCCCGCGGGCACCTGACCGATGTCGTCAATCTGCCTGCCGGTGGCAGCCTGATGCTGTTGCCTGGCGACGGTCGCCGGATGATTCCGGTGCTGGGTGCCGCCACCGGCGTGCTATCCGCGGACACGGTGTTGGTCGGTGAGGACGCCCTGCTCTCGGACGCAACGTATTTGCTCTATCGCCTGGCCATCGGCGACCGGGGCTGGGAATTGTTGCTGAGCACGCCGCGTATCGGCCTGCTGGCACGCATCGGCAGCGCCTGGTGGCTGATGCTGCCGGTCAGCCTGCTGATTGCCCTGTGCAACGCGGCACTGGCCTGGTTGTGGGCCCGCCAGCGTACCTCGTTGCGCAGCGAGCTGGCCGCGGCCCTGCGCCGTGGCGAACTACGGGTGCTATACCAGCCGATTTTCAATATCGAGACGCGCCAGTGTGTCGGTGCCGAGGCGCTGGTGCGCTGGCACCGGGCCGACGGCACCTTGACCAGTCCCGACCTGTTTATTCCGCTGGCCGAGAACACCGGGCAGATCCGCCAGATTACCGATTTCGTCCTGCAGCGCCTGCTCGAACAATTGGGCTCATTGCTGCGCAGTCATCCGCATTTGTATGTCTCGGTGAACCTGGCGGCCTGCGATGTCATGACATCGCGTATCGGCCGGGTAGCCGCACGCTTGCTGGCGCAGCATCAAGTGCCAGCGCGGCAAATCGCGTTCGAGGTCACCGAGCGCAGCCTGGTCGACGCAATGAAAGCCTGCAATCACCTGCAAAACCTGCGTGATCGGGGACACAAGGTGCTGATCGACGATTTTGGCACCGGCTACTGCAGCCTGGCGTACCTGCAAACCTTGCCGGTCGACTGCCTGAAGATCGACAAGGCCTTTATCGACGCCTTGGGTCATGACGCGGCCAGCAGTGGCGTGGCGCCGCACATCATCCGCATGGCCCATGCCCTGCAGTTGCGCGTTATCGCCGAAGGGGTCGAGTTCGAATCGCAGGCGCTGTTGCTCAGCGGCGAAGGAGTGATTCATGGCCAAGGCTGGTTGTTCTCCCGGCCTTTGAGTGCTGCCGCGCTGGCGGAAATGGTCACCGGCGGACGCTACCTGCAACGTCCTGAAAAAGGCGCCGCCTGAACCTTGTTAATACCACCCCTATTGTGGTCTTGAAGCCTTGGACCAACACATCCGGGCTTTTTTCAGGTAAGAGCCATCCGGCGCCTGGGCGCCGGGTGATCAGTCAGAACGGCAAGGCCATATAAAACTGGGTGCCCTGCCCCGGCCGTGAATAAACGCCCATGCGTCCACCGTGCAACTGGACGATTTCCTTGCACAGCGCCAGCCCCAGGCCCGCGCCGCCTTTTTTGCGACCGACCTGTACGAATGGCTCGAAGATCCGCGCCTGATTGCCATAGGCAATGCCTTCGCCGTTGTCCTCGATGCTCAGAATTGCCCGCTCGCCGTGACGCCTGGCCTGCAAACGGATCAGGCCGTTTTCCGGGGTATGACGCAGGGCGTTGTCCAGCAGGTTGTCGAGCACGCGCTCCAGTTGTGACTGGTCGGCATGCAGGCGCGGCATATTTTCCTGAATATCGAGCTGCAGCATGATGTTCTGATCTTCGGCGCGTTCGGCAAAGCGTTGGCGCACCTCTTCCATCATCTGTTCGATCGAGCACGGTGCCAGCTTGAGTTTCTGCAGGCCGCTCTGGTAGCGCGAGAAATTCAGCAGGTCGTTGATCAGTTGCATCAAGCGCTGCATTTCTTCTTTGACGGTATTGAACAGATCGGCCTCGCGGCTCTCTTCGGCAAAATGCACGCGCTCCTGCAACAGGCCGAACGCCATGTGCATGCCGGTGACCGGTGTGCGCAGTTCATGCGATGCGCGCAGCACGAACTCGCTGCGCACGCGCTCGAACGCGCGCTGCTCGGTCACATCGTGCAGGATCATCACTGCGCCGAGAATATCGCCGTTGGCATGGCTTACCGGGGTCAGGCTGTAGGTCAACAGGCGCGATTCGCCTTCGATCTCGATGGCCAGATCGTCCGGGGCACGCTCCAGCGTGCCGCCGCGCAGGTTCAGAAGAATTTCTTCGTCCAGTTCCGGCCGCGCCAGCGCTTCGCCAGGGCGCTGGCCCAGGCGGCTTTCAGTCCAGCCGAGCTGACGCTGGGCAACCGGGTTGAGGTGCTCCAGTTGTCCCTGGCGGTCGATCATCAGCAAACCATCGTCGATGCTGTCGAGTACCGCTTGCAGGCGCTGCTGGCCGGCGACCAGTTCGTCGATATTGGTCGCCTGATGCTTGCGCAGGGCTTCGGCCATAAGCCCGAAGCGTCGGGTCAGCTGGTTCATTTCGGCTGCCGCAGAAATCGGCAGCGTGACCTCGAAATCGCCCTGGCCGATCTTGTCCGCCGCCTTTGCCAGCGCCTCGATGGGCGTGCCAAAACGTCGGGCGATGCCGTTGGCGGTGACAAAACCGATGCACAGCACCGCAAGACCTACCAGCCCCAGCAGGCCCGCTATCCAGTAAGCGCGCTCGCGTGCATTGCTTTCGGCAATGTTGATGTTGTTCAGCGCCGTGCGGTAAGCCTCGAGCAGGTCATTGCGCAGGTTATTGAACGAGCTGCTCAGTTCAGAGTTCGTGCGAATGCCCAGCTCACCGGGGGTATTGACCCGATAGGCCTGCAAGAACTGGCGGTAATTGCCCAGTGCTTCTTCAAAGCCGCTGTTGGTCTGGTTGAACCGGTCGTGTTCCACACCCTGAATCAGCAAGGCCTCGAACTGGTTCTGGGCCTTTTCCAGGACATCCTGCCGGGGCTCGGATTCGAGCATCAGCACCAGTTGGTCGCCCAGGTTCTGCCGCAGCTTGAGGCCCAGGTCCAGAGTCACGAAGTTGCTCTGGATCATCGATTCCTGGGTGCGGGCCATTTGCACCACGCTGACCAGGCCCAATAGCAGTCCCAACAGCGCCACTGTGATCAGCGCTGAAATGCTCAGGAACAGACGTGTACGCAGCTTGATTGCCAATTTCATGCAACACCGATATCAGGCTTACAGGTTGTACTGCTTGCGTTTGCGATACAGGGTCGATGCGTCGATACCCAGCGTTTTGGCCGCCTGATCCAGCGTGTCGCTGGTGGCCAGGACTGCGCCGATGTGGGCTTTTTCCAGCTCGTCCAGGCTCATCGAAGCACCGACGCGCGGGGCATTGCTGACCGGCTGTTCGGCCATGCCCAGGTGGGCGACCTCGACCCTGTCCTGCGGGCAAATGATGCTCGCGCGCTCGATCACGTTGCGCAGTTCACGGATGTTGCCCGGCCAACGATAGTTGAGCAGCGCTGACCGCGCCTCTTCGCTGAAACCGCGTGCGGGGCGCGAATAGTCTTTGACGAAGCGCGCCAGAAAGCGGTCGGCCAGGGTCAGGATGTCTTCGCTGCGTTCACGCAGTGCTGGCAGGTGCAGGGTGATGACGTTCAGACGGTACAGCAGGTCTTCGCGAAATTTGCCGCTGCGCACCATGTCTTCCAGGTTGAGGTTGGTGGCCGCCAGAATCCGCACATCGGCACGGCGGGTGACCGGGTCACCGACCCGCTCGTATTCCTTGTCCTGAATGAAACGCAGCAGTTTGGGCTGCAAGGTCAATGGAAAGTCGCCGATCTCGTCGAGAAACAGCGTGCCGCCATCGGCCTGGTTGACCCGCCCGAGGGTGCTTTCGCTGGCCCCGGTAAACGCTCCGCGGCTGTGGCCGAACAGTTCGCTTTCCATCAATTCGGCGGTCAGTGACGGGCAGTTGATGGTCACGCAGGACTTCTTGGCGCGTTTGCTCCAGCCATGAATCGCCCGGGCCAGTTCGCCCTTGCCGGTACCCGATTCGCCCAGAATCAGGATGTTGGCATCGGTCACCGCCACTTGCCGCGCGGTTTCCAGAATCGACATCATCATCGGGCTGTGGGAGTCCAGGCCGTCCTTGGGTTTGCGAATCTCACCTTCCAGCGCTTCGAGACGCGCCGACAAATGCCGCACTTCCAGTTGCTTGGCGGTGGCCAGGCGCAACTGATCGGGGCTGCACGGTTTGACCAGGTAGTCGGCGGCGCCGGCCTGAATGGCATCGACGGCGGTGTCGATGGCCGAGTGCGCGGTGACAATCACCACGCGCATCCAGGGCGCCTGCACGCGCATCTGCGCGAGCACATCGAGCCCGTTGTCCTCGCCCAGGCGCAAATCCAGAAAACACAGGTCGAACACCTGGCGCTGCATCAGCGTGTCAGCCTGGGCTGCGCTATTGGCCGTGGCCACACTGTAGCCTTCGTCTTCCAGGCAATACCGGAAGGTGCGAAGGATCGCGGACTCATCATCCACAAGCAGAATACGGCCCTGATTCTCAGTGGCTGCTTCCATTTTTCCTACGCTCCTAAGTGAATAGTCTGAGGTTAGTCTCGGAAACATCGGGCAAGTTGCATGGTCAATTCTGATTGATTCTGCGGCAAGCATGGTAGCTATCTGCTCAGGCAATGGCTAACCGGCGGATTTGCACCTCCGTTTGTCGCAAAACCCGCTCTGGCAGACCTGCCAAGGAGAACGTCAATGCATTTGCTCAAGAATATCGCTCTGGCCACCGCCACTACTGTGCTGCTGGGATCGCATTCCCTGATGGCTCAAGCGGCGGCCACAGCGTCCGGTCCATTGCTCGAAGCGCGCCAGGAAGGTTCGATCTGGACCGCCATGGCGCTCAACAAGCACCTGAGCCCCTTCGATATAGAGGTAAAGGTCGAGCAAGGCACCGCGCGGCTGAGCGGTAAGGTCGAGAACGAGGTAGAGCGTGACCTGGCCGAACGCATTGCCCTGGATGTGCAGGGCATCGACAAGGTCGACAACCAGTTGCAGATCGACCCTGACATGAGCAACGAGCCCGGCAGCCGTTCAGGCATTGCCCAACGCTTCGAAGACGCCACTCTGGTGGCGACGATCAAGTCCAAGCTGCTGTGGAGTAACGCCTCTCAGGCGCTGGAAGTCGATGTCGCCAGTGCCGACGGCGTCGTCACTCTTAAAGGCCGCGCCCAGAGTCCGGAAGCCAAGGAACTGGCGGGTAACCTGGCCAGCAACACTGACGGGGTGGCCAGCGTCAACAACCTGCTCAGCCTCAGCGCCGCCGACTCGATCGCCGCCAAGACCCAGCCGCAGGCGCTCAGCACGACCGAGCAGATGAGCGATGCCTGGGTGACCAGCAAGGTCAAGTCCAGCCTTATCTATAGCCGTAACCTCGATGGGCTGAACATCAAGGTCGACACCCGCGAAGGCGTGGTGACCCTCAATGGCATGGTCGCCAGCTTCGCCGAGAAGGAACTGGCCGTGGAAATCGCCCGCAATATCCGCGGCGTCAAAGGTGTGAACGCCGATGCGCTGAAAGTGACGGCACGTACGACCTGATTTGCAGAATTGTCCCTGCAGGAGCGCGGCTCAGGGCAGAGCGCGTTCCCGCAGTTCGTGCAGAACGCACGATGCAACACGCCTGATCGTGCAGCTTGCTTGTAGCGCCTTTCCAAATATATTTATAAGTCTTTGATTTTATTGAATTTATTTTCGATAAAAAACTGGCATGCAGTCTGCAATATCTCTATCGACAAAGGTCGGAAGGCTCCGGTCGACAAGAATGTTGGAGGGAATGTGTCAATGAACAGTCTGCGTATTGCCCAATTGCACCTCTCGCCTCTGCGGGTTCAACAAGGTCTCCTTGTTAGCCTGATCGTGCTGGTTACCTTGCTTGCGACTCAACAGTTGCAACACTGGAATCAGGCACAAGAAGCGGCGGCGATTCGTCAGTCGTTCATTTCCCATTCTTCCATGCCTTCCAGTCAGATCCGCCAGCCAGTCTCCGTACCCGACACCGCAAACAAACGGATGCCGGTCGACAGACTTGTATCGCAGGACGTTCCAGCACAGCCCTTACAGCAGCGCTGGGTGTTTTGACCTGATCGAATTAACGCAGCAATAAGGAGTATCACCATGTTGAGTTGGGCTATCACGTTTCTGATCATCGCCATCGTTGCGGCTGTACTGGGCTTCGGTGGTATCGCAGGCACAGCTACCGGTATTGCGAAGATCCTGTTCGTTGTATTCCTGGTGATGTTCGTTGTGTCGTTCTTCTTCGGTCGTCGTGGGCGAGGCTAAGGTGCGCACCACCCTCCACACATTGGCAGCCGCCCTGCTACTGGGCGGCAGTGCCGCGGCCCTGGCCGCCAATGATGGACAGACACGGGTCAATGAATTGCTGAACAGCTCCCCCGAATATCGCCAGGCCTGGACTCAGGTGGTGAAAAAGGAGGAGCGCTTGCCGGAGTGGGTGATGAACCTCTCGGGTACGTCCGAGCAGATGACAGCGGTCGTCGAAGATGGCGACAACTATCTGGTCGGGCCGTTATGCGAAACAGCCGACACGTGCCGCAGCAAACGATTGATCGTGGCAGCGGGACTGCAGGACAAGGACGACGTTTACGCCATGCTGGTCGAGGTGCCTGCCGGTCTGCCGGCCGACAAGTCGCCCACTGCGCACGCCACGTATCGTTTCCTGGGCAAGCCCGATGAAGGCATGCAGGCACTGCTCAAGGAGCAGCTGCGCAAGGATCCGAACTGGTACTGATACGCACAGGTAAAGAACGGTACCTGTTGAATCGTTTCTTTATCAACGCTGCGCGGCCCGAGGAGGGTACGCGCATGACCAGGGGGCCGGGATGCACTGATTGCAGCATGATCGGTGTGACCTAGGGGTACAGGGAGTACCTCCGATGAGGGCCGGGTCAGGTGAAGCGCCATTCCAGTCGACGAAGATTCTTTGAAATCCGCGACTTGAGTGGCGCTTTTTATTTTTCTGCAGCAAAAAGCCCATCAGCGGCGACCGTACATCCAGTAAATCGCACAGTCCCCCGCGTTAAACCCTCTCAAATTGTGTCGTGGCGCCACGCCACCCCTTGCCAGCCCAAAAGCGACGTTTTAGCCACGTTTGCGACATATCACGGCATCATTCCCCTCCCCTGAGCAGCACTGTTGGTCGGTTTTTGTATGCCGATTCGGCATGGCTTAGGCCGATATGGCATTAGACGTGTCTTTCTGCCAGCGGAATAGTTGCGCCTTTTTTCGCCTGCCATTGAGCTCGGATGCTCGTTTGCGGTGACTTCCTGTGGGCTGTCCGGGGCTTTATTTCCACGACTCGAACCTGCTGCGGAACAAGGCAGGGCGAGGTCATGGTTCCCAGGCTGCTCAGGCACTTCGCATTAAGGTAACGATATGAAGAAGGCAAAACTGAGTCTGGCCTGGCAGATTCTGATCGGTCTGGTCCTGGGTATCGCTTTGGGGGCCCTGCTTAACCACTTCAGTGCCGAGAAGGCCTGGTGGATCGGTAACGTCCTGCAACCGGCTGGCGACATTTTCATTCGCCTGATCAAGATGATCGTGGTGCCTATCGTGGTTGCCTCGCTGATCGTCGGTATTGCCGGGGTGGGCGATGCGAAGAAGCTGGGCAGCATCGGCCTCAAGACCATCCTTTACTTCGAGATCGTTACCACCGTCGCGATTGTCGTCGGCCTGTTGCTGGCCAATTTCTTCCAGCCTGGCGCCGGCATCGACATGAGCACGCTGGGCACCGTGGACATCTCCAAGTACAAGGCGACTGCCGCCGAGGTACAGCATGACCATGCGTTTATTGCCACGCTGCTGAACCTGATCCCGTCCAACATCTTCGCCTCGATCGCGCGTGGCGACATGCTGCCGATCATCTTCTTCTCGGTGATGTTCGGCATGGGCCTGGCCAGCTTGCAGGCTGAAGTCCGCGACCCGCTGGTGAAGATGTTCCAGGGCGTCTCGGAAACCATGTTCAAGGTCACACACATGATCATGGCCTACGCGCCGATCGGCGTGTTTGCCCTGATCGCCGTGACCGTTGCCAACTTCGGCTTCGCCTCGTTGCTGCCGCTGGCCAAGCTGGTGATCCTGGTTTACGTCGCCATCGCCTTCTTCGCCTTCGCGGTGCTGGGCCTGATCGCCCGCCTGTTCGGCTTCTCGATCCTGAAGATCATGCGCATCTTCAAGGACGAGCTGATCCTGGCCTACTCCACCGCCAGCTCCGAAACCGCACTGCCACGCATCATCAGCAAGATGGAAGCCTACGGCGCGCCCAAGGCCATCTGCAGCTTCGTGGTGCCGACCGGTTATTCGTTCAACCTCGACGGCTCGACCCTGTACCAGAGCATCGCGGCGATCTTCATTGCCCAGTTGTACGGCATCGACCTGTCGGTCGGTCAGCAACTGATGCTGGTCCTGACCCTGATGGTCACCTCAAAGGGCATCGCCGGCGTGCCGGGTGTGTCGTTCGTGGTGCTGCTGGCGACCCTGGGCAGCGTCGGTATTCCGCTGGAAGGCCTGGCGTTCATCGCCGGTGTCGACCGCATCATGGACATGGCCCGTACCGCACTGAACGTGATCGGCAACGCCCTGGCTGTGCTGGTCATCGCCCGCTGGGAAGGCATGTACGAAGATGCCAAGGGCCAGCGCTACTGGAACTCCCTGCCGCACTGGCGCAGCAAAGAGCCGGCGGCAGCAACAGTGCCAACGTCCGATTGAGTGCAGTCTCTTTAATATGATCTATCCTGCACGGCGGGCCGAAAGGCCCGTTGTCATCAAACGCGCAGACGCAACAGTATGGATGTGCATGAACTGGTCGAATGACTGAAGTTATCAGGTGGTCGATTTTTTACCCCTTGCCAAGGGGTATCTCTAGTGTTGTTGAAACGCCCATTCATAGCCTGAAACCCAGGCTTCATGGGAAACACCAGCATGTCGTCCAACCCCCCAGGTTCCACCTGCACAGATACACCCCTCCCTGACAGACTCCACCTCAGTGCGCCGATCGTGCTCATGGGCATCATGTTGCTCGCCCTGATTTTGCTGATGCTACGCGCTGCGGGCTTGTACCCCTTGGTCATGCGCGATGAATACACCCATAGCATGATGACCAGGCTGATGACATTTCAGGACGCCTCCATTCCGGGCTACCTGTACATCGCCATTTATCAGGCAACCAGCTTGTGCGGCAGTGCCAGCCTGTTGTGCTCGAAGTTCTTCAATGTGCTGTTTTTTGTTGCGGCGGCGCCGTTCATTCATCGTGTGGCGCGGCGATTCTGTGGCCCTGCCGTATCATTGCTGATTGTGGCTATCAGCCTGTTGGGGCCGGTCAATAGCTACACGGCGTTCTACATGCCCGAACCGTTGTTCTTTCTGACGTTCTGGGTCTGCGTGTGGTACTTCCTGCGCTTGAAAGCCAACGCACCGGCCAGCCAGTGGCTGCTGTTCGGTGTGTTGATGGGGGGCTCGGCGCTGGTCAAACCGCATGCGCTGCTGGTCATTCCGGGATTCTGCCTGTGCATTCTGTTCTTCTCGTACAAAGACACTCAGCG
This sequence comes from Pseudomonas sp. HP_08, assembly GCF_055284095.1. Lineage (NCBI taxonomy): Bacteria > Pseudomonadati > Pseudomonadota > Gammaproteobacteria > Pseudomonadales > Pseudomonadaceae > Pseudomonas > Pseudomonas sp. HP_08. The sequence continues at coordinate 7,537 of NZ_JBTOQC010000022.1, read as the reverse complement.
TTGGCTGGCCAACGGGCTGAAAAACGCCGCCTTGTTCGTCTTTGCGATGCTGGCAACCAAGTTTATTGTCGGCTTCCTGCTGGCGGGCAAGGCCGGTCTAACATTCTTCGGTAATTTCTACTATTCGAGCCTGCAAACCAGTTCTACCAGCAGCAGTACACCGCAACGCGTGCTTGAAATGTTCAAGATCTTGCCGAGCATTATCGAAGGCCATGTTCTGGCCAATACGCTGATGTTTGGCGCGGCGCTGGCCGTTATCGTGTTCGGCTCGCTCAAGGCTATCACCGGCAAGCACCCGCAAGACGATGAGCGTATCGCCGTCTGCGCCCTGGCATTGCTGTTGAATCTGATTGCAGTCGTCGGTGTATTTACCGCTTCGATCAGTGGTACCAGTGCGGTCGAAACCGCTTCGCGGTTGCACATGCGCTATTACGATTTCATGCTGCCGCTGTTATTCATCGCAGTTGCTGCGCAACTCAATCGCGAGCATGTGGCTCAACTCAAATACTGGCGTGTGGCAGTGGCCGCTGTGTTGCTGGGTATTCTGGGTTATGCCGTGATAACCCGGATGCAGCCCTTTACCACCAGCTATATCGACAACCCGGAACTGCGTGGCTACATGTTGAACAGTACCTGGTGCAAGGTACTGGCCGGCCTGTCGGCATTGGCAATCGTGTTCTGGTGCAGGTCGGCGCGCATGGGCGGCCTGTTCTTTATTTTCTTGTACCTGCCGTTGTCCGTGGGCATCAGCACGATCTACAACAATGCCGCCGTGCGCGAGCGTATCGTCGCCGATGCGTACGACAACGCCGGTCTGTTCGCCAGAAGTTACTTGTCCGACGCCGAGCGGTCGAAACTTGCGGTGATTGGCGACAGCGAGCCTGCGACCTGGCGTTCATTGATGCAGCTGGATAACCTGCAAGCGATCTCCGATCGGTCCTATGTGCCAGGCCAGCGTTACCTGGCTTCACAGACGCCTGAAAACATCACCTGGATTCTGGGCATCGGCACTATCGATTTCGCCGAAGATGAATTTGATGTGATGCGTTTCAGGGGCTATTCGCTGGCCCGCAAAATCTCCAGCCTCTATCCGCTGCGAGTGGATTTCAGCAAAGACCTGCGGCCCGATCCGATAACACAGATCAACGGTCTTTCGCATACCGAGGCCTGGGGCACATGGTCGGTGGGCGATCGCGTGGAAATCAGGTTTTCCAGGCCGTTGCCGGCCGTTTTCCAGTTAAGCCTGTCGGCCACCGGTTTTGGCCCCACCCACAATCAGCCCTTCAATATCGAAATGGAAGGCAAACGCTACCCATTGATCGCTGACGGCACCGTGCAGACCCTGCGCATCAGCACCTCGGGCAACGCCCGGAGTCTGTCATTGCTGATTTCAGCGCCGACCTCGCCTCAATCGCTGGGCATTGGCGATGACAGCCGTCTGCTGGGAATCGGCCTCAAACATCTGGAGATCAACCCGGTCGACTAATGACGGTCGCGTAATTTCCTTCTGCAACCGCTGACCGTTATCATCCCCGCCTACTTTGCGGGGGTGTGTGATGCTCAATGGCCTGTGGCTTGGTTTTTTCGTTGTAGCGATGATCGCTGCAATGGCGCAGTGGCTGGTCGGCGGTAATGCGGGCATTTTTGCCGCGATGGTCGAGAGCATCTTTGCCATGGCCAAGCTGTCGGTCGAGGTCATGGTGCTGCTGTTCGGCACCCTGACGCTGTGGTTGGGCTTTCTGCGCATTGCCGAGCAGGCCGGCATTGTCGACTGGATGGGCAAGGTGCTGGGCCCGCTGTTCAAGCGCCTGATGCCGGAAGTCCCGCCGGGGCATCCGGCGCTGGGGTTGATCACCCTCAACTTCGCCGCCAACGGCCTGGGCCTGGACAACGCCGCCACGCCCATAGGCCTCAAGGCCATGAAGGCCCTGCAAGAGCTCAACCCGAGCAAGACCATCGCCAGCAACGCGCAGATCCTGTTTCTGGTGCTCAACGCCTCTTCGCTGACCCTGTTGCCCGTCACCATCTTCATGTACCGCGCCCAGCAAGGCGCGGCCGACCCGACCCTGGTGTTCCTGCCCATCCTGCTGGCCACCAGCGTGTCGACGCTGGTGGGCCTGCTGTCGGTGGCGGTCATGCAGCGCCTGCGGCTATGGGACCCGGTGGTGCTGGCCTATCTGATTCCCGGCGCGCTGCTGCTGGGTGCCTTCATGGCATTTCTCGGCACCTTGTCGGCGGCGGCGCTGGCGGGGCTGTCGTCGATTCTGGGCAATCTCACGCTGTTTGGCCTGATCATGCTGTTTCTGCTGGTCGGCGCGCTGCGCAAGGTAAAAGTCTACGAGTCGTTTGTCGAAGGCGCCAAAGAAGGCTTCGATGTCGCCAAGAACCTGCTGCCGTATCTGGTGGCGATGCTGTGCGCAGTCGGTGTACTGCGCGCCTCGGGGGCGCTGGATTTTGGCCTGGAAGGCATTCGTCATGTGGTCGAGTGGCTGGGCTGGGACACCCGTTTCGTCGATGCGCTGCCCACCGCAATGGTCAAGCCATTTTCCGGCAGCGCTGCACGGGCGCTGTTGATCGAGACCATGCAGACCCAGGGCGTCGACAGCTTTGCCGCTTTGGCGGCGGCGACCATTCAGGGCAGTACCGAAACCACCTTCTATGTGCTGGCGGTGTACTTCGGCGCCGTGGGCATCCAGCGCGCCCGGCATGCAGTGGGTTGTGCGCTGCTGGCCGAGTTCTCGGGTGTGGTGGCGGCGATCTTCGTCTGCTACTGGTTCTTCGGCGCCACCGCCACTTAAGCCTCAGGGCGTTTGAGCGGGCGCTGCCGGTTCTGCCGGCGCCGGTGTTGCAGGCTCAGACGCCGCTTCTGGTTCTGGTTCTGGCTCTGGTTCTTGCTCTGCTTCAGGTTCCGGCTCATCGCCTCCTGACGCATCGCCACCCGGCTTGAGCCCCAGAATGCGCCCGTCTGGCTGGGTCACCGTCGGCTGGTCGCTGTCGGTGACCTCAAAGCGAAGCACGCCGATCATCTGCCCGTCTTCGGTCAGCACCCTGACCTGCCAGCGGCCGGCCACCTTGGGCGGGAAGTTGCGCTTGTGGGTCCAGGCGCGATAACCCTCTTTGCGCCCGCCATGAATGTCCAGGGCGATGCGGTCCACTTCTTCGCCGTCACGCCGCCACACATGGTAGATGCGCTCTTCAAGCCCGCGCGGGGCGTTGATCGAGGTGTAGGCGTACAAGCCTTCGCGGCGCAACTGGCTGGCGCTGATCTGGCGGATGCTGTCGCCGGGCGTGCGGGTCTTGTTGTCGAAGGTGGTGCTCACCGCCACTTCGGTCAGCCACAAGGTGGCCGGCGGCACCCACGAGCGCAGCATCCAGCCGGCACTGCCCACCGCCAGGGTCAACACCACCAGCCCCAGCCCGTGTCGCCAGGTCTGCATCGGAAAGCTGGAAGCCAGGCTGGGCAGCGACAGCAGCATGGCGATGCCCAGCGCCAGTTTGTAGCTCTCGGTGGTGGTCAGGTGCAGGATGATCGGCAGCGCGGTCAGCAACGCGGCAAACAGGGTCAGGGTGTGCAGGGCCATGAACAGCCAGCGCCGTGGTGCCAGCCAGCGGTAGTACAGCGGGTCGATGATCGAAATCAGCCCGGCCGCGCCCAGCAGCGCGGTGAACACGGCCTGGCCACTGTTCCAGGTGGTGGTCACGAAGAAGAACGGCAGCACGAAAAACAGACTTTCCTGATGGATCATCTGCGTGCCGTAGCGCAGCACCCCTTTGGGAATTTCCTTGCCGAACTTCGTGCGAAACAGGCCGACCACGCTGTTTTCGATCATCAGCCACAGCCAGCTGAGCAGCATGACCACCGCGATCCAGTTGGCCAGCCCCGCCTGGCGATCGACCAGAATGAAGCTGGCGATCCCGGAGATGAAACCGCCCAGCGCGATGATCCCCGGATAACGGCGCATCAGGTCGAGTACGCGGGTGATGGGGACATTCCAGTTGGGCATTTGGCTTCACTTCACAAGGGGCGGAAAAACGCGCAAGGATAAATCAATTCCGGCGCCGCGGCGGTTGAACCTCATGCGTGTGCTTGCGGCGCTGATACCACCACCATCCGGCCATCAGCAGCACCACCACCCACAGCGCGGCCACCGCCAGCCAGTACAAGCCGTCGTAGCTGAAGCGTGCCTGCTGAATGCGCACGTACCCCGGCTGCTCCAGCAACTGGCGCAGCGCCTGGTTGGTGCTCTCCAGGCTGACCGCCCGGATGCGTTTGGCCGGGTCGCTGAAGCGGCCGTCTTCATAGTCGTTGAGCGCGCCCCAGTAATAGTCGGCCAGCGCGCTGTTGCCCTGCACCGCCCAGGCCTGGCGGTCGATGGCCACCTGTTTCAGGCGGGTAAAGCTCTCGGCCTGAAAACCGTCACGCTTCAGGCGCTCAAGCAGCGCCTGCATCGCCTGCTCGGCTTGCGGCAAGTCCTTGCGGTCGACATCGGCGACCAGGCTCATCAGGCCGCTGTCGCCGAACACCTCGCGGTCCACCGACGGCCCGTAAGACAGCCCCAGCTTCAGGCGTAGTTCGCTGTACAGCGCCCATTCGAGGTTGGCTTTGACCAGCTCCCAGGTTTCGTCGTGCTGATCGTCCAGCGCCGGCTCACGAAAGATCAGGTGCAGGCGTGCGTTCTCGCCCAGCATGCCGCGCGCCAGGGTGCGGCGCTGCTCGGCCTTGTGCCCGGCACTGGCCAGCGCTTGGCGTTCAACCGGCTCGGTGGCTGCCAGCCGGCCATAGACCCGTTGCACGTAGCCGGGCAGCAGTTTGTCGAGGTCGCCGACCACGATCAGGGTCATGTTGTTGGCGGCGTAAAAGGTCGCCAGCGCCTCTTGCAGTGCGTCCAGGGGAATGTCGTCGACCTCGGAGCGCGCGGCGCATTTCAGGCCCAGCTCGGCGGCCAGCTGATTGCTGGCGCTGTGGCTGTCATCGGGCTTGTCCAGCAGCCGTTGCAAGGGCGAGGTGTGCCCACCGTCCTCGCGGGCTACGATGCGCCTGACGGTGTCGAGTCGTTGCTGGGTCAGCTCGGTACGGACCAATACGTCCATGAGCAGGTCGAGCACCTTGCGCTGATTGCGCGCCGGGGCTTCGATCACGAAGGTGGTGTCGGTATTGCTGGTGAAGGCGTTCCAGTCGCCGCCCAGCGCTTGCATGCGTTCTTCAAGCCCGCCTTCGCCGCTGTCGTCGATGCCGCTGAACATCAAGTGTTCAAGCAGGTGCGGCAGCTCTTTGGACGCGCACGGAAAATCATCGAAACCGACGCCGATCACCAGCCGAATCGACACATGGCCCTTGTCGTAGCCGGGCTTGAGCAGCACTTGCAGGCCATTGGGCAACAGATAGCCCTGGGCTTGAAGGCGGTCCAGAGCATGGGCGGGCAGCGCGCCGAGAAGCAGACAGATGAACAGCAGGCAACGCATAAAGCAGCTTTTCCTTGCGGGCCGGTTGAATTCAACAGACTTCGCTGCCGCCGGTCGGTTCAGATCGATTGTTGCGCCGCGTCACCTGCCGCCTCACTTGAGAGCGCTCCGGTATCGACCGTTTCGAGCACCGCATAGGCGCTGCTGCAGAACAACGAGTTGAGGCGTTTCATGTCGGCCATGATTTCCAGGTGCAGCGAACTGGTTTCCAGACTCTGCACCACTTTACGTTGCAAACGGTTGACATGGGCATGCGCCAGACGCCGTTCCAGTGCGCGAAAACGGCGCTTTTCACGCAGCAGCTGGCGAGCACTTTCCGGGTCGCCACTGAGAAACACCGACAGGCCCAGACGCAGGTTGGACTGCAACTGGGCGTGCAGGTCAGACAACTCCTCAAGGCCGACTTCGGAGAACGAACGGCGCTGGGCGGTCTTCTGCTGCTGGATCTTGCGCAACATGCGCTCGATCAGGCCGCTGGCCATTTCCAGATTGATGGTCAGTTCGATGATCTCGGCCCAGCGGCGGTTGTCCTGCTCGCCGAGTTCTTCGCGCGGCATCTGCGCCAGGTACAGCTTGATGGCGCTATAAAGCGCTTCGACATCCTCGTTGAGGCGGCGCATTTCCAGGCTCACGGTGGTTTGCGTGCCACGCAGCACGCCTTGCATCGAGGCCAGCATGTTTTCCAGCAAATCGCCCATGCGCAGGGTTTCGCGCACCGCATTGGCCAGCGCCAGGCTCGGTGTTTCGAGCGCCGTCAGGTCCAGATGCCGGGCGCGTGCGGGGCCGCTGGTTTCGGCCGGCTGTTGCAGCAGGCTGGCGCACAGCTTGGCCATCGGCGTGACAAAGGGCAGCATCAGCAGGCAACGGGCGGTGTTGTAGATCACGTGAAAGCCGATCACCAGCTCCTGCGATTTGAAGCCCAGGCTGTCGAGCCAGTTCACCAGCGGGTCGAGCACCGGGATGATCAACACCAGGCCCACCAGCTTGAACAGCAGGCTGCCGAGCGCCACCTGCCGGCCCGGCACGTTCTGCATGCTGGTGCTGAGAAAGGCCAGCAGGCCGCTGCCGATATTGGCGCCCACCACCAGACCGATAGCCACGTGCAGGCTGATGATGTCGGAGCCTGCCAGGGTCGCGGTCAACAGCACCGCCGCCAGGCTGGAATAGGAAATCAGCGCAAACAGCGCGCCGACCAGCGCATCGAGCAAAAAGTCGCCGGTCAGCGAGGCGAACAACACCTTGACCCCGCTGGCCTGGGTAATCGGTGCGGCAGCGGCGACGATCAGTTGCAGCGCCAGAATGATCAGCCCGAGACCAATGGCGACCCGGCCCATTTGCCCGGCGCGGGTCTGCTTGCGCGACAGGAAGAACACCACGCCGAGAAAGATCAGCAGCGGCGACAGCCAGGACAGGTCCAGGGTCAGCACGCGCGACATCAAGGCGGTACCGACATCGGCGCCGAGCATGATCGCCAGCGCCGGCGCCAGGCTCATCAGGCCCTGGCCGACAAACGAGGTGACCAGCATGGCCGTGGCGTTGCTGCTCTGCACCACGGCGGTGACCAGGATGCCGGCGACAAAGGCCAGCGGCCGGCGCGACATGTTCTGGCCGAGCACACGGCGCAAGGGCGTGCCATAAACACGCAGGATGCCGGTGCGCACGATGTGCGTGCCCCAGATCAACAAGGCGACGGCAGACAATAGATCGAGCAGGGTCAGCATAGGCACGGCCCCCTGTGGTGGTAGGTGATGGGTATAGCGAGCGAAGCGAAGGGAATGACAGACGCTCAACTAAAGCTTTAGTCGGCTTTGAGCCGTGCCGCCAGCATCGCACAGGCGGCAAGGCATTGAAATAATTCTGTAACATTTGCCGGGCCCACCAGTGAAACTGGCCCCCCTGTAGGAGCGCGCTTGCCCGCGACCGAGTGCGTTAGCAGTCGCAAATTTTCAGCGTTTCGCAGAATTTACAGCCGTAAATTTTCAGCGTTTCCGAGATTTTGCGAGCGCTACGCACTCGGTCGCGGGGGGGGGCGCGCCGAACCACGGAAGGGGGAACACACGGGCGGGGGACGAGG
>NZ_JBTOQC010000021.1:0-69776 GCF_055284095.1 Pseudomonas sp. HP_08 | reverse complement strand
GCCAGCATCGCCGTTCAGGTAGTAATCGTTACCGCTGCCGCCGAAAATAGTGTCGTTGCCGGCTCCGCCCTGGATGGAGTCGCCACCCCATGGGCCGCCTTCATCACCGCCTTCGATCCAGTCGTTGCCGCCACTGCCCAGGATTGTGTCGCTGCCTTTGCCACCCCGAATAGTGTCATCACCCACAGAACCCTCTAGCCTTTCACTACCCTCCGTCCCCACCAGCACCGCCAGACTCTCTGTCAACGACGACAGGTCATACCCCCGAGCCTCAACCACCCCGGTAGCCACTTCCAGAACCGAATCTGCCAGCGCACCCGAACGATCATCGCTGGCCGCGACATCCGCGCCGGTCAGTCTGGCCAGTGCATCGACAAAGCTGACACCCGTCTCGCCCTGCGCCACATCGCAGCCGTACAGCAAAATGTCTCCACTTGCGCTCAAGCTCGCGCCGATCGCCTGCAGTTGCGTCTGGTACTGAGCCAGGTTGCTTTCATCGAGAACAGTGCTGCCCAGATACAGCGTGCCGACCGAACCGTGGCTGATGACCTGCACCGAGTCCAGCTCGGCATGCCCGCTCAGCAGGCGCTGTATCTGCTTTACCCCGTCCTGAGAGGCATCCAGCAGATGCCATTCGGTATCGGCCGCAAAACCGGCGATCAGGGTTTGGTAGCCGGCAACGCGGCTATCGATGAAAACGACATTCTTGGTGATCATGGTCCGGCATTCCATGGAGGACAGGGGGCGATGTGAGGGCTACAAAGTAGATACTTTGTGGGTGATGGCATTGTGCCTATTGTCGGAGCATTTGTGCTAAACAGCAGACGAAAAAAATGGCCTGCGTCTTTCGGCGCAAGCCATCTTTGTTGTACCTGTCAGCGCTTAGAGAATGAAGTCAGCCGCCACCAGGGTATTCACCCCGGTCAGCGCAATGGCGAACTCGGCATCTGCATCGGCGTCGGTGTTGCCGTACAGCACACCGGCGGCGAACTTGAGCTGGCCTGCTGTGGTAAACGCCGCCGTTGCGCCGATCAATGTGCCGATGAAGGCATCATTGGCCGCTGTTGCGGTGTTGGCATCGAGTGTCGACAGGTCGATACGATCACCTTTGGCGAAGTCGGTGATGACGTCCCATGTGGCGCTGGTGATGCCCATTTCCGACAAGGCATTGAAGTCGAAGATGTCATTGCCCAGTCCACCGGTCAGTACGTCTTTGCCTGCGCCGCCGATGAGTGTGTCGTTACCGGTGCCGCCTTCCAGCGTATCGTTGCCGGCACCGCCGTTCAGGACGTCATTGCCTTCCCAGCCCAGCAAGCGGTTGGCGGCCGCGTTGCCAGTGATGGTGTTGGCCAGCGTGTTGCCGGCGCCGCTGATCCCGGTGCTGCCGGTGAGGATCAGGTTTTCGACGTTGTTGGCCAGTTTGTGGCTGATCGAGGCGTAGACCAGATCGACGCCCTGGCCCGCGACTTCCACTACTTTGTCCAGCGCATTGTCGACGTAGTAAGTGTCGTTGCCTGCACCGCCGGTCATCACGTCTGCGCCGGCTTTGCCGTCGAGGACGTTGCTGTAGGTGTTGCCCGTCAGAATGTTGGCCGCCGCGTTGCCGGTGCCTTTAAGCACGGTAGCAAGGTTGGCCAGCGTCAGGTTTTCAAGGCCGGCTGCCAAGGTGTAGTTATTCAACGAGGCAATCACGCTGTCGATACCGGAAGTGTCCACAATTACATCGCCAGCATTGTCGATGTAGTACGTGTCGTTGCCATCGCCGCCATTCAGGGTGTCGGCGCCGGCACCGCCATTGAGCGTGTCGTTGCCGGCCAGGCCGTAGATGACGTTGTTGAACTCGTTGCCAGTCAGTCGGTTGTTATCGGTACTGCCCACCGCATTGAGAGCGGTTGCAGCGCCTGCTTGCAGGGTCAGGTTCTCGATGTAGGAGAAACTGTCCGAGGTCGATACGCCGCTGACATAGCCGCCCAGTGTGCTGCTCAGGGTTGTAATGACGGTATCGTTGCCACCCGTTGACGTCTCCAGCACATAGTCGGAGGCAGAATCGACATAGTAGGTGTCATTGCCAGCACCGCCCGCCATGGAGTCGATGCCTATGCCGCCGTTGAGCGTGTCATTGCCCAGGCCGCCCACCAGCGAGTCATTACCCGCACCACCGACCAGATTGTTATTCAGGTCGTTGCCCAGAATGATGTTGGCCAGGTCGTTGCCGGTGCCATTGAGGGCCGCGCCGGTCAGTTGCAGGTTTTCGACGTTGGCGGTGAGGGTGTAGGACGCCAGCGAGGAGCGCACGGTGTCTGTGCCTTGCGCTTCGATCTCTACCACTTTGTCGGCGGTGCTGTTGACCACATACACGTCATCGCCAACGCCACCGACCATCGAGTCGGCACCCGCGCCGCCGTCGAGCGTGTCGTTGCCGGCGCCGCCGATCAGCGTGTCGTTGGACACGAAGTTGCTGATGTTGACCGGCAGCGAGGTGCTGACCATGGTGCCGGTCGACGACAGGGTCATCAGTTTGGCGGTGATCTGGTCGGTGCCGCTGGCACTGAGGTTGATGGCCGCAGACTCGAAGCGCAGGCCCAGCGGCGTGACGCTGAAACCGTCGGAGCCGATCAGGTCGACCATGGTGCCGTTCTTGTAAATCTCGACCCAGGCGCCTTCGGCGAGTGCCAATACCGAGGTATTGAGCAGGGTGGTATCGAGGTCTTCAGGGTTGGTGACGATGATCGCCGAGTTGTTGTCGATGCCGTCATCCAGCAGGTCGAGCGGGTTCTCCGACGCGCCGTCGCCCATGCCGATGGCGCGGACGGTGGTGCCATCGGTGCCCAGCTGACGAATCAGGTTGGCGGTGTTGATATAGCTGGTGCCATCGGTCGGCGCGCCGTCCGACAGGAAGAACACGATGTTTTTCCCTGAACCCAGCGACGCCAGGTAACTCTGGGTCTTGAGCAGGGCGGCGTTGTAAGCCGTGCCGCCGCCAGCTTCCAGTTCCAGCAACTGGTCGTACAGGTCGACGCGGCCGTTGGCATTGCCGTCGCTGCCCGGATTGCCGCTGTAAAGAATCTCGGCGGTGTCGTCGAACTGGATCAGCGAGACGTTGGCCTGACCGCCCAGGCCGCTGGCGATGATCGAGTCATTGAGTTTTTTGACCGAGGCAATCGCCGCGTCCAGCACTGTGTTGCTGTAGCCGTCGCCGTTCAGATCACCCACGTCGGTGGTGCCCTGGAAGGAACTGGTCATGCTGCCTGAGTGGTCGACCACATAGACAATGTTGACGCCGGTATCACCGAGACTGACGCCACTTATATTGCCGGTGATCTTGACCGAGCCGGTGGCTTGTTCGGCGGCAGAAATCGTCAGAGCAACGACTTGGCCATCGACCAGGGCTTCGCCGGAACTGATTGCGTTTTCCGCGCTGCCGTTGTCGCCCACCAGTAGATCGTTGCCATCGCCACCGACCAGGCTGTCGTTGCCGCCGCCACCCAGCAGGGTGTCATCGCCCGCGCCGCCGGAAATCGTGTCATTGGCCATATTACCTGTGATGCGGTTGGCCAGTGCGTTACCGGTCATGATGGTCGCGCCGTTCAGCATCACGCCATTTTCAACGTTGGCGCCCAGGGTGTAACTGGCCAGCGCCGTGTGCACGGTATCGACGCCGGCATTGACGGCTTCGGTAACCACATCACCGGCACCGACAATGTAGGTATCGTTACCGGCGCCACCGGCCATGGTGTCGGCACCGCCCTGGCCGTCCAGCAGGTTGTCGGCGGCGTTGCCGGTCAGCTTGTTGGCCAGCGCGTTACCGGTGCCTTTATAGGCGGTACCTTGCAGGACAAGGTTTTCGAGGTTATTGCCCAGCGTGTAATTGATGGTGGAGTAGACCGTGTCGGTACCGCCGGTACTGGCGACCGCATTGGTTTCGGTCACGACATCGCCGACGTTGTCGACATAGTAGCTGTCGTGACCTTCGCCACCGATCATGGTGTCGGCCCCGGCACCGCCATTCAGGGTGTCGTTGCCGGCATTGCCGGTCAGTACGTTCTTGCCGGCGTTGCCCGTAATCAGGTTGGCGGCACTGTTGCCGACGCCGTTGATATTGCCGGCCCCGGTCAACACCAGGTTTTCAAGGTATGCACCGAGTGACCAGGAAACGGCCGACTGGACCGTATCAGTGCCTTCGTTGATTTTTTCGACAATTACATCGCCGGCCCCGACGATATAGGTGTCGTTACCCAGCCCGCCGGTCAGCGTATTGGCGCCGGCATGAGTGCTGCCATTGAGCACGTTGTTGGCCGTGTTGCCCGTGGCCGTCAGCCCGGCCGTGGTGCCGGTCAGCGTGATGTTTTCTACATACGGCCTGGAAGCAATCGAATAGCTGATGCTGGAGATGACCGTGTCGGTGCCTTCGTTGGCGTTTTCGGTGACGACATCGCCGGCGCCCGTGACGTAATAGGTGTCATTGCCGGTGCCACCGATCAGCGTGTCATTACCTGTACCCTTCAGGGTGTCGTTACCGCCCAGGCCGATCAATTGGTTGGCTGCGCTGTTGCCGGTGATCACGTTATCGCGCGCGTTGCCGGTGCCGTTGATGGCGGCGCTGCCGGTCAGGGTCAGGTTCAGGCCGTAGCTGGGCAGAGTGGTGGTCGTGGCGGACGACACATCCTTGGTGAAGTTGACCAGGCCATTCAGTTCGGCAGCGGTCACACCGGTGAGATAGGCATTGTTGCTCAGGTTGGCCAGCGAGTTGCCAATCGTGGTCGCCGCAGCGGTGTCCCCCGACAAGGCATAGAAATGCATGATCACCTGAGTCTGGCCGGCCGCCAGGTTCAGGTTGAACGAGGTCACCGGCTGGTCGACATAGGTGCCGCCAACCGCACTCGGCGATCCGGCACCGCCAGAGACAATATGCGTCAGCGCGGGGTAGCTGGCGTTATACGAACTGCCGTAAGACGCCCAGTCATCGGCGGCGGTGCGGGTGGTATCGCCGCTCGACGTCGCCAGTGTCTTGGTGTTGCTGTCGTAATAAATGTTGTCGTTCAGGTCGACCTTGACCGCTTTGGCGGTGGTGCCGGTGTTGGTCACGATCTCCAGCATGCGCACATAGCCGTCGGCCACGTACGTCTTGCGCTCCACCGAAATACCCGCCGAGGTGTTGGTGCCGGTCACGCTGTGGGTGTTAGTAGCGGCGGTCGATGTCGCCCAGCTCAGGGAGGTGCTGCTGGTCGATCCCGCGACATACAGCGATAGCGACGTATTGTCCAAAGCATCGTAGGTAGAGGTGTTGCCGGGAATGTACTTGCCCCGGGCGTCTACAAGATTGCCGTTGCTATCAATGTTCCAGATATTGCCGAGTGCATCCGTAAAGTTTAGAGACACGTCCGTTCCCTTGCATGAAAGTGATGGCTTTGGTTTTTTGTCGGTGACGCAAGTTTTTCAGGCGTATGTCACGCCTTGATTACGCGCTGGAGTCAGCCGTATTCGGTGGGATAGTCGCGGGGCGAGAGAGAGGTCCAGACGGGGGCCACGGCTGGGTAGCCGGCAGTGCGGCTGTCGATCAAAACGCGGTGCTTGATGGACATGGTCCAGCCTTCCCTGACGGACAAAATGGGTGACGTTAAACGTACAGAACAGACACATTTACGAACAAATTGCATTGTGCCTGTTGCGTGAGAAATTGCCAATCGGGCGAGGGGCGCTCGTTATCCTCACCGCGGTTTAGAGCACGTATCATCGCAACCTCTGGCGATTGCCCAGCAACGACAATGATCAGGAATGGCAACAATGATGAAGCAGACCTGGAAAGGACTCGCCTTGACGGCACTCATGGCCCTGACCAGTCAGGCATGGGCAAGCGAGCCATCGTCGGTGTATCTGCGTTGCACCATGACCCCGCAGCAATACGCCAAGGCCATGGCCGCGCCACCGGGTTCGGCACGCGCCTACAACGACTGGCAAACGTGGTTCGACGGACAAGGCATGTACGGCCCCGGCAAGGTTCAGCCCGAGTGGCTGCTGGACTCCGACGCGCAAAGCCTGGGCGATTTGCTACAGGCCTGGGATGGCGCAGGCGGGCTTTCTCACTACGACCCGGCGACCGGCCGCTGGCAGTTTGCGCTGCTGGAGTTCACTGAAAACTACGGCGAGATGATTCAGTTACTGGCCCCGCTGCGCAGCGTCGCACCGTACTGCAAGGCCGACAGCGACAGCTTTCTGTTTATCTATTCCTACATCTGGGGCGATGGCGATAACGCCTACCTGACCCTCAACCAGAAGCAGAGCCGGTTTGCAGAAAAGCCTACGCCGGCCCAGCGTCAAGAGGCCGACGCGGCGTTGAAGCTGCTGATGGATAACGCGGCTGAATATTGAAGACGGCGTTGTCATGCATGCTGTTCGGTTAACTGCTCGCGAATTTCCAGCGCGGTTTTGCCTTTGGTTTCCACCGCCATGCCCATTGACTGAATTCGACTGATTTCCGCATCGGTCAGGCCGAGGCTGCGCAGGCCATCAATCCAGCACTGCAGGCGCACCGCAAAGGTGTCTCTCGCGTTGGGACCTTTGGCGCGCTGGCACATGTCGCACAGATCATCGGGGAACGGCTTGCTCGCCCATGTGCCGGGGCGTCGATATTCGAACAGCCCGCAGTCGCAACGGCATAGCCAGACAGTGCCTTTTCCGGAGCGGCTTGGGCGGGACCAGGCAATTGCGGTCATTTGTCCACGCCGCTTGCCGGTGTGATCGGCGGCATGTTCGGGGCGAGGGGGCAGGTGTGGCAGGTGGGTGAGGGTGAGTTTTGTTGTAGAAGGGCTCATGGATGCTTCCTTGCATGATGGGTGGGTTAAGGTGTTGGCTTTTTTCGGGCAAGCCGGTGCTGCTGGCGCTTGTGCACTGTTGTTGATTTTTCATGATGATTTGCGCCGGTGAGTGGAGACGCAGGTCTGTTTTCAAGCGAAGTGATCAGGCAGGCGTACGACCGCCCGCTTGGGGCGTGTCGGTGAGGATGTGCATTCTGATAACCTCGGGCAAGAATAGTGAAACTTAAGGTTCCTTATATGGAACCAATCTAGTTCCTTTATTGGAACCTGGCAATGGGAGAGTCAGCGAGTGGATTTGCCGGGAAAGATGAAAGCTATCCGCGCCAGGGAGGGTCTTACTCAGAGTGAATTCTGTGAAATCGTGGGTATCAGTATCAGCAGCTGGAAGAAGTACGAGGCTGCGATCACGGAGATGGGGCTGCAGCCTTTCCTGAAGGTCGCCAATCATGAGCGATTCAAGAAGTACGCGCTTTGGCTCACGACGGGGGATGTGGCTCCCGAATCCGGGCAGTTGAGTCCGCTTTGACACCACGACGACAATAAACCTTATCCATACGATCCAGCCCCTATGAACCCGATCGATCTCCTGCCGTTTCAGCGCATCACCGCAGCCCACGGCACGCTTGAGGGCGCGGCGTATTTCGATCCTGAGGAAAGCATCGTTCACGATGTGTTTCCCGACCGCATCGTGTTCCAGACCAGTTTTCTGGATCACAGCAGCTATGAGGTCGGTGTCGTCGACAGCGAACTTCATGTGCGCAAGACGCGGCTGGACAACTATCGCCGCGGCCATAAGGCTCAGGTGATCGATGACGAGATGGACGATGAGGACTGGGATGAGTTGGGCAGTCTGTGGCAGCGCTTGAGTCGGGACCTGGACACTCAGGTGCAAGGGCCGCCGCTCGATGTGGCCGAGACCCTGGGCGACCTGTTTTATTGCCTGTTCGACGAAGCGCATGCGCAAGCGCTCGTTGAACATATGCCGGACATTGAAGCGCAATGGGATTGGGCCTGGAATCAGGTTGCGTCAGCGCTCGCCGGGACTCGACAATTGGCTCATTTCGAATGGAAGGCGTGGTCGTCCTGTGGCGTCGACGCTGTCAATGCCCTCGCTCCGCTACAGCAATTGGGTGTCGAGATTCCTGCGCCTGACGACAAGCAGATCGATGCCATCAATCGCAGCAATGATTGGGAGCGTGCGCTTCTTCAGTACTTCAACGTGCCTCTGGAGGCTCATGATTTGAAGTTGCTGGCGCTCGGTACTCATTTCGATGAATACCAGGCCTTTGCCTGTTTGCCCATGAATGGTTTGGGGCTGGCCAATGCGCTGGAGGTCATGGGCAGGCTGGGGATCGTTTACAGATACTGAGGATTTCATGCGGCTGGTGGGCCAAAGACGGCAGGCATAAAAAACCGCGCAATGCGCGGTTTTTTAATCTTTGGTGGGCCCACACGGACTCGAACCGTGGACCAAAGGATTATGAGTCCTCTGCTCTAACCAACTGAGCTATAGGCCCTTTTGCAGGTCGCGGATTATAACGGGGGTTGCTCGGCTGTGCTATCTGAATAATCCGAAAGCTGTGTAGGAAGGTACGTTTCCTCGAATTCAGCCGCCGAAAGAGCAGGGCTGATGAGATGGCCTTGCAGGTGCTGACAGCCGGCTTCGATCAGCAATTGTTGCTGCTCCAGGGTTTCGACGCCTTTGGCGACGACGGTCAGTTGCAGGCTGCGGCCCAAGGCGATGATGGCGTGGACGATGGCGGTTTCGTGTTGCGCGTCGGGCAGGCCGCGGGTGAAGGAACGGTCGATTTTCAGGGTGTCCAGCGGCAGGCGCTTGAGGTAGCCCAAGGAGGAGTAACCGGTGCCGAAGTTGTCGATGGCCAGTTGAATGCCCAGCTGTTTGAGTTCGTTGAGCACGCTCAGGGTGTGTTCGGTCTGGCCCATGATGCATTGCTCGGTGATTTCCAGTTGCAGGCTGCCGGGTGCCAGTCGGTATTGGGCCAGCAGGTCGCGCATGCGTTCGACCAGGTGCGGCTGGCGTAGTTGGGTGCCGCTGATGTTGATCGACAGCGGTCCGAAGGTGGGGTGGTGTCTGCGCCATTGCTGCAATTGGCGGCAGGCATTTTCCAGCACCCAGTCGCCGATGCTCAGGAGGCTGCCGCTTTCTTCGGCCAGCGCAATGAAGCGTTCGGGCGGGATTTCACCGAGTTGCGGGTGGTGCCAGCGCAGCAGGGTTTCGGCGCCGACCAGGCGTTGTTCCTGCACGCTGACGATGGGTTGGTAATGCAGGCTCAGTTCATTGCGCTCCACGGCGTGGCGCAGGTGGTGTTCAAGGGTGATGCGTTCGTGGAGGCCGGCGCTCAGGTCGTGGGTGTAGGCTTCGACGCGGTTGCGGCCCTTGGCCTTGGAGCGGTACATGGCGGTGTCGGCGTGCTTGATCAATGTGGCCGCGTCTGTGCCGTCGTCCGGGAACAGGCAACTGCCGATGCTGGTGCTGACGATCAGCGGGTGTTCACCGGCTTGCAGCGGCGCGCAGAAGCTGGCCAGCAACTTGCGGGCGATGCCGTGAGCATCGCTGGCTTGCATCAGGCCGGGCAGCAGGATGACGAACTCGTCGCCACCCAGGCGCGCAACGGTGTCGATGTCGCGCACCTGGTCCTTGAGGCGCTGGGCAATGCCTTTGAGCAGCAGGTCGCCGGTGGCATGGCCGAGGCTGTCGTTGATGTGCTTGAAACGGTCCAGGTCGAGAAACAGCACGGCGCCCAGGCTGCCGGTTTCGTGGCTGTGCTGCAGGGCCTGGTGCAGGCGCGCTTCAAACAGCAGGCGGTTGGGCAGGCCGGTCAGCGGGTCGTGATGGGCCTGATGATCCAGGCGTGCCTGGGCGTGTTTGAGGCTGGAGATGTCGGTGAACAGGGCGACGAAGTGTGTGGTTGCACCGGCCGGGTCGCGCACCGCGCTGATGGTCAGCCAGCACGGCCAGGTATCGCCGTTCTTGCGTCGGTTGCAGACCTCGCCTTGCCAGTGGCCGTCAGCGCTCAGGCGGTGCCACAGGGCGGCATAGAAGGCGCTGTCGTGCTGGCCGGAAGAGAGCAGGCGCGGGGTCTGGCCGAGGGCTTCCTGCTCGCTGTAGCCGGTGATCTGGCTGAAGGCGCGGTTAGTGGCGTGGATGCGTTGCCGGGTGTCGGTGATCATCACGCCTTCGGCAGTGTGCTCCACGGCCATGCTCGCCCAGAGGCGCTTTTGTTGCCGTGCGTGGCGGTCGGTAATGTCGCGGGCTACGGTCAGGATGCAACGTTCGCCGGCGATCACGTACAGATGCGAGGACATCTCGCACAGCCTGACCTGGCCGTCGAGGCGGCGAATGCGGCCCTTGAAGTTGTGCACATGGCCATCGCGGCGAAACTGCTGGAGCAGCTTGCGGCGCTCATCCAGATTCACCCAAAGGCCCAGTTCCAGGGTCGAGCGTTCCATGCATTGGTTCGGGGTGTAGCCGGTGATGCGGCTGAAAGCGTCGTTGACGTTGAGCAGCAGCCCGTCGCGCTCGCGGGCGATGATCAAGGCATCGGGCGAGGTGTGTGCCGTATTGGCCGCTGCCGGGGTGGGCAGCGTGCGCGGATAGGCCATGGCGCTGATGTCGCGGATGCTGAGCAGCACGATGGTGCTGCCGTGCAGGGGCAAGGGCAGGGCGGCGGCTGAAAGCAGGCCATGAATGCATTGGCCGTCCCGGCTGCGCAGCAGGATTTCCAGATGACGAACGGGACCTTCCTGCAGGCGCCGCAGCAAGGCGGGTGCTTTGTCGGGCGCAGCCCAGAGGTCGAGGTGCAGCAAGGACTGGCCGATGGCCTCGTGGGGGGCAATGCCGGTTTGTTCGGTAAAGGCTTTATTGGTGTGCAGGACGATGCTGTCTGGCTGGCGAACGATCAGCATGATCTCCGGGCCGTGTTCAAATACTGCGGCAAACAGGTTATCGGGCAGCGCGAGGCGTGATTCGGCTGACAAGGCTTCGCCGGGATCGGGCATTAGTCCATGCATGAGGCTCACTTTCGTGTTGGCGCGGACCGATGGAGGGCATCGGCGGGCCGGCTACAACAGGAAACCGGAGCGGAGCAGGCGATCTTTTATGCGCCTGTGATGTACATAGGTGTAGGACAAATCCGGCGAGTCTGCCGGGCAAATGACGGCTGGCGAAGCCTGCTCAAAATCGACTGCCCGAAAATGCAAAACCCCCGGCAAGCCGGGGGTTTTTAGTGACGCTCTGAAGCTTATTCGTCCAGGAACGAGCGCAGGTGCTCGCTACGGGTCGGATGACGCAGCTTGCGCAGCGCCTTGGCTTCGATCTGACGGATACGCTCACGGGTAACGTCGAACTGCTTGCCGACTTCTTCCAGCGTATGGTCGGTATTCATATCGATACCGAAGCGCATGCGCAGGACCTTGGCTTCGCGGGCGGTGAGGCCCGACAGCACTTCGCGAGTGGCTTCCTTGAGGCTCTCGACCGTCGCGACGTCAATCGGCGACTGCATGGTGGAGTCCTCGATGAAGTCGCCCAGGTGCGAATCTTCGTCGTCGCCGATCGGGGTTTCCATGGAGATCGGCTCTTTGGCGATCTTCAATACCTTGCGGATCTTGTCCTCAGGCATCTCCATGCGCTCACCCAGCTCTTCCGGAGTCGGTTCACGACCCATTTCCTGCAGCATCTGCCGGGAAATACGGTTGAGCTTGTTGATCGTCTCGATCATGTGCACCGGAATACGAATGGTGCGCGCCTGGTCGGCAATCGACCGGGTGATGGCCTGACGGATCCACCAGGTGGCGTAGGTCGAGAACTTGTAGCCGCGACGGTATTCGAACTTGTCTACCGCTTTCATCAGACCAATGTTGCCTTCCTGGATCAGATCGAGGAATTGCAGGCCACGGTTGGTGTACTTCTTGGCGATGGAGATCACCAGACGCAGGTTCGCCTCGACCATTTCTTTCTTGGCGCGGCGGGCCTTGGCCTCACCGATGGACATGCGACGGTTGATGTCCTTGATTTCAGCAATGGTCAGGCCGGTTTCCTGCTCCAGATCGCGCAGCTTCTGCTGGCAACGCTGGATGTCCGGCTGGAAGCGCACGATGGCTTCGGCGTGCTTGCTCTTGCCCTTGGCCAGCGAGTCGGTCCAGCTCAGGTCGACTTCGTTGCCAGGGAACTGACGCAGGAATTCGGCACGCGGCATACGGGCATCACGCACGCACAGCTGCATGATGGCGCGTTCCTGGGCACGCAGACGCTCCAGCGAGCCACGGACGCGTTCGACCAACGATTCGAACTGCTTGGGCACCAGCTTGATCGGCATGAACAGATCGGCCAGTGCAAGCATCTGGGCAATCGCGTCCTTGTCGTTACGGCCTTTTTTCAGCGCCTTGAGGGTAATGACCAGTTGATCGGCCACAGCGCCGAAGCGTTGTGCAGCGATGACCGGGTCAGGACCGCTTTCGACTTCGTCTTCGTCGTCGCTGTCGTCGGACTCTTCTTCTTCGTCGTCACCGGCAGCCTTGACGGCCTTTTCATCGATCGGTGGCGGGACTTCGGCCGGCGGCGCAATGCCTTCGTCCGGGTCGATGTAGCCGCTCAGGACGTCCGACAGGCGGCCGCCTTCGGTGACCACACGGTTGTATTCGGACAGGATGTAGTCGACGGTGCCTGGAAAGTGAGAGATGGCGCCCATGACTTCACGGATGCCTTCTTCGATACGCTTGGCGATTTCGATTTCGCCTTCGCGGGTCAGAAGCTCGACCGTGCCCATTTCACGCATGTACATGCGCACCGGGTCCGTGGTACGACCGATATCGGTTTCGACCGCTGCCAGCGCTGCGGCCGCTTCTTCAGCGGCTGCCTCGTCGGTGTCGGTGTCGGCCAACATCAGGGCGTCGGCATCCGGAGCACTCTCGTGGACCGGGATCCCCATGTCGTTGATCATGCGGATGATGTCTTCCACCTGCTCAGGATCTGAAATATCCTCAGGCAAATGGTCGTTGACCTCTGCGTAAGTCAGATACTTCTGCTCACGACCCAGGGTGATCAACTCTTTGATACGAGACTGCTGTTGCGCTTTTCCGGACATAACACCCTATCCACTGAAGGTCTTGGCGGGCAAAAAACAAGCCGAGGATTATACCCGAGCTAGGACCTCACGCGCCAGTTGAGGTCGGGTTTTGTGTCGGCACATTGCGATTGAGCAGGTCCCGAAGCTGAGTTTTCTCTTCTGCGCTCAGTTCGGTCTGCCGTGCCTTGCTAATCAGATGTTCCAGGCTTCGCTCGCGTTGGCGGGCGGTTAAGCTAGTTATAGTGTCGAAAAACTGTTGTTCAAGGTTGTCGGCTTCGATCAGCCATTCCTTTTCTGCCAGCGCGCGTAACAATCGGCCCTGATCGGTGCCATGCCAGCGAGCTATCAACTGTAACGACCGCAAGCCGGGATTCTTTTGCCTGGCTTCGATCAATGCCACCAGAAGTTGCGCCTGAAGGTTGTCTTCGGCCGCGAAATGGCTGGCGTTGTCGACCTTTTCCGCAAGCTCCGGGTGATGCAGAAGCGTGCGCAGGGCTGACTGCATGGTTGGCTCTACGGTGGCCGGCACGCGCGGTTGTCGCGGTTCAAAGTCGCGGCGCTGGCCTTTTTTGTCCCAGGGCTTGTTGTCCCATTTCTGCTTGCCTTGACGGTTGCCCGAGCCTGCGCTTTTCGGTGGCGTCCACTGTGGCTGTTCGTCGTAACCCTGGTAATCACTGACCGATGGCGGGTAATCGGCAAAGTCGGGCATGCCCTCGTATCCGGCATGGCCCTCATGGCTGGCGGGCGCTGGAGCGCTTTGTGCCAGCTGGCTCATGGCCTCGCCGGTCAGCCCGGTGATTTCGCTCAGGCGCTGGCGCATCAAGGTGCGCAGATTGGCACCCGGAACCTTTTCGATCAGTGGTGCAGCCAGCGTGGCCAAATGGGCCTTGCCCTCCAGTGAGCGAGGATCGGCTTCCTGGGACAACTGTTCAAAAAAATAATCGGCCAGCGGTTGGGCATGCTGGTTGATACGCGCCTTGAAGGCGTCGGTGCCTTCAGAGCGCACCAGCGTGTCCGGGTCTTCGCCTTCGGGCAGAAACAGAAAGCGCGCACGGCGCCCGTCCTGCAGGCTTGATAAAGCGGCTTCGAGGGCGCGCCAGGCGGCGTTACGGCCAGCCTGATCGCCATCGAAGCAAAACAGTACGCTGGGCACCACGCGAAACAGGCGCTTGAGATGCTCTTCGCTGGTGGCAGTGCCCAGTGTCGCGACGGCATTGCGCAGGCCTTGCTGGGCCAGGGCAATGACGTCCATGTAGCCTTCGACAACGATGATCTCGTCAAGGTTGCGATTGAATTTGCGCGCCTCGAACAGGCCGTACAGCTCTTGTCCTTTGTGAAACACCGGGGTTTCCGGGGAGTTCAGGTATTTGGGCTTGTCGTCACCCAGTACCCGTCCACCGAAGGCAATGACCCGGCCACGCGCATCGCGGATCGGAAACATCACCCGGTCTCGAAACCGGTCGTAACGCTTGCCGGTTTCGTTGTTCTCGATCAGCAAGCCTGCGTCGATCATCACCTTCTGCTGCAGTGTGTCGCTGCTCAGGTGCTTGTACAGGTTGTCCCAGCCCGGTGGCGCAAACCCCAGGCCGAAGTCACGGGCGATTTCGCCGGACAGGCCGCGACCCTTGAGGTATTCCACTGCCGCCTTGCGTGCCGGATGGCCTTTGAGCGCCTGGCGATAGAACTCGGCGGCAGCTTCCAGCAACGGATACAGCGGCGAATCAGTCGGCTGACGCGGCTTCTGACCCCTGCCGCCTTGCTCGCGGGGCACTTCCATGCCTGCCGCCTTGGCCAGTTCCTCGACCGCCTGGGGGAAGTCCAGGTTGTCGTGGTCCATGATGAAGCCCAGTGCGTTGCCGCCGGCACCACAACCAAAACAGTAGTAAAACTGTTTGTCGGGGCTGACGCTGAACGACGGGCTCTTCTCTTTGTGGAACGGGCAGCAGGCAACATGGTTCTTGCCGGCTTTCTTGAGTTGCACGCGCGAGCTCACCACGTCGACGATGTCGGTGCGGTTCAACAGGTCGTCAATGAAACTCTGGGGGATCAGCCCGGCCATGGCATTCTCGTCAGGCGCAATGCAATGAGTCAGTATGGGTCATCAGTCGTGCATCCGTGGCGTCTGTGTGCAGGGTCCCATGTCGAATGGGCCTGGCAGCGCAATGGCGTGCAGCTTGAATGGTGCTGTGCACCCTGTTCGCGCTCTGTAGAGAGGCGAGCAATATGGCCCGGAGCGGGCAGGGTAGTGTTGACGGAGCGCCCTGGGCGAGCCTGCGCTTCGGGCGGTCTCTGTCAATGAAGCGTGTAGCGTGAAGCTGAAACTGCAAATGCCGACAGCCCGGCTTTGGGCCGGGCAAGGCATTCGCTTGCGACGTCAGTCTGTATTAGTACAGACGAACGGCACGGCGCTGTTCGCGCTGAACTTTCTTGGCGTGACGCTTAACAGCGGCTGCTGCTTTGCGCTTACGCTCAGAAGTTGGCTTTTCATAGAATTCGCGGCTACGAACTTCAGCCAGAACACCGGCTTTTTCGCAGGAGCGCTTGAAACGACGCAGAGCTACGTCGAAGGGTTCGTTCTCTTTAACTTTGACGGCTGGCATCCAGAGCTACCTTCATTCATTACCGGGGTCAACGTTTCGTGCAAAACGCACAGAAATACGTCGGTTTTT
Source organism: Pseudomonas sp. HP_08 (assembly GCF_055284095.1). Lineage (NCBI taxonomy): Bacteria > Pseudomonadati > Pseudomonadota > Gammaproteobacteria > Pseudomonadales > Pseudomonadaceae > Pseudomonas > Pseudomonas sp. HP_08. The sequence continues at coordinate 54,206 of NZ_JBTOQC010000021.1, read as the reverse complement.
AAGGGTTGCGGATGTTACCCCTTCGCGGGCAGGAATGCAAAGCCTCTGATCGAAAAGGGTTGGCCCACGTCATGAGCGGCGACTATGATGCGCGCCTTCGAATCCGCCCCCCTGAAAAGGCGCACCCCATGCTAGTACTGGGACTGGAAACCTCCTGCGACGAAACCGGCGTCGCGCTTTACGACAGTGAAGACGGCCTTTTGGCCGATGCGCTGTTCAGCCAGATCGACCTGCACCGCGCCTACGGTGGCGTGGTTCCGGAGCTGGCTTCACGCGATCACGTCAAGCGTATGCTGCCGTTGATCCGCCAGACATTGGCCGAAGCCGACCGCGTCGCGACCGACATCGACGCCATCGCCTACACGGCAGGTCCAGGCCTGGTCGGCGCCTTGCTGGTCGGGGCTTCGTGTGCCCAGGCGCTGGCCTTTGCCTGGGATATTCCGGCGCTGGGCGTGCACCATATGGAAGGGCATTTGCTGGCGCCGATGCTTGAAGCGCAGCCGCCGGCCTTTCCGTTCGTCGCTTTGTTGGTTTCCGGCGGTCATACCCAGCTGGTGCGAGTCGATGGCATCGGTCAATACCAAGTGCTGGGCGAGACGCTGGATGACGCCGCCGGCGAAGCTTTCGACAAGACAGCCAAGATGATGGGGCTGCGTTATCCCGGTGGTCCTGAAATTTCGCTGCTGGCCGCCAAGGGCGTGCCGGGCCGCTTTGTGTTCCCCAAGCCGATGACCGACCGTCCGGGCCTGGATTTCAGCTTCAGCGGGCTCAAGACGTCGGCCCTTAACGCCTGGCAGCAGTGCCAGGCGTCTGGCGACGACAGTGAGCAAACCCGTTGCGACATCTCGCTGGCCTTCCAGCATGCCGTGGTGGAGACTCTGACCATCAAATGCAAGCGCGCGCTCAAGCAGACCGGCCTCAACAGCCTGGTGATTGCCGGCGGCGTGAGTGCCAACAAGGCGCTGCGGGTTTCGCTTGAAGCCATGTTGGGTCAGTTGCACGGTCAGGTGTATTACGCGCGCCCCGAGTTCTGCACCGATAATGGCGCGATGATCGCTTATGCGGGCTGCCAGCGGTTGCTGGCGGGGCAGAAGGAAGGGTTGGGCATCAGTGTCCAGGCGCGCTGGCCGATGGAGCAGTTGCCGGGGCTCTGAGAGGCTTCGGTGGCGGCCTCAAAAATGTCGTTCGCGTCCTGCCAGCAGGTCGCGTAGATTGCCGCGATGACGCCAGGCGATCAGCAGTGTCAGGATGCTCGCCGGCAGTAATGCCCGGGGTTCCTGCCAGGCCAGCAGCGGCAGGGTCAACGGGGTGGCGATCAGCGCGGCAAGTGAGCTGGTGCGGGTCAGGTAGAACGTCAGGACCCAGAGCGTCGCTGCCAGGGCTGCCGCTGGAGGATAAAGCCCCAGCAGCATACCGGCTGCCGTTGCCACGCCTTTACCGCCCTTGAAGTGAAAGTACAACGGCAGCATGTGGCCGATAACGGCGCACAGGCCGATCCAGGCTTGTTCGTTGACGCTCAGGCCCTGATGCGCCGCGATCAGGACCGGAATCAGGCCTTTGCAAAGGTCGCCGGCGAGCGTCAGGATGGCAAGCTTTCGCCCCGCCAGACGCAACATGTTGGTGGCGCCAGCATTGCCCGAGCCACTGGCGCGCGGGTCTGGCGAGCCGGTAAAGCGGCTGAGCAGGATGGCAAAGGACAGTGAGCCGAGCAGGTAGGCGAATATCGCCAGTAACCAAAACATGCTGACCATTCCGGGCTAGGATGCCTTGATTCTAACGGCGCATCGCGCCCTTGTCGTGCAGTGGAGAGTAGTGCTTGGACAGAGTGTTCATCGAGGGGCTGGAAGTCGATACGGTCATCGGCGCCTACGACTGGGAGCGTGGCATTCGCCAATGCCTGCGCCTGGACCTGAGCTTCGCCTGGGATAACCGGCCGGCGGCGGCTGATGACGACCTGAGCAAGGCGCTGGATTACGCCAGTGTCAGCGAGCGAATCCAGGCCTTTGCTGCACAAACACAGTTCCAGTTGGTGGAAACCTTTGCCGAGCGACTGGCCGAGGTGTTGATGAGTGAATTCCACATTCCCTGGCTGCATATCAAATTGACCAAGCCCGGCGCAGTCGCTGCCGCCAAAGGCGTGGGTGTGGAGATCGAGCGCGGATGTCGCTAACCCGGATTTTCCTGGGCCTGGGCAGTAATATCGAGCGTGAAAAGCACCTGCAGGCAGGGCTTGAAGCGCTCGATGGCCTGTTGCTCGATCTGCACTGCTCGCCGGTGTTCGAAAGCCATCCGGTGGGCATCAAGAGCGGTCCGTTCTTCAATCTGGTGGTGTCGGCATTGACCGATCTGCCGTTGATGGAGCTGGACCGGCGTTTGAAATTCATCGAGGCCGATAACGGTCGCTATGCCCCGGATCGCAAGGGACTGCCGCTGGACATCGATGTCTTGCTGTACGGCGAGCAGGTGGGCACCTTCGATGGTCTGGTACTGCCGCGTGCCGAGATTCTCAAGAACGCCTTTGTGCTGCGCCCTTTGTCGTTGATCGCGCCGCACACGTTGCATCCGGGTGTGGGCGAGTCCTTCGCCGACCTGTGGGCCCATGCACAGATCGACCAGCAGCTGTGGCCGGTGGCATTCGAATGGCGAAACACGCCATTGACCCCGGCCGAACTGCTGTAGACCGCTTCTAGGCGCTGGCCTTGTAAATGATCAAGGCATCCAGGCGCGCGTCCTTCAGGGCGTTGCCCAGCTCCTGGCCTTTCAAGCCTTTTTCCAGCAATGGCTGCACAGACACCGCGCGTGCGGCCTGTGCGGCGCCGTGCAGGTAGGCCGCCTGTGGATAAGGTTGTTGCTCGAAGCCCGGGCGGGCGCGGGCGTCCATTTCGCAGGCAGCAATAAACTCCTCGAAACGCTGTGGGCGGCGGTAGACGTCGAAGCCTTGTAGCAGGTCCAGCAAGGTCGAAGGCTTGAGCGCCAGTGCCTGATGCCCGTGGCTCAGGTGCTGGCCGACCAGCAGGGCCAGTTCCTGACATTCCCGAGGCGCCCGAAAGCGTTCGCTGATTGCCTTGATCTCATCCAGATCGTGCAGCAGGCAGGCCCAGCGCACGCTGAGCGGCTGCTTGTGTCTGGCACACAGTTGCAGGACATCGAGCACATGCTCGCCGGTGTCGGTTTCAGGGTAGCAGGTGTCAGGTTGCGGCAGGCCAAACAGCGCTTCGAGCTCCGGCATCAGCTCTTTGAGCGCGCCACATTCGTGCAGCACGCGAATGAACACTTCGGGCCGTTCTTCCATCAAGGCGCGGGATATTTCTTTCCAGCTGCGTTCAGGCGTCAGGGCCTTGAGCTCGCCTGATTCGCTGAGTTGACGCATCAGTCCCAAGGTCTCGGGAGCGACACTGAAACCGCGCGAGGCATAGCGTGCAGCAAAGCGGGCCACGCGCAGGACTCTGAGGGGATCTTCGGCGAATGCCGGCGATACGTGGCGCAAGATGCGGGCTTCAAGATCGTGCTGTCCGCCGTACGGATCGGTCAGATTACCGTCCTTGTCTTCGGCAATGGCATTGATGGTCAGGTCGCGACGGATCAGGTCCTGCTCCAGCGTCACCTCGGGGCTGGCATGAAAAACAAAGCCGCCATAGCCGACACCGCTCTTGCGCTCGGTGCGCGCCAGGGCGTATTCCTCGCCAGTGAGCGGGTGAAGAAAGACCGGAAAGTCAGTACCGACCGGGCGATAGCCCTTGATCAGCATTTCGTCGCTGGAGGCGCCAACCACCACCCAGTCGATATCGGTAACGGGTTGCCCCAGCAGGCGATCGCGTACAGCGCCGCCAACTTTATAAATCTGCATAAGAACCTCCGTAAGCACGACAGGATAAACCTTGTGCTGTGCCGACGGAGGTTAAAACTACATGACGAATTGCGCTCAGAGGTGGTGAACCACCGCCATGTCGAGCCTCGGATAGTCACCGTCGGCGTGTTCGCCTCGCGGTGGAACGTGATGGGTCTTGACCAGTTGATCGCCCTGCAGGCTTTCGAGATGCACATCGAAGCCCCACAAGCGGTGCAGGTGTTTGAGTACCTCCTCGGTGGATTCGCCCAACGGTTTACGGTTGTGCTGCTGATGGCGCAGGGTCAGCGAGCGATCGCCACGGCGGTCGATGCTGTAGATCTGCACATTGGGTTCGCGGTTGCCCAGGTTGTACTGGGCAGACAGGGTTTCACGCACGGTGCGATAGCCGTCCTCGTTGTGAATGGCCGGCACCAGCAGGTCATCCTTCTGATCGTCGTCCATGATGCTGAACAGCTTGAGATCACGAATGACCTTGGGCGACAGGTACTGAAGGATAAAGCTCTCGTCCTTGAAGCTGCTCATGGCGAACTTGATGGTGCTCAGCCAGTCGCTGCCGGCGATGTCGGGAAACCAGTGGCGGTCTTCGTCGGTCGGGTGCTCGCACATGCGCCGGATGTCCTGGAACATCGAGAAGCCCAGGGTGTAGGGGTTGATGCCGCTGTAATACGGGCTGTCGAAGCCCGGCTGGTAGATCACGCTGGTGTGCGACTGAATGAACTCGAACATGAAGCCGTCGGTCACCAAGCCTTCGTCATAGAGGTCGTTCATCAGTGTGTAGTGCCAGAAGGTCGCCCAGCCTTCGTTCATGACCTGGGTCTGGCGCTGCGGGTAGAAATACTGGGCAATCTTGCGCACGATGCGCACCACTTCGCGCTGCCAGGGCTCCAGCAGCGGCGCGTGTTTTTCGATGAAGTACAGGATGTTTTCCTGGGGCTCGGCCGGGAAGCGCGCATTGTCTTCCTTGCTGCCCTTGCCGGCGCTTTTCGGGATGGTGCGCCACAGGTCGTTGATCTGCCGCTGCAGGTGCTCCTCGCGGTCCTTCTGCCGACGGCGCTCTTCTTCGGCGGAAATAGGGTAGGGACGCTTGTAGCGGTCCACGCCGTAATTCATCAGGGCATGGCAGGAGTCGATCAGGTCTTCGACCGCATCGATGCCATGGCGCTCTTCGCACTGGGTGATGTACTGCTTGGCAAACACCAGGTAGTCGATGATCGAACTGGCGTCGGTCCAGGTGCGAAACAGATAGTTGCCCTTGAAGAAGCTGTTGTGGCCGTAGCAGGCGTGAGCCACCACCAGTGCCTGCATGCACATGGTGTTTTCTTCCATGAGATAGGCAATGCACGGGTCGGAATTGATGACGATTTCGTAGGCCAGGCCCATCTGGCCGCGCGAGTAGGATTTCTCGGTGCTCAGGAACTGTTTGCCGTACGACCAGTGATGGTAGCCCAGCGGCATGCCCACGGAGGCATAGGCGTCCATCATCTGTTCGGCGGTGATGACTTCAATCTGGTTAGGGTAGGTGTCCAGGGCATAACGCTCGGCGATACGGCTGATTTCGCGGTCGTAGGCCTGGATCAGTTCAAAAGTCCACTCTGACCCGGTGGAAAGGGGCTGGCGTTTCTGGTCTCTGGCAGTCATGACGCTAACCTGCGCTGAAAGAGTTCACGAAATACCGGATAGATATCACCGGCAGATACCAGTTGCTGCTGGGCAAAGGTGTCGGCGAATTCTTCACCGATGCGCTCGTATTCGAACCACAGCGCCTGGTGTTCGCGCGGGGTGATTTCGACATAGGTGTAGTACTGCACGAACGGCATGATCTGTTTGGTCAGAATGTCGCGGCAGATCGGCGAGTCGTCGTTCCAGTTGTCGCCGTCGGAGGCCTGGGCTGCGTAGATATTCCACTCGCTGGCCTGATAACGCTCGGCCATGATTTCCTGCATCAGTTTCAGGGCGCTGGAAACGATGGTGCCGCCGGTTTCGCGTGAATAGAAAAACTCCTCTTCGTCCACTTCGCGGGCGCTGGTGTGGTGGCGAATGAACACGACTTCGATCTTGTCGTAGTTACGCTTGAGAAACAGGTAAAGCAGGATGAAGAAGCGTTTGGCAACGTCTTTGGTGGCCTGGGTCATGGAGCCGGAAACGTCCATCAGGCAGAACATCACCGCCTTGGAACTGGGGTTGGGTTGCTTGACCAGCAGGTTGTATTTGAGGTCGAAGGTGTCGAGGTAAGGGACACGACGGATACGCGCCTTGAGCCGTTCGACTTCGCCTTCAAGCTCTTGAATGTCGCCGAAGTTGTCCGGTTCTTCACGCTTGAGGCGCTCAAGTTCTGCCGTCACTTCGCGCAGCTTGGCGCGGCTGCTGCCCGACAGTGCAATGCGCCGCGCGTGGGCAGAGCGCAGTGTACGGATGATGTTTATACGTGAGGGATTGCCCTCGTTACTGATACCGGCACGCACGGTTTTGAACGTCTCGGTGCCGACCAGGTTGCGCTTGACCAGATTGGGCAGCTCAAGGTCCTCGAACATGAATTCGAGAAACTCTTCCTGGGTGATCTGGAACACGAACTCATCCATGCCCTCGCCGGAATTGCTCGCCTTGCCAGGCCCTTTGCCGCCACCGCCGCCTTGCGGACGCGGGATGTGTTCACCGGTGGTGAACTCTTTATTGCCTGGGTGAACCACGGTCTGTTTGCCACCACGACCATGGTGAAGCACCGGCTCGTCGATGTCGCGGCCGGGAATACTGATCTGTTCGCCATGTTCCATGTCGGTAATGGAGCGGCGGCCGACGGCTTCTTCCACCGCCTTCTTGATGTGATCACGGTAGCGCCGCAGGAAACGCTGGCGGTTCACCGTGCTTTTGTTCTTGCCATTCAGGCGTCGGTCGATCACATAACTCATAGGGGCCCCTTCGGGGAGCTGCTAGCTCCAAGCTACAAGCTGCAAGTTTGACTATCGAAACGCCGGCTCCAGGCTGACATCGGTCACCGTGCTGCCCTCGATACAGGGCAACACGCTGATCGACTTGTCGCTTGAAGCTTGCCGCTTGCTGCTGCCTTACTGCGACTTGCGTACGCGCAGGTACCATTCCGAGAGTAGGCGCACCTGCTTGTCGGTGTAGCCCCGTTCGACCATCCTGGTGACGAAGTCATTGTGTTTCTGCTGGTCTTCCTTGCTGGCCTTGGCGTTGAAGCTGATGACCGGCAGCAGGTCCTCGGTGTTGGAGAACATTTTCTTCTCGATCACCACCCGCAGTTTCTCGTAGCTGAGCCAGGTAGGGTTCTTGCCGTTGTTGTTAGCACGGGCGCGCAGCACGAAGTTGACGATTTCGTTGCGGAAATCCTTCGGATTGCTGATCCCGGCAGGCTTCTCGATTTTCTCGAGTTCTTCGTTCAGGGCCACCCGGTTGAGGATTTCTCCGGTTTCCGGGTCGCGGTATTCCTGGTCCTGAATCCAGAAATCGGCGTACAGCACGTAGCGATCAAAGATGTTCTGCCCGTATTCGCTGTAGGACTCGAGGTACGCGGTCTGGATTTCCTTGCCGATGAACTCGATGTAGCGCGGTGCCAGGTACTCCTTGATAAAGCGCAGGTAGCGTTCACGGGTTTCGGCCGGGAACTGTTCCTGTTCGATCTGTTGCTCCAGCACATACAGCAGGTGTACCGGGTTGGCGGCGATTTCATGCGGATCGAAGTTGAAGACCTTGGAGAGAATCTTGAACGCGAACCGGGTTGAAAGACCGGTCATGCCCTCGTCGACACCGGCACCGTCGCGGTATTCCTGTATCGACTTGGCCTTGGGGTCGGTGTCCTTGAGGTTTTCACCGTCATACACGCGCATCTTGGAGTAGATGTTGGAGTTGTCCGGCTCCTTGAGGCGCGACAGGGTGGTGAACTGCGCGAGCATTTTCAGGGTGTCGGGCGCGCAGTGCGCCTTGGCCAGCGAACTGTTGATCAACAGCTTTTCATAGATCTTGATCTCATCGCTGACGCGCAGGCAGTACGGCACCTTGACGATGTAGATCCGGTCGATGAACGCCTCGTTGTTCTTGTTGTTGCGGAAGGTGTGCCACTCCGATTCGTTGGAGTGGGCCAGCAGAATACCGGTGAACGGAATCGCGCCCAGGCCTTCGGTACTGTTGTAGTTACCTTCCTGGGTAGCGGTAAGCAGTGGATGCAGGACCTTGATCGGCGCCTTGAACATCTCGACGAATTCCATCAGGCCCTGGTTGGCCCGGCACAGTGCGCCCGAATAGCTGTAGGCGTCCGCGTCGTTCTGCGGAAATTCTTCGAGTTTGCGGATATCGACCTTGCCCACCAGCGCCGAAATATCCTGGTTGTTCTCATCCCCGGGTTCCGTCTTGGCAACGGCGATCTGGTTGAGGATCGAAGGGTAGAGCTTGACCACCTTGAACTGACTGATGTCACCACCGAATTCGGCCAGTCGCTTGGTAGCCCATGGCGACATGATGGTGCTCAGGTAGCGCCGCGAAATACCGAAGTCTTCTTCAAGGATGTCGCCATCCTCGGCGGCGTTGAACAGGCCCAGTGGCGATTCGAAGACTGGCGAGTCCTTGATCGCGTAGAACGGCACTTTCTGGATCAGTTGCTTGAGCTTTTCAGCCAGGGAGGATTTACCGCCCCCTACCGGGCCGAGCAGGTAGAGGATCTGTTTCTTTTCTTCCAGGCCTTGGGCGGCATGGCGGAAATACGAAACGATCTGCTCGATGCACTCTTCCATGCCATGGAAATCCGCAAAGGCCGGATAGCGGCGGATAACCTTGTTGGAAAAGATTCGCGACAAGCGCGGGTTGACGGACGTGTCCACCAACTCGGGCTCTCCTATGGCCAGCAGCAAGCGTTCTGCTGCCGATGCATAGGCGCTTCGGTCACGTTTGCAGAGCTCAAGGTACTCCTGTAGTGAGAGCTCTTCCTGGCGTGTGGTTTCGAAGCGTTGTTGGAAGTGGCTAAAAATACTCATGACGTCACCTCGCTCGATACGTTGAGCCGGCGGCGGATCGTCAGTCGATGCTGGCAGCAACTGAGTATCCAGATGCCGTTACCCCCCAAACACCATGAAAGTAACTACCGATGACCCACGCGCCGGTGTACCGGCTCTCCCCTGATTACGGATGGCCTGTGGGTAAGAATAGATGGCTTTCGGGAAGATAAAGAAGGGATGTGAAAATAGTCTGTTCAACCGTTCATCGGATTCAGGCTCAAGCCCGCGCAGTACACGGCTTGAGCCCGGATGAAATTTTTTTGTAATCAGCCTTGCGCGGTATCGCTCGGGTAGGTGGCGCGCCACAGCTCGAAACCGCCATCGAGGCTGTACACATCCGAGAAACCCTGGCCTACCAGATAAGCCGCAGCGCTCTGGCTGGAGTTGCCGTGGTAGCAGACCACGACCAAGGGTTTGTCCAGATCGGCCTTGGCAATGAAGTCGGCGATGGAGTGGTTGTCCAGATGCAGCGAGCCATTGATGTGGTTGCTGGCGAAGGTCTGCGGATCACGAATGTCGACCAGTACCGCGCCTTGTTCGCGCAGGGCATGGGCTTGTTCGGGCGGGATGCGTTTGAAATCGGTCATGCTGAAAGCTCCTGGGCTGATTAGGTGTCAGGCGTGGCGGTTGGCCCGGCCATCGGGGGTGCAGTCGCAGTGGTGGCGTTGCAGGGTGTCGACATTGAGCAGGGTCAGGCTGCCGCCCCACACGCAACCGCTGTCCAGCGCAAAGACGCCCGGCTCGTCGCAGCGGCCTTCAAGGGCTGCCCAGTGGCCGAAGATAATCTTTACGTCGCGGGTCTTGCGTTGCTTGTGGCTGAACCAGGGTGCATAGCCTGGCATGGCAGTTTCGACGCCTTCCTTGCCCTTGAGGTCCAGCTTGCCCTCGCTGGTGCAAAAGCGCATGCGGGTGAAATAGTTGGTGATCACCCGTAGCCGGGTGACGCCTTCAAGATCGTTGTCCCAGCGAGCGGGCTCGTTACCGTACATGTTGTCCAGAAAACGCTCGTACAGCGTGTCGTCCTGCAAGGCCTGTTCGACTTCGCCGGCCAGCTTGAGCGCTTTTTTCAGGGACCACTGTGGCGGGATGCCGGCGTGGGTCATGGCCACATTGCGCTCGGCATCGTAGTGCATCAGCTTTTGCCGGCGCAGCCAGTCGAGCAGTACCTGGCGGTCAGGTGCCTCGAGGATTTCGCGCAGGGTGTCGGATTTTTTCAGGCGCTCATTGTGGCGCGAGGCCGCCAGCAGGTGCAGGTCGTGATTGCCCAGTACGCAGGTCAGCGAATCGCGGATGCTGTACAGAAAGCGCAGGGTTTCCAGCGATTGCGGGCCCCGGTTGATCAGGTCACCGACCAGCCACAGGCGATCGTTGCCTGGAGTGAAGCGAACATCGTCCAGCAGGCACTTGAGCGGTTCAAGGCAGCCTTGCAGGTCGCCGACGGCGTACACCGCCATCAGTGCAGGGCACCCGGCACAGCCAGGCGGAAAGGGGCGATGACGGCGTCGAAGCGTTTACCGTCTTCGGCCAGCATCTGGTAGCTGCCCTGCATGTTGCCGACCTTGGTCGGCATGACCGTGCCGCTGCTGTAGGTGTGGCTCTGGCCTGCGGCAATCAGCGGTTGCTGGCCGACCACGCCATCGCCACGCACTTCCTCGACCTGGCCATTACCGTCGGTGATGACCCAGTGACGCGACATCAGCTTGGCGGGCAGTTCGCCGTTGTTGTGTACGGTGATGGTGTAGGCGAAGGCGAAGCGGTCTTGCTCGGGGTTCGATTGTTCGGCGAGATAGCGCGTAACGACACTGACATCAACCTGGTAACGGGAATCGGACATGCGATGGGCCTTGAAATCGAGAGCGGAAAGAACGCAAGCACCGGCTCAGTCTAGGCCATGTGCAGGGAAAATCACTGATCGCGAGTTCTCCTGCACAGGCCTGCCGGTCATTGGACGGGGGGCTTTTCGCTGAGCTGGTCCGCCAGACGGACAAACGCAGCAAGGTCGAGCTGTTCGGGGCGCAGGCTGCCGTCTACACCGGCGGCTTCGATCTCGTCGCTGGTAAGCAGCAGTTTGAGGGTGTTGCGCAGGGTCTTGCGGCGCTGGTTGAACGCTTCACGCACGACGCGCTCAAGCAGGCGGTGATCCTTGGCCGGGTGCGGCAGGGTTTCATGCGGCACCAGGCGCACGATGGCCGAGTCGACCTTGGGCGGCGGGTTGAACGCGCCGGGACCGACGTTGAACAGGTGCTCCACGCGGCAGTGGTACTGGACCATGATCGACAAGCGACCCCAGTCGCCGCCGCCAGGACCTGCTGCCAGGCGCTCGACCACTTCCTTTTGCAGCATGAAGTGCATGTCGCGGATCAGGGCGGCATTGCTCAGCAGGTGGAAGATCAGCGGTGTCGAGATGTTGTACGGCAGGTTGCCGACCACGCGCAGGCTGTTGGGGGCTGCGCCCAGGCTGTTGAAGTCGAACTTCAGGGCATCGCCCTGGTGCAGGTTGAAGTTCGACTTGGTGGCGAACTGGCTGTTGAGGATCGGGATCAGGTCCTTGTCCAGCTCGACCACGTCCAGGTGCGCACCGCTGCCCAGCAGGCCTTCGGTCAGTGCGCCCTGGCCCGGACCGATTTCCAGCAGGCGGTCTTCGGGTCTGGCACGGATGGCGCGCAGGATCTTGTCGATAACGCCGGCGTCGTGCAGGAAGTTCTGGCCGAAACGCTTGCGCGCCCGGTGTTGGTATTGCTCGGTCATGAAGGGGTCTCGGCCATCTGGTAGGCGGTTTGCAGGGCGACCTGCAGGCTGCCGGTGTCGACCTGACCGGTACCGGCCAGGTCCAGGGCGGTGCCGTGATCGACTGAGGTGCGGACGATCGGCAGGCCCAGGGTCACATTGACCGCCGCGCCAAAGCCCTTGTACTTGAGTACCGGCAGGCCCTGGTCGTGATACATCGCCAGCACCGCGTCGCAGTGCTCCAGATATTTGGGGGTGAACAGAGTGTCGGCGGGCAACGGACCGCGCAGGTCCAGGCCTTCGCCGCGCAGACGCTCCAGAGTAGGTTCGATGATGTCGATTTCTTCGCGGCCCAGATGCCCGCTTTCGCCAGCGTGGGGGTTGAGGCCACAGACCAGGATGCGCGGGCGCTGGATGCCGAACTTGTTGACCAGATCGCTGTGCAGGATGCGCGTCACACGCTCCAGGCGCTCGGCGGTGATGGCGTCGGCCACCTCGCGCAGCGGCAGGTGCGTGGTGACCAGCGCGACGCGCAGGTCGCCGGTGGCAAGCATCATGACCACCTGTTCGGTTTCGGTCAGTTCAGCGAGAAATTCAGTGTGTCCGGAAAAAGCGATGCCGCCTTCGTTGATCACGCCCTTGTGTACCGGGGCGGTAATCATGCCGGCGAACAGGCCATCCAGGCACCCTTGAGCTGCGCGGGTCAGGGTCTGCAGCACAAAGGCGGCGTTGGCCTTGTTCAGCGTGCCGGCGACCACCGGTGCCTGCAGCGGGGTGTCCCACACATACAGGGTGCCGGCGGGCGCAGGCACGTCGGGCAGGGCGTCGGCACTGACGGGCAGCACCTTGACGTCCACACCCAGCCGAGCGGCCCGCTCAATGAGCAGGTCGTGGCTGGTAATGGCGATCAGGGGGTAGGGCTGGGGCTGCGCGGCGAGCAGCAGGCACAGGTCGGGACCTATGCCGGCCGGCTCGCCGGGCGTCAGTGCGAAGCGCCTGGGCTTCACTGATTAGCCTGGGCGGCGCCAGGCAGTTTGACTTCGACGTAGGCCTCGTCACGGATCTGACGCAGCCAGGTCTGCAGCTCTTCATCGTACTTGCGGTTGCGCAGCACGGTCAGGGCCTGCTGGTCGCGAGCCTGAGTGGTGGTGTCGGTTGCCCGACGGCCCAGCACTTCAAGGATGTGCCAGCCATAGTTGGTCTTGAACGGTTTGGACAGCACGCCTTGTGGCGTCTCGTTCATGGCTTCGCGGAACTCGGGTACCAGCGAGTTGGGGTCAACCCAGTTCAGGTCGCCGCCATTGAGTGCCGAACCCGGGTCTTCGGAGAAGCTCTTCGCCAGATCGGCGAAGTTATCGCCGTTCTCGATGCGCTCGTAGAGTTTGGTCGCCAGACGTCTGGTTTCGGCTTCACTGCGGATTTCGCTTGGCTTGATCAGGATGTGCCGTACATGCACTTCGTCGCGCATCTGCGCCTGACCCTGGCCACCGCGTTTTTCCAGCAGCTTGAGAATGATGAAACCGCCCGGCGTGCGCGCAGGTGGTGTGACATCACCCACCGGCATCGAGCCGAGCATGTCACCGAATGGCGGTGGCAGCTGGGCAGCTTTACGCCAGCCCATGTCGCCGCCGTCCAGCGCGCTTTCGCTGGCCGAACGGGCCACAGCGAGCTGGGCGAAGTCAGCACCTTTTTTCAGTTGGTTGTATATGTCCTGAGCCTGGCTGGCCGCTTTCTGGATCTCGGCGGACGATGCACTGTCCGAGGTCGGGATCAGAATGTTGGCCAGGTGGAACTCTTCGGACAGCTGCGCCTTGCCCAGGTCCGAGGCCAGGAAGTTTTTCACTTCCTGCTCGGTGACCTGAATGCGCTCGGCAACACGACGCTGACGTACGCGGCTGATGATCATCTCGCGACGCACCTGCTCGCGGGCATCGTCGTACGACAGGCCGTCATGGGCCAGGGCAGCGCGGAACTGCGCCAGGCTCATGCCATTGCGCTGGGCAATGGTTTCAAGGGCCTGGTTGAGTTCTTCGTCGCCAATGCGGATGCCGGAGCGATCGCCCATCTGCAGTTGCAGGTTTTCCAGGATCAGACGATCCAGGACCTGGCTTTGCAGTGCTTCGGCTGGCGGAGTGCCGCCGCCGCGCTTGGCGATGGTCTGCTGGACTTCGCGCACACGCTGGTCCATCTGGCTTTTCATAATGACATCGTTGTCGACGATGGCCACTACGCTGTCCAGCGGCTGGACGGCCGCATGGGCCGCGCCGCTCAGGAGAAGCGCGCCCAGCATCAGCGGGCGCAGGCCGTTACAAAGCTTTGTCTTCACGTTCACGATAACCTTGAATGCCGTTGTCGAGGAAACTCTCTACCTTGGCGCCAGTCACGCCACCGAGGCCCTTCAACACAATTTGTAGGAATACGCCGCGGTCGCCTTTTTCGTTCTGAGGCGCTTCCTGGCTGTATTCGTCGTAGTCGACCCAGTAACGGCTGACCAGACGCAGCTTCCAGCAGCAACTGTCGTATTCGAAACCACCGAAGGCTTCCAGGGTCCGAGCGCGGTTGTAGTCATATTGCCAGCGGCTGATCAGGCTCCACTGCGGCACGATCGGCCAGATCACCGAGAAGTCGTGCTGCTGGATCTTGTAGTAGTCCTTCACGTAGCCAGGCGTGCCTGGGGTGCCGTAGTCACCGCCGCCAACGCTCCAGCGGCCGGTGCTCTGGTCGTAACGGACCAGGTCATTGCGGTAGCGGTAGCCAACGTTGACGATCTTGCCCGGGTTGTCCTCAGGCTGGTAATGGAACATCGCGCTGCCGGAACGGGTGCTGTGGCTGTCCGGGTCCCAGTTGAAATCGGAGTTGAAGCGCCAGTCGCGGTTGAAACGGAACTCGTATTCCATCGCGATCGGCGAAACATTGGCCTTGGCATCGTCGCGGTCGGCGAAGACTACGCCCGGCAGTTGCACCTTGCGGTCTTCGAAGTACAGCGCCTGGCCAATGCTGAAGCGTTGACGCTCGAAGCCGTTTTCTTCGATCCAGCGGTTGGTCACGCCCAGCGACAGCTTGTTCTCGTCACCGATACGGTCGGAGCCGACGAAGCGGTTGTCGCGGAACAGCGAGGCGTAGTTGAAGGTGGTTTCCGAGGTGTCGAAGACCGGAATGTCGGTCTGGTCCTTCTCCGGTACATAGAGATAGAACAGGCGCGGTTCCAGCGTCTGACGGTAGTCCTTGCCGAACCACTGGGTGTCGCGGTCGAAGTACAGGCCGCTGTCGACGCTGAAGATCGGTACGCTGCGGTTCTGAGTGCTGTCGAACTCGCCGCCGGCGGCTGCCAGCTGGCTCTTGCCCCTGCCGTCCAGATCCAGGTCGTACTGGGTGTAGACGTACTTGAGCTTGGGCGTGACAAAACCGTAGGTCGAGCTCAGCGGCAGGCTGATGGCCGGTGCCAGGTTCAGGCGGTCGCCGTTGGCACGGTCCAGGCCGGAAACGTTGTTATCAAGCCGCGAGCTGATGTTGCCGTCTTCATCGACAAAGCTGCCGTTGCGCAGGTCACGATCGAAACGCACCAGCTCGGTCTGATAGTCAAACTTCAAACCGCCCGGGTTATACGGCAGGGTGCCGTCCAGGGTCAGCTGTGGCAAACGGTTATACGGCGTGATGTTGGCCACGGTCGCCAGCTTGTAGGCCTGGGCATTGAAGCGGGCGGTGTAGCTGTCGCCGCGCCAGGTCAGGGTGCCCTGCTGGTTGATGTAGTCGGTCTTGGACACGCCGATCTGGTCGGTCTGCAGGTCCTGGAAGTAGTACGGGTCGCTGATGTCGGTGTAGTCGACCGTGCTCATCAGACGCGAGTCCAGGCCGCCCTTGTGCTGCCAGTTGATCATCCAGCGCGTCTTGTCGTAATCGCTCTGCAGCTTGCGATCATCGTTCTCGTCGTTGAGGTAGGCGCCGCCGAACTGGCCTTCGCTGCTCTTGGTCAGGTAACGGAATTCGCCTTCCATCAACAGGCCGCGCTTGGTCATGTAGCGCGGATAGAGCGTGGCGTCGTAGTTGGGCGCCAGGTTGAAGTAGTACGGGGTCACCAGCATGAAGCCGGTGTCGCTGCCGCTGGCGATGGTCGGCGGCAGGAAGCCGGACTGGCGACGGTCGTCGATCGGGAAGTAGATATACGGTGTGTAGAGTACCGGTATGTCCTTGACCCGCAGGGTGACGTTGGTCGCAGTGCCGAAGCCGGTGGCCGGGTTCAGCGTGACGTTGTTGCCCTTGAGCGTCCAGGCGTTGTTGCCCGGCTCGCAGGAGGTATAGGTACCGTCCTTGAGGCGGATAATCGCGTTCTCGGCCCGCTTGGCGTACAGCGCGTTACCACGGATGTTGGACTTGTGCAGCACGTACTCGGCGTTGTCGACCTGCGCTTCGCCGGTGTCCAGTTGCACCTCGGCACGGTCGCCGACGATCAGGGCGCCCTTGTCGCGCAGGCGCACGTCGCCTTTGAGCTCGCCACGGTTCTCGGCCTGGTGCAGGGAAGCCTCCTGGGCCTGAACCTGCATGCTGCCCTGGCGGATGACGACGTCACCGGCCAGGGTCGCAATCTGTTCTTCCTGCTGGTAGCGCGAGGCCTTGGCACCGATGAACATCGGCGACTCGTCCATGGGCGTGGTGTCATCCATGCCTGGGCGCAGCGGCTCGACATAGGCACCGGAGCAGTAAGGAGCGGTCTCGGCCAGTTGCGCGGCACTCAGGTTTTCACGCGGCACCCAGTCGAGGTGACTGTAATCGGCGCTGCGCGACTTGAGGGCCCGGCCCTTGGCTTCGGTGACCAGTTTGGTCCGTGGGCCAGGTTCGCTTGCCGAGCTGCCGCTGTCCTGCGAGCCTTCGGTGCCGGCCGTACCGGCATGCACCGGACGGGGCGGCAGCTGCGCTTCGCTGGTTTTCGGCGCGCAGTTCCAGGCTCCCGAAGCAGACACTGAACAGTCATACTGTTCGGCGGCAACCGCGAACGGAATGGCCAAGGGTTGCATCGCCAGCAGACTGCCGGTTACCAGCAACGGAAATTTTTTACGAAACGCGGGGGATTTCAATGCCATCTTATTAGTCCGGGCTTCCTGCGCGCCATCTGCCCGCGGGGGGCCGCACGCCTTTCGATGGGCTGAAAAAGATCCCGGATAATAAAGCATGACCCGCTTGACGGCTAGCGCCGTCGGAGACCCTTGTAATGCAAGACCACGATATACGCCTGCAAAAGCTCCAGGTTTGGCTGAACGAGCAATTACCTGCGCTGTTTCAGGCCAATGATTGGGGCGTTGTGCCCCAGGCTACCTTGACCGCTGCCAGCAGCGACGCCAGTTTTCGGCGTTATTTTCGCTGGGAAGGCGCCGGCCGCACGCTGATCGTCATGGATGCACCGCCGCCCCAGGAAAATTGCCGGCCCTTCGTGGACATCGCGCACCTGTTGGCTGGCAGCGGCATCAATGTGCCGGTGATTCATGCCCAGGACCTGGAGCAGGGCTTTTTGCTGCTCAACGATCTGGGTCGGCAGACGTATCTGGACGTGATCGACGCTGAAAATGCCGATGTGCTGTTCAGCGATGCCATCGATGCCTTGATCGCCTTCCAGCAACTGCCGATGGACGCGCCGCTGCCCAGCTACGATGTGGCCCTGTTGCGCCGCGAGCTTGAGCTGTTCCCGGAGTGGTATGTGCAGCGCCATCTGGGGATCGAACCGGATCCGGAGCAGCAGGCGCTCTGGCAGCAGACCAGCACGCTGTTGATCGACAGCGCCCTGGCCCAGCCCAAGGTGCTGGTGCACCGCGACTTCATGCCGCGCAACCTGATGCGCAGTGAGCCGAACCCTGGCGTGCTGGATTTTCAGGATGCGGTCTATGGCCCGGTCACCTACGACATCACCTGCCTGTTCAAGGATGCATTCCTGAGCTGGCCCGAAGAGCGGGTTGCGGCCTGGCAGCAGCAGTATTGGGATCAGGCGCGTGAAGCCGGGATTCCCGTGCAGGCGGACTTTGCCGAATTCCAGCGCGCCAGCGACCTGATGGGCGTGCAGCGGCACCTGAAGGTGATCGGTATCTTCTCGCGTATCTGCCATCGCGACGGCAAGCCGCGTTACCTGGCCGATGTACCGCGCTTCTTCTCTTATATAGAAACAGTGCTGGCCCGGCGTCCTGAGCTGGCGGCGCTTGGGCAGCTGTTGAAGGGGCTTGCATGAAAGCGATGATTCTCGCCGCCGGTAAAGGCGAGCGAATGCGTCCCCTGACGCTGACCACCCCCAAGCCACTGGTGCCTGTCGCCGGTGTGCCGTTGATCGATTACCACCTCAAGGCCCTGCGCGCCGCAGGCTTCGAGGAGGTGGTGATCAACCATGCCTGGCTGGGGCAGCAGATCGAAGACTATCTGGGCGACGGCCAGCGCTATGGCCTGAGCATCCGTTATTCACCCGAAGGCGAACCGCTGGAAACCGGTGGCGGCATTTTGCGCGCGCTGCCATTGCTGGGCGATGAGCCGTTCGCGGTGATCAGTGCCGATGTCTGGACCGACTACGACTTTTCCGGATTGAACACACGCCTGGCGAGCCATGCGCATCTGGTGATGATCGATAACCCGGCGCACCATCCGGCGGGCGACTTTTCGCTGGTAGGCGGGCAGGTGCGTGACGACGATTCGGCCGCGCAGCGGCTGACCTACAGCGGCATTTCGATTCTTGATCCTGCGTTGTTTGCAGGCTTTGAGCCCGGCGCCTTCAAGCTGGTGAATGTGTTGCGCAAGGCCATGGCCGAGGGTCAGGTCAGCGGTGAGCACTTCAAGGGCCGTTGGGTCGATGTCGGAACGCATGAGCGTCTGGCCGAGGTCGAGCGCTTGCTGGCGGAGAAGCACTGATGTTGTGGCCGGGCACTTTGATAGGGGCAGGAATCGGCTATGCACTGGCCAGTATTCCAGGCGCCTTGCTCGGCACGGTGTTAGGCCAGGTCGTCGACCGGCGCCTGCAATTGCGCAATTGGCAAACCCTGCGCGAACGGCTGGGCGGTCGGGCGGCGATCCGCGATGACGAGGTGTTGTTCGTGCTGCTCGGCCGGCTGGCCAAAAGTAATGGCCGTGTGCTGCCGGTGCATATTCACCAGACGCGCGAGCACATGAACCGCCTGGGCCTGGATCACGCGGGCCGGTTGCGAGCCGTGGCGGCGTTCAATCGGGGCCGTGATGAGCGCGAGGGTTTGCGCGGTTATCTGCGTTATCTGCGCAGCGATCCGGTGACGGGCGAAGCCTTGTTGCGGGCCTGTTGGCGCATGGCCTGGGCTGACGGCAAGGTAACGCCTGTCGAACGCGAACTGATCGGTGTCTGGGGACAGTGGCTGGGCTGGTCGCCTACGCGGATCGATGCGCTGGCGGCCGAGCATGATCCACTCAAGCGCACGCCGCTCGGCAGCGTCGAGGATTACCCCGGTGCCTTGTCGCTGCTGGGAGTAAAGGCCGATGCCGACCCGCAGACGATCAAGCGCGCCTACCGGCGTTTGCTCAGCCGCCATCATCCGGACAAGCTGACCGGCGCAGGCGCCAGTGCCGCGCAAGTGCGCGAAGCCACCGAAAGAACCCGCGACCTGCACAGCGCTTATGCACTGATCAAGACGCGGCGCGGCTTCAGGTAAGACGGTTTACGGGCACTACTCGGCCTGCACCCAGCCACGAATCCGGCGGAAGATCTGTTCCTGTTCAGCCTCGGCATTGCCAGCAATGTCGACCAGGCCGACCTGAGTATAGCCGGGGCCCTTGGTGCGTTTGCTGGTTTGCAGGCGTTGTTCGGCGCTGCCGTTGGGGCGGTTCTTGTAGATGAAGTCGGCGGTTTTGACCTTAAGGTCCGGGATCAGCGCCAGCAGTGAAGGCGAGGCGCCAATCGGTTCACGTGCGCCCACCAGCACCAGTTTCTGCACTTGTGAAGAGGGATGTTCGTTGGCATAGCGCGTGGCCCAGTAAGCGCCACTGCTGTGGCCAAGCAAGACGATGCTGCGCGCCTTGTTCTGCACCGCGAAGGCAATCGCGCTGTCGATACGCGCAAAGATCTGCTCGGCTTCGGCTTGCGCCAATACCTGGGCGGCGGCTGCTTGAGCGGCTTGGGCCGCCGAATCGTCGACCGCAGCGCTGGCGCCGTCTGTAGCAGGTGTTGGTGTTGGTGTTGGTGTTGGTGTTGGTGCCGCGGCCGGGGCTGCAGCGGTGGCGTCGGCCGCAGGATCTGCTTCGCGGGCTTGCAACGCCGGGTCTTGTGTATCGGGCAGCGGCAGGCTCAGGGTCGCCCAGCCGATATCGGGAAACTTGCGCCGCATCGGGCCGACCACCTCGGGCCAGTCCACCGATTCGCCGGCACCGGAAACAATGATTACCGCGCCTTGCGGATCGTCGCTGTTGGCGGGCTTCCATAGCGCGAGAAACGTAGTGTCGCCGGCTTGCAGTTGCTGCAGGTCCTGGGCGGGCAAGCGCCGCTCCAGTGCTTGTGCCTCTTCCTGTTCGCGGGACAACAGCGGCGGACGTTCGACAGGGGCATCGGTCGGCGCGGTGGCCGGGGCTGCAGGTGCCGGGTCGGCGGCCACGGCAGGCATGACCTGGGTCAGGCTCAATGACAGCAGTAATGCAGGAAACATTGCGCGAAGGGTATGGGACATCGGATATTCCAGATCAGAATCCATGCGGGCACTGTGCTTACAGTGCAGCTAAGCCGTGCAACAGACGAGAAGCATGCCTTGATGATAGCGGTTGTACGTGGGTTTTTTATCGGCAGCCTGGCTGCGCTCTTGATGCTGGCCGCCGCCGTGGCGCGTGCCGATGAGGCACCGGCTTCGGTTCAGGCAAACCTGAGCGGCGAGCAGCGTGCCTGGCTCGATCAGCAGGGTCCCCTGCGCGTCGGGGTGGTGCTGCGTGCGCCCTATGCGCAGTTCGACCAGCGCCTGCAGCAGTTGTCCGGCGCCAATGTCGACCTCATGAATGCGGTGGCGGCGGCCTTGCGCGTCGAGCTGTCGTGGCGCACTTATCCTGACCAGGCAACGATGGAAAAGGCCCTGGCGGCCGGCGATCTGGATCTGGCTCCCGGCCTGATGCAAACCCCGACCGGGCTGCGCCTCTGGCTGTTTTCCGACCCTTATTTGCGGGTCTCGCAATTGCTGATCGGTGAGCGCGACGGCAGTGGCACCGTGGACCTGGAAAACCTCGATACCTTGTCGCGTGTTGTGGTGCGCATGCCGTCGGCGACCGCCGATTACCTGCGTGCCAACTACCCGCACCTGAACCTGCAAGGCGTGCCGCTGGAGCGTCAGGCGCTGCAACTGCTGCTCAGCCAGCAGGCGCGTTATGCGGTGGTCGATGAAGCGCAGCTCAGCCGGTTGTTTCGCGAGCCGGAGTTCGCCGGGCTGACCATCGTCGGCGACATCGGTCTGCCGCAGTTGCTGCGCATCGCCTCGCGCCGTGATTCACCGGAACTGGCGGCGATCATTGCTGAGGCGTTGCTGGCGATTCCGGCCAAGGAGCTGGACCAGCTGCATGCGCGCTGGATGCCGCTGACCTCATCACGTTTCACAGAGTCGACGGCGCTGTGGAAGAACCTGTGCCTGTTGTTGCTGACCATGCTGCTGGCGTGCCTGGCCATCGTCATCTGGCAGCGGCGCATGCAGCAGACGCTGGAGCAACAACTGCTGGATGCGCGCGAGGACATTGCCCGGCGCCTGGCCGGTGAAGAGGCCTTGCGCCTGGCGCAGTTTTCCATCGACCAGAGCACGGTCGGCATTCTGTGGGTCAATTGGGACAGCCGCGTGCGCTACGCCAACCAGTCTGCCGAAACCATGCTGGGTTACCCGGCCGGCGCGGTGGTCGACCGGCCGTTGATCGATTTCGAGCCCGGCCTGCATATGGACCGCTGGCTGAACCTGTGGCGCAACGCACGCTCCAGCGAAGACGGCCCGCAGGTGTTCGAGACCAACTGCATTCGTGCCGACGGCAGCGTGCTGCCCACCGATGTGTCGTTGAGCTTCTTGCGCTTTCGCGAGGCCGAATACCTGGTGGTGTTTCTCAGCGATGTCAGCGAGCGGCGCCGGGCCCATGAACAGCTACGCGAACTGTCGGCGCACCTGGAAAGCGTGCGCGAGGAAGAAAAGGCGCGCATTGCCCGCGAGGTGCACGACGAGTTGGGGCAGATGCTCACCGTGCTCAAGCTGGAGACCTCGATGTGCGAGCTGGCCTACGCCGACCTCGATCCGGGCCTGAGCGACCGGCTCAACAGCATGAAGCGCCTGATCGCGCAGTTGTTCCAGCTGGTGCGCGATGTGGCCACGGCCCTGCGCCCGCCGATTCTGGACGCCGGAATTGCCTCGGCCATCGAATGGCAGGCGCGGCGCTTTGAAGAGCGCACGCAGATTCCTTGCCTGGTACTGGTGCCCGATAACCTGCCGGCGCTCAGCGATGCCCGGGCGATCGGCATGTTCAGGATCCTGCAAGAGGCGCTGACCAACGTCATGCGCCATGCCAATGCGCATTCGGTTCAGATCAGCCTGACCCTGGCCGATAACCTGCTGTGCCTGAACATTGCCGACGACGGCCAGGGCTTTGACCCGCAGGCCGCCCGGCCTTCCTCGTTCGGGCTGGTGGGCATGCGCGAGCGGGTGTTGATGCTCGGCGGCCGGCTGGAGCTGGACAGCGAGCCGGGTGAGGGCACAGCCTTGTATGTTTATATCCCCCTTGATCCGGTCGAGCAGGAGTGAGCCACGTGATTCGTGTACTGGTAGCTGAAGATCACACCATCGTGCGCGAGGGCATCAAGCAGCTCATCGGCCTGGCCAAGGACCTGCAAGTGGTGGGCGAGGCCGGCAACGGCGAGCAACTGCTGGAAATCCTCCGCCAGGTGCCGTGCGAGGTGGTGTTGCTGGATATCTCGATGCCGGGCGTCAACGGCCTGGAGGCCATCCCGCGCATTCGTGCGCTGAATAACCCGCCGGCGATTCTGGTGCTGTCGATGCACGATGAGGCGCAAATGGCAGCGCGGGCGCTGAAGGTCGGCGCGGCCGGCTATGCGACCAAGGACAGTGATCCGGCATTGTTGCTGACCGCCATTCGCCGGGTGGCGGCGGGCGGGCGTTATATCGACCCGGACCTGGCCGACCGCATGGTCTTCGAGGTGGGCCTGACCGACAACCGTCCGCTGCATTCACTGTTGTCGGAGCGCGAGTTCTCGGTGTTCGAGCGGTTGGCCCAGGGCGCCAACGTCAACGATATTGCCCAGCAACTGGCCCTGAGCAGCAAGACCATCAGCACTCATAAGGCACGCCTGATGCAGAAGCTGAATGTGCATTCGCTGGCCGACCTGGTGAAATATGCGCTGGAGCACAAGTTGCTCTGACAGCGCGACATATCTGATTGCGACACCACACTGTGGGAGGGAGCTCTGCTCGCGATGAGGTCAGTGCAGTCATGACATATCTGGCGTCTGAACGTCAGCTATCGCCAGCAGAGCTGCCTCCCACAAGGTGTGTTGATTTTTCATATGCCTGATCGCGCCATCGGTGTAGGGCAATCCCTACACGCGACCTTCCATCGCGCCTAGGACAATCTCTCCCGGCCCCCGATTTGCGTGGCCTGTGGCCTGCACTAGTCTTCAACTCACGCAGTCATAACAAAGGTGTGGGTAATGAGCGACGTCGATTCAAGCGCTGGGGCCAATGACGTTCTGGTCAGCTTTCGTGGTGTGCAAAAAAGCTACGACGGCGAATCACTGATCGTCAAAGACCTGAACCTGGACATTCGCAAAGGCGAGTTCCTGACCCTGCTCGGGCCGTCCGGCTCTGGCAAGACCACCAGTCTGATGATGCTGGCCGGCTTTGAAACGCCGACGGCCGGGCAGATTCTGCTCGGTGGCCGGGCCATCAACCACGTGCCGCCGCACAAGCGCGACATCGGCATGGTGTTCCAGAACTACGCCTTGTTCCCGCACATGACGGTCGCCGAGAACCTGGCGTTTCCGCTGACGGTACGCGGCCTGAGCAAGACCGACGTCGGCGAGAAGGTCAAGCGCGCCCTGGGCATGGTCCAGCTCGACGCCTTTGCCCACCGTTACCCGGCGCAGATGTCCGGCGGCCAGCAGCAGCGTGTGGCCCTTGCTCGCGCCCTGGTGTTCGAGCCGCAACTGGTGCTGATGGACGAGCCGCTCGGCGCGCTCGACAAGCAACTGCGCGAACACATGCAGATGGAAATCAAGCACCTGCACCAGCGCCTGGGCGTGACCGTGGTCTATGTGACCCACGATCAGGGCGAAGCCTTGACCATGTCGGACCGGGTGGCGGTATTCCACCAGGGCGAGATTCAGCAGATCGACGCACCGCGCACCCTGTACGAAGCCCCGAAAAACACCTTTGTGGCCAACTTCATTGGCGAGAACAACCGCCTCAATGGCCGGCTGGTCAGTCAGGAAGGCGAGCGCTGCGTGGTCGAGCTGGGCCGTGGCGAGCGGGTTCAGGCGCTGGCGGTCAATGTCGGCCGGAGCGGTGATCCGGTGACCCTGTCGATTCGCCCGGAGCGCATCAGCCTCAACGGCCACAGCGAGCATTGCGCCAACCGCTTCTCTGGCCGCGTCGCCGAATTCATCTACCTGGGCGACCACGTGCGGGTGCGCATGGAAGTCGCCGGCAAGACCGATTTCTTCGTCAAACAACCGATTGCCGAACTCGACCCCGCCATGCGCGTGGGTGATGTCGTGCCGATCGGCTGGCAAACCGAGCACGCCCGCGCGCTCGACCCGCTGCAGCAAGTGCAATAAGGCATCGCTTAACCTTAGAGACGGAACAATCGTCCTACCCAATTGCTAAACCCAACACTGCCCGTGGAGAGAAGAATAAATGCTCAAACCATTGAAGTTCACCGCTATTACGCTGGGGATGATGTGTGCAGCGCACGCCATGGCGGCAACCGATCTGACGGTCATTTCCTTCGGCGGCGCGAACAAGGCCGCTCAGGAAAAAGCCTTCTATGCGCCGTGGGAAAAAGCGGGCAATGGCAAGATCATCGCCGGTGAGTACAACGGTGAGATGGCCAAGGTCAAAACCATGGTCGACACCAAGAGCGTGTCCTGGGACCTGGTAGAAGTCGAGTCGCCCGAGCTGTCGCGCGGCTGTGACGAAGACATGTTCGAAGAACTGGACCCTGCGCTGTTCGGCAAGAAAGAAGACTTCGTACCGGGCGCGCTGAGCACCTGTGGCGCGGGCTTCTTCGTCTGGTCCACCGTACTGGCTTACAACGCTGACAAGGTCACCACCGCACCGACCAGCTGGGCCGATTTCTGGGACACCAAGAAATTCCCGGGCAAGCGTGGCCTGCGCAAGGGCGCCAAATACACCCTGGAATTCGCCCTGATGGCCGACGGCGTCAAGCCTGCCGACGTCTACAAGGTACTGGCCAGCAAAGACGGTCAGGACCGCGCCTTCAAGAAACTCGACGAGCTCAAGCCGAACATCCAGTGGTGGGAAGCCGGCGCTCAGCCGCCGCAATACCTGGCTTCTGGCGACGTGGTCATGAGCTCGGCCTACAACGGCCGCATCGCTGCCGTGCAGAAAGAGAGCAACCTGAAAGTGGTGTGGAACGGCGGCGTGTATGACTTCGACGCCTGGGCCATTCCAAAGGGCTCTAAGAACGCTGAAGCGGCGAAGAAATTCATCGCCTACACCCTCAAGCCTGAACAGCAGAAGATCTACTCGGAAAACATCGCCTACGGCCCGGCCAACACCCAGGCCGTACCGTTGCTGGACAAGAACATCCTCAGCGACATGCCGACCACGCCGGAAAACATCAAGGACCAGGTACAGATGAACGTCTCGTTCTGGACCGACAACGGCGAATCCCTGGAGCAGCGTTTCACTGCCTGGGCTGCCAAGTAAGCGTTTGACCCCGCGTTAGCCTGAGGCGCGCTCCCGTAAGGGAGCGGCCTCTTGTTCAAAAGCCTTGTTCAAAGATTTTCGGAGTTCGCTATGGCCACCGCCGTGCCCCTGTCTGAAGGCGCCAGCCCCACTCTCAAGCAGCGTTTGGCTCGCGCCGAGCGGTTCAACCGCTTCAAGGCTCAGGCACTGATCGCACCGCTGGTTATTTTTCTGCTGCTGGTCTTTCTGGTGCCCATCGCCGCGCTGCTTTACAAAAGCGTGGGTAACCCTGAAGTGGTCAACGCCTTGCCGACCACCATCGTCGAGGTGCAAAAGTGGGACGGCAAGGGCCTGCCGCCGGAAGCTGCCTATGTGGCACTGAGCCGCGACCTGGCCGATGCCCGCAAGAATTCGACCCTGGGCGATTTGTCCAAGCGTCTGAACATGGAACTGGCCGGCTATCGCAGCCTGCTGACCAAGACCGCGCGCGCCTTGCCGCTGCCGGCTGAACCTGCGTCCTACAAGGATGCTCTGGAAGCGCTCGACGAGCGTTGGGGCGATCCGGCCTATTGGCAGGCGATCCGCCGCAACACCAGCAGCGTGACCCCGTATTACCTGCTGGCCGCGGTCGACCATCGCATCGACGATGTCGGCGAAGTGGCTGCGGCTTCGCCCGATCAGGCGATCTACCTCGACATCTTTGCCCGCACCTTCTGGATGGGCCTGGTGATCACCGCCATCTGCCTGGTGCTGGCGTACCCGCTGGCCTACCTGCTGGCCAGCCTGCCGGCGCGGCAGAGCAACCTGCTGATGATCCTGGTGTTGCTGCCGTTCTGGACCTCGATTCTGGTGCGCGTCGCCGCCTGGATCGTATTGCTGCAATCGAGCGGGCTGATCAACAGCGCGCTGCTGGCCATGGGCATCATCGACAAACCGCTGGAACTGGTCTTCAACCGGGTCGGCGTGTACATCTCGATGGTGCACATCATGCTGCCGTTCATGATCCTGCCGATCT
Organism: Pseudomonas sp. HP_08; assembly: GCF_055284095.1. Classification (NCBI taxonomy): domain Bacteria; kingdom Pseudomonadati; phylum Pseudomonadota; class Gammaproteobacteria; order Pseudomonadales; family Pseudomonadaceae; genus Pseudomonas; species Pseudomonas sp. HP_08. Next base: position 27,728 of record NZ_JBTOQC010000021.1, on the reverse strand, counting down.
ACAGCGTGATGAAGAACATCTCTCCAAGCTACATGCGCGCCGCGATTTCCCTTGGCTGCCATCCGTTCGCCAGTTTCTGGCGGGTGTATTTCCCGCAGACCTATGCCGGTATCGGTGCCGGTTGCCTGCTGGTGTTCATTCTGTCGATCGGCTACTACATCACGCCGGCGCTGCTGGGCAGCCCGAACGATCAGATGGTCAGCTATTTCGTGGCCTTCTACACCAACACCAGCATCAACTGGGGCATGGCCACGGCATTGGGCGGCCTGCTGCTGTTGGCGACCATCGTGCTGTACCTGATCTATAGCTGGCTGGTCGGCGCCAGCCGCCTGCGCCTGAGCTGAGGAGAATCATCATGCTGACCCCTTACACCTCGCCGATCGAGCGAATCTGGTACTACGCCTTGCGCATCATCTGCGCGCTGGTGCTGCTGTTTCTGGTGTTGCCGGTGCTGGTGATCGTGCCGCTGTCGTTCAACTCGGGCAGTTTTCTGGTTTACCCGCTGCAAGGCTTCTCGATGCAGTGGTACGAGAACTTCTTCAATTCGGCCGAGTGGATGCGCGCCTTGAAGAACAGCATGATCGTCGCGCCCGCCGCCACCTTCCTGGCCATGGTCTTCGGCACCCTGGCCTCGATTGGCCTGACCCGTGGCGACTTTCCCGGCAAGCCGCTGGTGATGGCCCTGGTGATTTCGCCGATGGTGGTGCCAGTGGTGATCGTCGGCGTGGCCAGCTACCTGTTCTTCGCGCCGTTGGGCCTGGGCAACAGCTACACCTCGCTGATCCTGGTGCATGCGGTGCTGGGCGTGCCGTTTGTGATCATCACCGTGTCGGCGACCCTGCAAGGCTTCAACTACAACCTGGTGCGGGCCGCTGCCAGCCTGGGCGCTTCGCCACTGACGGCATTTCGCCGGGTGACCTTGCCATTGATCGCACCGGGCGTGATCAGCGGCGCGCTGTTTGCCTTTGCCACCTCGTTCGATGAAGTGGTGGTGACCCTGTTCCTGGCCGGCCCCGAGCAAGCCACCTTGCCCCGGCAGATGTTCAGCGGCATCCGCGAAAACCTCAGCCCGACCATCGCGGCCGCCGCGACCCTGCTGATCGCCTTCTCGGTGGTGCTGTTGCTGGTACTGGAATGGCTGCGCGGACGCAGCGAAAAACTGCGGGTTCAGGCGGATTAACGGCAGCGGGTAGGAGCGCGCTTGCCCGCGACTGGGCGCGAAGCGGCCATAAAATTGATGCGCCGCCACAAATTTACGACTGCTAACGCAAACTGCGGGTTCAGGCGGATTAACAGCAGCGTGTAGGAGCGCGCTTGCCCGCGACTGGGCGCGAAGCGGCCATAAAATTGATGCGCCGCCACAAATGTACGACTGCTAACGCAAACTGCGGGTTCAGGCGGATTAACAGCGGCGTGTAGGAGCGCGCTTGCCCGCGACTGGGCGCGAAGCGGCCATAAAATTGATGCGCCGCCACAAATTTACGACTGCTAACGCAGCCGGTCGCGGGCAGAGCGCGCTCCTACGGGGGCAGTGTGAGACGCAATATTGCGAAACGTTAGAGTACAATGCGCGCCACCGTGATTCAGTCCAGACAGGTGCGCCATGCAGCCCTTCGTTATTGCTCCATCGATTCTTTCCGCCGACTTCGCCCGTCTGGGCCAGGAAGTTGACAATGTACTCGCCGCCGGCGCGGACTTTGTTCACTTCGATGTCATGGACAACCACTATGTCCCGAACCTGACCATCGGCCCGATGGTCTGCAGCGCACTGCGCAAGTACGGCGTGACCGCACCCATCGATGTACACCTGATGGTCAGCCCGGTGGATCGCATCATCGGCGACTTCATCGAGGCCGGCGCCACGTACATCACCTTTCACCCTGAAGCCACCCAGCACATCGACCGCTCGTTGCAGCTGATTCGCGAGGGCGGTTGCAAGGCCGGCCTGGTGTTCAACCCGGCGACCCCGCTGAACCTGCTCGAATACGTCATGGACAAGGTCGACATGATCCTGCTCATGAGCGTCAACCCGGGCTTCGGCGGGCAGAAGTTCATTCCCGGCACGCTGAACAAGCTGCGTGAAGCGCGTGCGCTGATCGATGCGTCGGGCCGTGATATCCGTCTGGAAATCGATGGTGGCGTGAACGTACAGAACATCCGCGAAATCGCCGCTGCCGGTGCCGACACTTTCGTCGCCGGTTCCGCGATTTTCAATGCGCCGGACTACCAGCAAGTCATCGATAAAATGCGCAGCGAGTTAGCGGCCGCCCGCTCATGAGCGGCCTTGAACAGCTCTTTGGCGACCAGCTGCCGAAACTGATCATGTTCGATCTGGACGGCACGCTGGTCGACTCGGTGCCGGACCTGGCGGTAGCGATCGACAAGATGTTGCTGGCGTTGGGTCGACCGGCTGCCGGCCTTGAAGCCGTGCGAGCCTGGGTCGGCAACGGGGCGCCGATTCTGGTACGTCGTGCGCTGGCCGGGAGTCTTGAGCACAGTGGCGTCGACGACGCCCTGGCCGAGCAGGGCCTTGAGCTGTTCATGCAGGCGTATGCCGAGAAGCACGAGTTCACCGTGGTCTATCCCGGCGTCCGCGAAACCCTCAAGTGGTTGCAAAAGAAGGGCGTGGAAATGGCCCTGATCACCAACAAGCCGGAGCGCTTTGTCGCGCCGCTGCTGGACGACATGAAGCTGGGGCGGTTTTTTCGCCTGATCATCGGTGGCGATACCCTGCCGCAGAAAAAGCCCGACCCGGCCGCCTTGCTGTTCGTGATGAAAATGGCCGGTGTGCCGGCCGCCCATGCGCTGTTTATCGGCGACTCGCGCAGCGATGTGCAGGCGGCCAAGGCGGCGGGTGTCGCCTGCGTGGGCCTGACCTACGGCTACAACCATGGCCGGCCGATTGCCGAAGAGTCACCGGCGCTGGTCATCGATGATTTGCGCAAGCTGATTCCCGGTTGCCTGGATAAGGGCGCTGAGATACTGTTGCCGCACATCGAACGTCCCTCTCATAGAGATTCCATCGTGGTGGTCACTCGCAAACTCTGGATGAAAGTCATCAAGGCCCTGGCCCGCTGGCGCTGGCGCGCCTGACTTGAATCCGGCCGCCCGCGGCCTGTTTGCCTAACCGACCGTTTTTATCCTCACACCACGAGGTGCTGTATGAACCGTGAAGAATTCCTGCGTTTGGCCGCTGAAGGCTACAACCGCATCCCGCTGGCCATCGATACCCTGGCCGACTTCGATACCCCGCTGTCGATCTACCTGAAACTGGCCGATCAGCCCAACTCCTATCTGCTGGAGTCGGTGCAGGGCGGTGAGAAGTGGGGGCGTTATTCGATCATCGGCCTGCCATGCCGCACCGTGCTGCGGGTACACGGCTACAACGTCAGCGTGACCTGTGATGGCGTCGAGACCGAAAGCCTGCAGGTCGAAGACCCGCTGGCGTTCGTCGAAACCTTCAAGGCCCGCTACAACGTGCCGACCTTGCCGGGCCTGCCGCGTTTCAATGGCGGCCTGGTGGGGTATTTCGGCTATGACTGCGTGCGCTATGTCGAGAAGCGCCTGGCCAACTGCCCGAACCCGGACCCGCTGGGCGTGCCGGATATCCTGCTGATGGTCTCCGATGCCGTGGTGGTGTTCGACAACCTGGCCGGCAAGATGCACGCCATCGTACTGGCCGACCCGGCGCAGCCGCAGGGCTACGAACAAGGCCTGGCGCAGCTCGACGCCTTGATGGAAAAGCTGCGCCAGCCGATTACCCCGCGCCGCGGCCTGGACCTGTCGCGTCCACCGGCGGCCGAGCCGACTTTCCGCTCCAGCTTCACTCAGGATGATTACGAGCGGGCGGTCGATACCGTCAAGCAGTACATCCTGGCGGGCGATGTGATGCAGGTGGTGCCGTCGCAACGGATGTCCATCGACTTCAAGGCCGCGCCGATCGACCTGTACCGTGCGCTGCGTTGCTTCAACCCGACGCCGTACATGTACTTCTTCAACTTCGGCGATTTCCATGTGGTCGGCAGCTCGCCGGAAGTGCTGGTGCGCGTCGAAGACAATCTGGTGACGGTACGGCCGATTGCCGGCACCCGTCCGCGCGGCGCCACCGAAGAGGCTGACCGGGCGCTGGAAGAGGACCTGCTGTCGGACGACAAGGAAATCGCCGAGCACCTGATGCTCATCGATTTGGGCCGTAATGACACCGGTCGGGTGTCGGAAATCGGTTCGGTGAAGCTGACCGAGAAGATGGTCATCGAGCGTTATTCCAATGTCATGCACATCGTGTCCAACGTCACCGGCCAATTGAAAAGCGGCCTGACCGCGATGGACGCCTTGCGCGCGATCCTGCCGGCCGGCACCTTGTCGGGCGCACCGAAGATTCGGGCGATGGAAATCATCGACGAGCTGGAGCCGGTCAAGCGCGGCGTGTATGGCGGCGCAGTGGGTTATATGGCCTGGAACGGCAATATGGACACCGCGATTGCCATCCGTACCGCGGTGATCAAGGACGGCGAGCTGCACGTCCAGGCCGGCGGCGGCATCGTGGCCGACTCGGTGCCGGCGCTTGAATGGGAAGAAACCATCAACAAGCGCCGCGCCATGTTCCGCGCAGTGGCCTTGGCGGAACAGTCGTAGGACCGACCGGGCGGCTCCTCTTGATCGTGAATTTCGTAGGACCGGCTTTAGCCGGGAACGGGGCACCCCATTAAACTCCGGTGATGCCCTTCGCGGCTAAAGCCGCTCCTACGCAAACCTGGTCCTCCTCAAAAATCCAGACTCACGCCGACACTGACCCCTTGCTGGGTCAGTGCGTCGTTCTTGCGCCAGTTGTAGCCGGCGCGCAGGCTCAGGTCGCGGGTCAGTTGCTGGCCCAGGCCGAGGCTGGCGCGGTTGAGGCTACGTTGCGGGGCATAGCCTTGCAGATCAAAGTCGATGGACGACAGGCTGTTGAGCGACAGGCGCAATTGTTGTGGGTCGGTCTCGAATTCGCGTTCATGGGCAAATTCGCCAAACACTTGAGTGGCGGGCGCGATCTGCCATTTACCGAGAATGCCGGCGCCGAGCCGGCGTGAGGTGCGTTCCTGATCATCGAAGCCCAGTGCGGTCGACGCCTGGCCGCGCTCGCGGTAGCCATCGACGGTGACCCTGGCATAGTCGGCGCTGATGAACGGCGACAGGTGCCACGGACGATTGCTGCCGGCCAGGTCATAACCAACGCGCGCACTGAAGGCCCACAGATGGCCGTCGGTATCACCTTTTTCCTGACCTTTGCTGGCGCCCAGCGCGAACTGGCGTTCGGCCCTGTCGTAATCCAGTTGCCCGGCCGATGCCGTCAGGTCGCCCCACACGTGGCTGGCCTGATACTGCACGAACGCGCTGGCGATGTAGCTATTGAGCCGGTAATGCGAGTCTTGCTGGCCGGCATCCAGGCTCTGCCGATAGGCGCCGGCGACCAGGCCGGTGCGCCAGTGTTCGGCAAGGCGGTAGCTGCCGCCCACGGTCAGGTTGTAGCCACGCCCGTCAGCCTTGGCGCCGCTGCTCTGGGCGTCGATGTCGACGTGCTGGCCGCCGGCATTGAGGATGCTGCGCCATTGCCCGACGGCCTGCCAGGCCCCGAGGTCGGCGAGCCATTGACTGCGCAACTCGTCTTGCTGGGCGCGCAGGGTGGTGTGGGCCATTTCCGGCAGCAGGGTCAGTTCCCATGGCGCGGCCAGGATCGAGTAGGCGTAATCGGCCAGTAAAAGCTGGGCAGCGGTGGTCGGGTGTACGCGGTCGTTGAAGAACAACCGATCAGGGTTGGGCGTTGTACCGTTGATCCCGTAGACCGGATTTGCCAGGCAACTGTCGCCGCTGAAACAGGTGCCGGTCAGGTTGGTGTTTGTGGCAAAGCCGAAGCGTGCCGGGTCGCTCAGGGCCTCGTTGATCAGCAGCGGGATATTCAACGGAATGATTTCGGCATCGATCTGCGCCAGGCGCTCGACCAGTTGAGTATTGAACGCCGCGCTGAGACCGGAGACGCTCGATTGCAGCGGGCTGCCATTGAAAGCGGGCGTATTGCCGATATCGGGCAGCAACCACACCACGATATACCGCGCCCCGGCCTGTTGCAGCGCCTGCGCGCTGTCGGCCAGGCGCCCGGCGGCCAGTCGTGCATCGCCAGCACTCAATACCCGCCCTTGCAGAAAATCATTGCCGCCACCGGACAGGTAGTACAGCGCATTCGGATCGGCGCGCAGGCCGTTGCCGGGCAAATAGCCGAGGCGGCTGCGCAGCACGATGTCGGAGTCGGGCAGGGTCACCCGCGATTGCGAGGTGATCGAATCGAGGATCTGATCGGTGCGGTAGCCGCCCACCGCCCAGTTGTTGCCATCCGCCTGGCCCAGGGCGGCATTGACCGGCGAGGTCGACGCCGCCAGGTCGGCCGGCGACACGCCGAGCGATTGGCCCAGCAGCGAGGATGACGTCAGGCCGGTGAGTTCGCCACTGCCCGGCTGGTAAGTGGGGCCGGTGCGGTTGGTGAAGCGCAAGGTCGCGCCGTTCGGGCCGCCGGCGTCGGGAAACTGACCGGCGTCGAGCAAGCTGTCGCCAAACACAAACAGCGTCGAATAAGGCGCAGCTACGGCGGCCGGTGCTACGCAGAACAAGGACAGCAGACAAGCGGCCAGCGGTGTACGCAGGGCGTTGAAGGGCATGGCTGGGGAGGTTGGCATGGGAGGCACTCTTGTTATTTGATTCTGACCTTAGCAAGCCTCTTGCAGAGCGCCAGTTGTTGGCTTGTTTCCCTTACAGTGCGGCGCAATTGCCAAGCACTGTAATGCCTGCGTGTATCACTTCTGTGCTGATGCGTTTTATCTGTCGGCTTCTGATCGGATATTGCGTCGGTTTTATCGTTTAGAATCATTGCGCCGTTTGACCCGGTACGCTAATGTCCCGAAACGTTCAGATGAGACTCCTTCCGTGACAACTGTCAGCAAACTCTTGATGCGCGTTATCAAGGCTCACGCCCGTTGGCGTTGGCGCGCCTGACTCTTTCTCCTGCCGGCCCTGCCGGTGTCGTAACGATGTGCCCCGCAAACCTCTGCCCTGTCCCCACCGGATGCCGTTCGTGCCCGGCAGCGGGAGAAGCGTGAGTGTTCAGATTGCGAGGGGACTAATTTCAAAGTCAGCGATTCAAGAGGTGAGCCCATGCTGCTGATGATCGATAACTGTGATTAACGTCCGTTGATGTCGCTGATCGTCCGATATTTCCTCGCGCTCCCTTATTCATTGGTGCTATATGCCGTCGCCGTCCGGGGTTAACCGGCGACATCTACTGAAAATGCGGGTATTTTTGCGGGTATCAATAGCCGAGTCCCCGCATACCCTCATGCCACTTACCGACATCAAAGTTCGCCAAGCCGGACAGTTCATCAATCAAATTGACCGATAGCGCTGGGCTTTATCTAGAGGTTACGCCGAGCGGTTCAAAGCTTTGGCGGTACAGGTTTCGGCTTGATGGCAAAGAGAGCACCTATGCAATCGGCGCCTACCCAGACGTCACGCTGGCAGATGCCCGCACTGAACGGGATATTGCCAAGGCTCGCGTTAAGGCTGGTCGCAACCCCTCGCACGTTCGTCAAACCGAGAAAGCGCAGCAACTAACCGAGAACAGGAACACGTTCAAGGCTGTTGCCGACGAATGGATCAGGGCCCGCCTGGCAAAACGCAAAGAGACATACCGCAAACAGATCCGTCATGCGTTCGAGAACGACGTATACCCCCGGATCGGCCGGTTCCCAATGAGGGAGATTACTGCGGCGCAGGTGTTGGACATCATCACGCAGATGGACAAGCGGGGCGCTACGACCTTGGCGCTGATGGTCAGGCAGTGGATCTCTGCTGTGTTTCAATATGGGGTTGTCACGCTGAGGGCTGATGCGGACCCTGCCTCTGCAGTAAAAGGTGCGGTCTCGCGTAAGGTTATCAACCATAGCCGGCCCATGAGCCTTGCTGATCTTGGCCAATACTTTAAGGCGGTCGCTGCATACTGTGGGCACAGGGGGACGGTTATTGCTCTTTATCTTTTGCCTCTTCTGTTTGTGCGTACGGTTGAGCTGCGTCTGGCTGAGTGGTCGGAGTTCGATCTAGACCAAGCGCTGTGGACGGTGCCGTCCGAACGTATGAAAATGGGCCGCATGCACTTGGTGCTTCTGCCAACTCGTGCCATCGAGCTCTTGCGTGAGTTGCGAGAGATCACTGCTGGAAAGCTGCTGTTCCCTGGTATGCACCCAGGGCAGCCTATCAGTGTGACTACGTTGAACCGTGCTTTGGAGTACATGGATCTCAAGGGGTGGCACTGCCATGACTTCCGTGCGACCGCCTCTACTCACATGTATGAGTCGGAGCTATGGCGTTTAGAAGTTATCGAGATGCAGTTGGCTCACAAGGATCCGGATCGGACGAAAAGTGCGTACAATCATGCGAAGTATCTGGCTGAACGAAAGCGTCTAATGGATTGGTGGGCTGCCGTGCTTGAAAAAACCGTACAGCATTGATAGATAACGCGCTGGGGTTATAAGCCGCTTACGCCGATATGGGGTCATACCAGTTTGAACATTAAATCTGATTGGGTACTCGGGGTTATTATGACGTGTTATAGTTGCGAAAAACCTGAGACAAGTTTGGAGCATGTTCCGCCGCAATGTTTCTTTATAAAGGGGCGGCGGGGTGGTCTTATTACTGTGCCTTCTTGTGAGGAACATAATCAAGCCAAATCAAAAGATGATGAGTATGTCCGTTTAGTTTTGCTTTCATCGCACTTGCTGGAAAATAACGACACCCTTGAGCCTCTCTTTGATGTTCATCTTCGTTCATTGAAGCGTGCTGCCGATAAAGTTGTAGGGCAGCTTAAGACGGACGAAGATTTTCAGAATTTTTTTTCAATTGAGGATAAGTGGCGTGATGACCCAGCTTTTGGTGTGAAGACTTTTTCTGATCTTGATCAATCTGGAGTGGGTACCGGTTTGCTCGGGCTTATTTCATATAACTATCAGGACGAGGTTGTGGTTGATAGTGTTGGAGTTGAGCAACAGGTGATTTCCTATGAGTTTGATCAAGAGAGATTCTTTCGATTCTTCAAATCCGTGGCTAAAGGACTTTTTTACCACGAGATGCAGTGGTCTTGGCTAGGTGAAGTTATGCTCGTGCCGCATGATTTCATCAGCGAGCGGGCTACGGATTACGAAAAAAAAGTAAGTTCTGAGTTTCTTGGCTATATCAAAAAAGAAAAAGCTGAGGGAGAACATCCTGGCATTTTTTATTACAATTTTTTTAAAGATGTGGGGCCTGAGGGCGAAGATCAAACGCATATTGTGAACTTTTGCTTTTATGAAACTTTCAAGTTTACTGCGGTGTTTAATGGGTCAGATTTTCTAGCGCCCTCAATGGCCTGCTCTGAGGATGTTTGATATAAGCCAAAAGCGGTGCGAGTGCTGGTGATTTGCTCATATAGCTGTCATGCAGTTATTGTTCGAGATGATTTAAGTGGGTGGGCGATTTCATCACTCGAAATACCCGGGTGGGCGTAGACTCTGATTCGCTTTTAGTCATCTCTACGCCGCCCCAGAGAACTATTTTCAGGCGGCCTCTCGGGCAGCCTTTTTCTGCGCAACCCAGCTTTGGATTTCTGCCTGAGACCAACGAGAAGAGCGTCCCAGCTTGATCGGTACCGGGAAGGTTTTTTCTTTTATCCGATCATACACGGTCGGTCTGCCCATGCCTGTCTGCTGTAAGCGCTCCATAAACCCCACCGACCTTAAATGGATGGCGCGCTCAGCTAGACGATGCGGGTGGGCAGTTCCACGGTAGCAAAGCTTCGAAATCTTCAACCGATGTCGCTGTCGGCAGGCGTGGCGCAGCCACGCATAAGGCTCTTGGCCGTTGGCTTTGGCAGTTTCGACCAAGCTGTAAAGTTGAGCACTGGCCGTCGCGCCCTTGGGCGTGTCGCTAAACAGCCAATTCTTTCTTCCGATCACGAAGGGGCGGATCGCGCGTTCAGCGGCGTTCTTGTCGAGCGGCAGGTAGCCTTCCTCGACGTATCGCTCCAGCTTGCTCCAGTTACTGGCGAGGTAACTGATGGCTTTGCCCAGGGCGTTCTGAGCAGTGACCTGTGGCTGCGTCTTTTCGATCCAGCTTTTCAACTGAACCAGTATCGGCAGGCTTTGTTCGTGACGACCGATCTTACGTTCAGCGTCGCCGCAAGCCTTTAGGTCGCGCTCGATGCCGTAAAGCTTGTTGATCAGATTCAGCGCGATATCCGCGCGCCCCGTTTTACCTTTGGGCTGCACTTTCTGTGCTTCAACGAACTTGCGACGCGCATGGGCCCAGCATCCCAAACGCTCAACTCCTGCTTGGGCGCCCAGTGCGTTGTAACCGGCATAATCATCGGTCATGACCTAACCGCGATAGCCATCGAGCAGGCGCGTAGGCACCTCCTGCGCTCGGCTGGTGGAGTAGTCAAAAAGGATCACCGGCTTATCCGGCGGGCCGCCGGTTTGCACCCACATCCATGACTGGCTGCCTGGCTCGCGGTCAGGCTCTTTCAACACCTGCACCCGCGTTTCATCGCAATGGATGACCCGGCTGGCCAATAGGCTGTCGCGCATTAAATTCAGCAGCGGCTGGAAATGTTCGCCGCACTGGATAACCCAGCGTGCCAAGGTCTGGCGAGGGATATCGATGCTGTGGCGGGCCAGTACTTTTTCAAAGCGGTGAAGCGGCAAACCGTCCACATATTGAGTGGTCAGCAGCATCGCCAGAACGCTTGGGCTGGCCATGCTTTTTTCAATCACCTGAGCCGGCTTGTCCGCAGTGACCGGTGCAGTCTCGCAGTCGCGGCAACCGTAGACTTTACGAACGTGTTTGATCACCCGTATCTGCATCGGGACGATTTCAAGTTGCTCGCTGATTTCCTCGCCAATGGCGTGTTTGCGGCAACCGCAGGTACAAGTCAGCTCATGCTCGGGCAGTTCGTGGATGACTTCGATGCGCGGTAGATCGGCAGGCAATGGGTTACGCTTGCCACGGCGCTTTGCGGGTGCGACGACCTCTTCTTCAGGGGGCTCGCACGCCAACTCGACCTCGTGCTCCGCTTCATTGAACAACGCCATTTGAGGCGTTGCCGGATCGACGGCCTGCTCTGATTTTTGACCGAACAGGCGCTGCCTTAGTAGTGCAACTTGCTCTTCGAGCACGCCCATCCTGGACTGCATCTTCGCAAGCATCTGCTTGAGCAATTCAGGATCATCAGGAAGGTTGTCGGGCACGAAATTCATGCCCGGGATTATACCGAATCAGGCCACGAATCGCGGCGTCAAAACCTGATGGGGACGGTTACGCCAAAGGTCAAAGCCGTCGAGCATCCAATTGAGCTCCTGGGCAGTCAGGACAATTGCTTCGTCGGACACATCGGGCGATGTTTCGAAACGATCAGACTCCAGGCGCTTGAGCCAAAGGCAGAAGCCGTTGCGCTCCCAGTACAAGATCTTCACGCGGTTACGTGGCTTGTTGAGGAAGACGAAAAGCACGGGGTCGAACACCGCGACCTTGATGTCCAACTCGACCAAGGCTGCCAGACCGTCGATGGATTTTCGGAAGTCGACGGGCTTGGGGTACAGATACACTTTTTCGACTTTTGCATCGGGACGCATCATGGTTGGCGGGCTCCAGAAAGAAATCGGGAGCACAGCATCCGGGATCAAGCAGCGGCTTTGAATGTGGGGTTCATGGAGCGCTTACAATTGATCAGCTCTGGACTGTGAAATGCAATTGAGGACATCTGCACTTCAAACCTGGACCGTGGCCATTGAGGACCAAAGCTCGCTTTTGCTTAATCCTGAGGCGAGGCACCGTTACATGATCTCTCTGGTGACGCAGGCAAAAAGGCAAGGTATGGGGGCTGATCAGATCAGCTTCATGCTGGAGGTGACAGACGCGGCGCTGCTCTGGGCCAGAGAGGAGCTTGTGGGACGATAGTGGTGACGATCAGCCAGGCTACGGAAAACCTGGCCGACCGGATCAGACTACTGATCATGTCGCCTAGGGGATACCGGAATGGTGTTGCAAGGCATGAGATATGATTCGGCCTATTGACACATGATCGACAGCAGGCTGCGTCTGTGTATCATAACCGCGCTCAGCTTATTGTGTTAGCAATGCCACATTGCAACTCACCTATTTTTACGCGCTCAGCCTCGCTGAATAGGCCCTTCAAGTCTAATTCGGCATCAGTTGCAATTTTATTCTTTATGCGTAATTGCTTCTGCTTGAGATTGTCATCGACAGTCTCAAGGGTAATAGCTTCGCGTATCAAAAGCTTTGATCTTTCAACACTGTCCGGGTTGTCTTTTTCTAGAAGATATAGATAACATGCTTTGTTAAAAAGCGTGATAGGAGTTGTTTGCCCTGATTGGATTTGCTCATTAACAATGTCCAGAGCTTCACGAATCCGGCCAAGACGCTTTAAAATATACCCCTTAAAAACTCTTGCTTTGTCATACTCGGCGGAGGTCTTATCCTCGCTGTAAACCGCAATGGCCTCATTGATGCATTTCAGGGCTTCTTCAAGAAGATTTTTTGAGCCTGTTTTTTCAGCTGACTCAGTATTGGTAACAGCTTTAAGATACTGAATCTCTGCGCGTAACCTATTGTTTTGGATGAGAATATTGTTATCTTGCTCCTTGCGCTCTTCAGATTCCTTCTTAATTTCTTGTTGAAGGACCTTTTCCGCTATACCGTCAAGAAGGGCATAGCCTAGGTAAGATGCAATTCCTGAGACTGACACGAGTAACAATGCCTTCTCAATAAATTTTGCTGTCGTACCATCGACGATAGGGAGGACTATTTGCTGATAATCGATATGAATAACCGATGAAAAAAAAGGTACGCACATGAAGGAGGCGGCGGCACCAAAAAGTATATTTTTGATGGGGATTCTATCGTTTTTATCTGCTGTCCTTGACCATTGCGCATAACCACCCAAGAATGAGCCGAAAAGAATCAGCACTATCACGAATAGCAGGTTGAGTATGGCAGGTACTACAACAGCCAAGGGTTGGAAGTAATTAAAAAACGTAAGCCAGGCAGAATTTTCCATTTCTTCTATTTCGTGGTCGTGCTGATTTTTTGACAAAAAAAAGCAGGCACAATGCCTGCTCTTTTACAGATTATTAATACTTAAATGTCAGGACGCTCGTCCTTGCAGACATTTGCTACGTAACCTTTCATGTATTTTCCTCCATAAGAGAGCACTGTGCTTCAAAGGATATTCGCTGTGCTACGTTGACGAGTATCCCTAATACTAGATCACCTTAGGTGCAAAAAATTCCCTGCTAACCGCGCTGATGGGCTAGGGAGCAAGGATCTGAAGCAGCCTACGCGACGCATCTTGAAGCGAATCGCGTGGTGAGTAAAGAAATAATTTGTATCCGCGTAAGAGAATGTGCTCTACCCCTGCCTGGGGTGCGGCTCCCCTGTTGGGCGGGGGCGCACGACCCCGCGCCAAAGAGGGTAGCAGCAGCCTAGGCATGAGTCTCATACCGTTTTGTTATAGGGGAGACCGGTTTGCGATATGAGAACCTGTGGTACAGCCTGATCTCATTTTGAGATCCTAAATCTGATCATGTGCAGCAAGGAGGATCTATCTTAGAATGATATTGCACCGCGTAACCCGGTGAGCTAATGTCCCGAAACATATAGATGAGACTCCCTCCGTGACGACTGTCAGCAAACTCTTGATGCGCGTTATCAAGGCCCACGCCCGTTGGCGTTGGCGCGCCTGACTATCTCCTTTGCCGGCCTTGCCGGCCCGTATCGATATGCCTTCAGACCGCCCCGCGAACAGCGTACAAGCTGGTAGATTTCAGTAAATGAAATAGCGGGTATTTAAGCGAGTATGAAATTTGAAGGTTTACTAGAAAAGTCAGTAAATTCAATGGGTTGCGCTTAAAATGCTGCTGATGATCGATAACTATGACTCTTTTACCTATAACGTCGTGCAGTACCTGGGTGAGCTGGGTGCCGACGTCAAGGTGATCCGCAACGACGAATTGACCATTGCCGAAATCGAAGCGCTCAACCCCGAGCGCATCGTGGTTTCTCCCGGTCCTTGCACGCCCAATGAAGCGGGCGTCTCGCTTGAGGTGATTCGTCACTTCGCCGGCAAGTTGCCGATCCTGGGCGTTTGCCTGGGCCATCAGTCGATCGGCCAGGCCTTCGGCGGCGATGTCGTCCGCGCCCGGCAGGTGATGCATGGCAAGACCAGCCCGGTGGCCCATGAAGACCAGGGCGTATTCGCCGACCTGAACCAGCCCTTGGTGGTCACCCGCTACCACTCGCTGGTGGTCAAGCGCGAAACCCTGCCCGAGTGCCTGGAAGTCACTGCCTGGACCACGCATGCCGATGGCTCGGTGGACGAAATCATGGGCCTGCGCCACAAGACCCTGAACATCGAAGGGGTGCAGTTTCACCCCGAGTCGATCCTGACCGAACAGGGTCATGAGCTGTTCGCCAACTTCCTCAAACAGACCGGCGGCACGCGTCAGGCACAAGGACTTTCTTCATGAGCACCCCGATCACGATCAAAACCGCTCTGGAACGGGTGGTCAATCATCTGGACCTGAGCACCGAAGAGATGAGCCAGGTCATGCGCGAGATCATGACCGGCCAGTGCAGCGAGGCGCAGATCGGCGCGTTCATGATGGGCATGCGCATGAAAAGCGAAAGCATCGACGAGATCGTCGGTGCGGTGTCGGTCATGCGCGAGCTGGCCGGCAAGGTCGAGCTGCAGACGCTGGACCGAGTGGTCGACATCGTCGGCACCGGCGGCGACGGCGCCAATATCTTCAACGTCTCGACGGCTGCATCGCTGGTGATTTCGGCGGCCGGTTGCACAGTGGCCAAGCACGGCAACCGCGCCGTCTCGGGCAAGAGCGGCAGTGCCGACCTGCTTGAGGCGGCGGGTATCTACCTGAACCTGACCCCGGTGCAGGTCGCGCGCTGCATCGACAGCGTCGGCATTGGTTTCATGTTCGCCCAGGTGCATCACGGCGCCATGAAATACGCCGCCGCACCGCGCCGCGATCTGGGTTTGCGTACCCTGTTCAACATGCTTGGCCCGCTGACCAACCCGGCCGGCGTGCGCCATCAGGTGGTGGGCGTGTTCAACCAGGCCCTGTGCCGCCCTCTGGCTGAAGTGTTGCAACGCCTGGGCAGCCAGCATGTGCTGGTGGTGCATTCCCAGGACGGGCTGGACGAATTCAGCCTGGCCGCGCCGACCTATGTCGCCGAGCTGAATAAAGGCGAAATTCGTGAGTACTGGGTGCAGCCTGAAGATCTGGGTATGAAGAGCCAGAGCCTGTATGGCCTGGTGGTCGACAGCCCACAAGCCTCGCTGACACTGATTCGCGACGCGCTGGGCAAGCGCAAGACTGAAAGCGGGCAAAAAGCCGCTGAAATGATCGTGCTTAATGCTGGCGCTGCACTCTATGCTGCTGATTATGCTTACAGCCTTAAAGAAGGTGTCGAGCTGGCGCATGATGCCTTGCACACCGGCCTTGCCCGGGAAAAGCTCGAAGAGCTGGGTGCCTTTACCGCCGTATTCAAGCAGGAGAATGAAGGATGAGCGTGCCAACGGTTCTGGAAAAAATCCTGGCCCGCAAAGCCGAGGAAGTCGCAGCTCGCCGTGCTCTGGTGAGCCTGGCCGAAGTCGAGCGCCAGGCCGCGCTGGCCGATGCGCCGCGTGGTTTCGCCACAGCGCTGCTGGAGCAGGCCAAGCGCAAGCAGCCGGCGGTGATTGCCGAGATCAAGAAGGCGTCGCCCAGCAAAGGCGTGATCCGCGAGGACTTCAATCCGGCCGAGATCGCCGTCAGTTATGCCAGTGGCGGCGCGACTTGCCTGTCGGTGCTAACCGACATCGACTTCTTTCAGGGCGCCGATGCGTATCTGCAACAAGCGCGGGCGGCCTGCAAGCTGCCGGTGATCCGCAAGGACTTCATGATCGACCCGTATCAGGTGATCGAAGCCCGTGCGCTGGGCGCCGACTGCATCTTGCTGATCGTCTCGGCACTCGATGACGTGCGCATGGCCGAACTGGCGGCGACCGCCAAGGGCGTCGGCCTGGATGTGCTGGTCGAGGTCCATGATGGCGATGAGCTGGAACGCGCACTGAAAACCCTCGATACACCGCTGGTAGGGGTCAACAACCGTAACCTGCACACCTTCGAGGTGAGTCTGGAAACCACGCTGGACCTGCTGCCGCGCATCCCGCGCGACCGTTTGGTGATCACCGAAAGCGGCATCCTCAACCGGGCCGATGTCGAGCTGATGGAAATCAACGACGTGTACTCGTTCCTGGTCGGTGAGGCATTCATGCGCGCCGAGCAGCCGGGGGCTGAATTGCAGCGTCTGTTCTTCCCGGAGCGTGGGGCTGCAATCATCAGCGCGCCAGCAATCGATTGAGCTCTTCTGTGATCATCGATATCGGCGTCGAGCAAGGCCTGCAGGCCGAGCAGGACTTGCTGGCGTCGGTAGGTGCGGGCGAGTCCGAGCATGGGCTGTTGTTCTGGCGGCCCAATGAGCAGGCGTTGGTCATGCCACGGCGCATGAACCGGCTTGCCGGTTTCGATCGAGCCTGTGACGTGCTGGCCGACAGCGGCTGGCCGGTGTTGCTGCGCGAAAGCGGTGGCGAACCGGTGCCGCAGTCGCCTGCGACAGTGAACATTGCGCTGGTGTACGCGCAGCCGCGCCATGATGTCGATCGTGACCGGATCGAGACGGCTTATCGGCGCTTATGCCAGCCATTGCTCGATGTGCTGACCTCGCTCGGCGCCCAGGCGTCTCTGGGCGAGGTGGACGGTGCGTTCTGTGACGGTCGCTATAACGTCAACATCGACGGGCGCAAGCTGGTCGGCACCGCGCAACGCTGGCGCCAGGCACGAGCCCTTGAGGGTGGCGCGCGGCCTGTGGTTCTCGCCCATGGTGCATTGCTGCTGGATAACCAGCGCGACGAGATGGTGGCGGCGGTCAATCGTTTCTATGCGTGCTGCGATCTGCCGTCACGTGTGCGAGCCAGCAGCCATATCGCGCTGCATGAAGTGTTCCCGGGCCCCGACGTGCCTGAACGCCTGTTCCAGGCCTATCGGCAATTGCTGGCCGGGCTCTGAGCGACTCGTTTAACGGGTACCGAACACCACCATGGTCTTGCCTTTGACGTGCACCAGGTTCTGCTCTTCCAGCGACTTGAGCACGCGGCCGACCATTTCTCGCGAGCAACCGACGATACGACCGATTTCCTGACGGGTGATCTTGATTTGCATGCCGTCCGGGTGAGTCATGGCGTCAGGCTGTTTGCACAGGTCGAGCAGGGTTCGCGCGACGCGGCCGGTGACATCGAGAAACGCCAGGTCGCCGACCTTGCGTGTAGTGTTACGCAGGCGCTCGGCCATCTGCGTGCTGAGGGTATAAAGAATGTCCGGCTCTTGATGACTAAGTTCGCGGAATTTCTCGTAGGAAATTTCTGCAACTTCACATTCGCCTTTAGTCCGCACCCAGGCGCTGCGCAGCGATTCATGGCCCGGTGGTTCAAATAATCCCAACTCGCCAAAGAAGTCGCCACTGTTGAGGTAGGCGACAATCATTTCCCGGCCGTCGCTGTCCTCGATCGAGATGGTCACAGAACCTTTGATAATGAAGAACAGCGAGTGCGCGGTATCGCCGGCACAGATAATGTTGCCCTTGGCCGGGTAGCGGCGGCGCTGGGCATGGATGAGAAGCTTGTCGATGCTCTTTGTTCTTGAATTGAGGGCGATAGCGAACATGCGTGCATCCCGAAGAGGTCTTGCGCCAAATGGCTTGCTTAAGGTATCGGCAGATAGACAGTTCTCGCCAGTATTTGACGAAACTTTGACGTCATTTAAGAATTTTCCTACAAAACTTCTGAAAACGGCATGTTTAATTCATTGTTCGATAGCGCTGCATCGCGGCTTGCACTGCAATGCCCACACGCCCTAATCTGGCGACCCTTTTTTCAGCAGTGGAGTCTTGGCGATGAAAGCACGCATTCAATGGGCTGGCGAAGCCATGTTCCTCGGCGAGTCGGGTAGCGGTCATGTCGTGGTCATGGACGGCCCGCCCGAGAGCGGTGGTCGTAATCTGGGCGTGCGGCCCATGGAGATGGTGCTGATCGGCCTGGGTGGCTGCAGCAACTACGATGTGGTGAGCATTCTCAAGAAGTCCCGGCAGCCGGTCGAAAGCTGCGAGGCGTTTCTGGAAGCCGAGCGCGCCACCGAAGACCCGAAGGTGTTCACGAGCATTCACCTGCATTTCGTGGTCAAGGGCCGGGGCTTGAAAGAGGCTCAGGTCAAGCGCGCCATCGAGCTGTCGGCCGAGAAGTACTGTTCGGCATCGATCATGCTGGGCAACGCCGGGGTAAAAATCACCCATGACTACGAAATCGTCGAACTGGGCTGAGTGGCAGGTTTGTTTCAAATAGAAAAGGCGCCTTCGACAGGCGCCTTTTTTGTTTGCTTGCCGGTGCTTAAAACCGGTAAGTGGTTTTGGTCATGACCTTGGCCACCAGGCTCATGCCAAACTTGACCGGTGCCGGAAAGCGAAATCCACCGGCATGCAGTGCCGCTTCAGCGTGATGGGCCTCATCGATGCGCATCTGCTCGAGGATCGCCCGGGATTTTTCGTCGGCGGCGGGGATTTGCTCAAGATGTTCGTCCAGGTGCTTGCAGACCTGGTCTTCGGTGGCGGCGACAAAGCCCAGGCTGATCTTGTCGCTGATCAGGCCGGCAGCAGCGCCGATGCCGAACGACAGGCCATAGAACAGCGGGTTGAACACGCTGGTATGGCTGCCGAGCTGGTGAAGACGTTGTTCACACCACACTAGGTGATCGATCTCTTCATCGGCGGCATGTTCCATGGCCTTGCGCACTTCTGGCAGCTTGGCCGTCAGCGACTGACCCTGGTACAGCGCCTGGGCACAGACTTCGCCGGTATGGTTGATGCGCATCAGGCCGGCGATGTGGCGTGTTTCGGTTTCATCCATCGCGTGTTCCGGGCGTACGATCGCCGGCGACGGGCGCTGGGAGTGGCCGCTGGAAGGCAGCAATGTGCGCATTGCGCTATCGGCCTGCAACAACAGCTTGTCGATGACCGAGTAATGACGTTCGGTTGCCATGGGCACCTCCGGTGATATCCATTGGCCCCAGTCTAGTGCAATCGTGCATCTGAGGCTTGCGGTGGATCACCCTGCCGATCCGCTGAGCGGCAGGGTATAGAGCATAAGTCGTTGAAAATGCAGCTCAGCCCGGCGGCCAGTTCAGCTGGCGCTTGCCAAGCACGTGCATATGAATGTGATAGACGGTCTGCCCACCCAGTTCATTACAGTTCATGACCACGCGAAAACCTTCTTCACAGCCTTGCTCCAGCGCCAGGCGCTGGGCAGTGAAGAGGATATGACCGGCCAGTGCCTTGTCTTCTTCGGTCAGGTCGTTGAGGGTCGCGATGGGCTTTTTCGGGATGACCAGGAAATGCACGGGCGCCTGTGGGGCGATGTCGTGGAAGGCCAGAACCTGGTCGTCTTCGTAAATGATGTTCGCCGGGATTTCCCGGTTGATGATCTTGGTGAACAAAGTATCCACAGCCATTTGCTCCTTGAGGTGGGACCGGCAGCAGTGTACTGAACCGTATCCTTTTAGTCAGTGACAGCGCCTTTTGTTGATCAGGCCGCTGATGCGTCGGGTCAGCCAGCGCGAGCCCAGGCGCGGGCTGAAGGATCGCCATTTGTTGCGCCAGCCCGGAATGATCACGGCTCGATTACGGGCCAGGGCGCGTACGGTATGCAGCGCCAGCTCTTCGGGGCTCATCATCTTGCGCTCGTCGATGTTGATCTGCGCGGTGCGCCAGAACGGCGTGCGGGTCGGGCCGGGACACAGCACGGAAACCTTGACGCCGTTTTTGCGGCCTTCTTCACGCAGCGCTTCAGAGAAGTTCAGCACATACGCCTTGCTCGCCGAGTAAGTGCTCATCCACGGGCCTGGCTTGAAGGCGGCAACGGAGGCAATGTTGAGAATCTGCCCGCCGCCTTGCAGGGCCATGAGGTTGCCCACGGTATGACACAGGCGGGTCAGGGCCAGGACATTCAGGTCGATCAGGTCTTGTTCGGCCGCCCATTCCTGGCCCAGAAACGGGCCGCAGGTGCCGATGCCGGCGCTGTTGACCAGCAGGTCGATCTGGTGGGCGCCGTCTTCGAGTTCCAGCAGAAAGCCTGACAGGCGCAACGGTTCGCCCAGGTCACAGGCGCGAAACAGCACTTCTACGCCGAAACGCTGAGTCAGCTCCAGGGCGATGCATTCGAGCGGGTCGCGCTGGCGAGCCACCAGAATCAGGTTGCGACCACGGCGCGCCAAGGCTTCGGCCATGGCCAGGCCGATGCCGCTGGAAGCACCAGTAATCAGGGCGTAGCGGGTCATGCAGGTCTCCATTACAGGCTTCGTTCGCCTTTGAAAAACGTGCCCGGTGCGGGACGGGCATTATCGCTCGCGCCGCTGTCGTCGTCATAAGGCAATGCCTGTTCGTAGAGATCGACTGTGCTTTGCAGTTCTTGGGTCATCGCGGCGATGCCGCTGAATACGGTCAACAGGATAAACAGGATGATGACCACCAGCCACAGGCCAGACAGCACTTTCACCGCGCGCGTATTGGACGGAGGCGGTGCGCCATAGAGGTTGGCCGTGGCATTGCCGGGCATCAGTGCCATCACCAGCGGAAAGAAACTGCCCAGAAACGGCACCAGGTTGAGCAGTAAAAACCAGCCCGACCAACCGATGTCGTGCAGCCGCTGCACGCCGATCTGGATACTCACCACCGCCAGGGCAATCACTGTGACGGTGGTCAGTAGCCCGCCGGCCACGAGTGAAACGCTCATGACGGCGGCGCAAACCAGTCCAGCCAGCAGCGCTGAGCCGATCCAGACCAGAGACCAGGCCAGATAACGCAGGCGGCCGATGCGGCCCTGAATACTGAAAACCTTGAGTTCACTGCGCAATACAGGCGTATCGACCGCAGCCTTGGGTGGTGCGTAAGGCGATGCATCTGGCGGGTCGATGGGGGTGCGATAGGGTGACGGTTCGCTGACTTCTTCAAGGCTCAGGCTGATGGCCGGGTCTGGCTCGACGCGCGCATCGATTCCGGCCTCGTGCAGTGCCTTGAGGTAGCGATCGGCCTCGCTGTGGATCAGCCCGCGCTTGAGAGCAACGGGCTGACCGTTGAACAGGCGGTCGATGGCCGACACCTCGCTCTTGAACAGCTGTGCCAGGTTGCGCTTGGCTGTTTCGAGGCTGACGCCATCGCGCAATTGTCCTTCGAACACAATCTTGAAGTGGGTGTCGGGCATGCAGGGCTTCCTTGTCTGGTCTGGAAAGGTCTAGAACGGCTTGACCACCACGAGAATGACGATGGACAGCAGGATCACTACAGGAATTTCATTGAACCAGCGATAAAAGACGTGGCTGCGACCCTTTTCGCCACGGGCGAAACGCTTGATCTGGGCACCGCAGACATGGTGGTAGCCAATCAGCAGAAACACCAGGGTGAGCTTTGCATGCATCCAGCCTTGAGTGAACCAGGCGGGGTTGAGCCAGGCCAGCCAGCCACCGAACAGCAACGTGGCGATCATCGCCGGGCCCATGATGCCGCGATACAGCTTGCGCTCCATCAGGCTGAAGCGTTCGCGGCTGGTGTTGTCTTCGCTCATGGCGTGATAGACGAACAGGCGCGGCAGATAGAACAGGCCTGCAAACCAGCAGACAAGGGCAACGATGTGCAGCGCTTTGATCCAGAGATAGAGCATATGAAGGTTCCTTCAGGTTCACGGTGGCCGAATAGTAGGGGCCGTGTGCGCATACGTCACGTTGTCGGTTGTCGCATCGGCCTTGCCGCCCTATCATCGTTGGCTTTCCAGTTGTTTCGTTGAGGACAGGTTATGGTCAAGGTCGGTATCGTCGGCGGCACGGGTTACACCGGGGTTGAGCTGCTGCGCTTGTTGGCACAGCATCCGCAGGCGCAGGTAGAGGTCATCACTTCCCGCTCCGAGGCCGGCGTGGCAGTCGCCGACATGTACCCGAACCTGCGCGGTCATTACGACGGCCTGGCGTTCAGCGTGCCGGACATCAACACCCTGGGCGCGTGCGATGTGGTGTTCTTCGCGACCCCGCACGGCGTTGCCCATGCGTTGGCTGGCGAGTTGCTGGCCGCCGGCACCCGCGTCATCGACCTGTCGGCCGATTTCCGTCTGCAGGATTCCGAGGAGTGGGCCAAATGGTACGGCCAGCCGCATGGCGCGCCGGAGTTGCTCAAGGATGCGGTCTACGGTTTGCCTGAAGTCAATCGCGAGCAAATCAGGACTGCTCGCCTGATCGCCGTGCCGGGCTGCTACCCGACCGCCACCCAACTGGGTTTCCTGCCACTGCTGGAAGCCGGCCTTGCCGATAACAGCCGTCTGATCGCCGACTGCAAGTCGGGTGTCAGCGGTGCCGGGCGCGGTCTGAGCGTGGGCTCGTTGTTCTCCGAGGCCACCGAAAGCTTCAAAGCCTACGCGGTCAAGGGCCACCGTCACTTGCCGGAAATCAGCCAGGGGCTGCGCCGTGCAGCCGGTGGCGATGTCGGCCTGACGTTCGTGCCGCACCTGACGCCGATGATCCGTGGCATTCACGCAACCTTGTATGCAACGGTTGTGGATAAGTCCGTTGACCTGCAGGCGCTGTTCGAAAAACGTTATGCCGACGAGCCGTTCGTCGACGTATTGCCGGCCGGCAGCCACCCGGAAACCCGCAGTGTGCGTGGCGCCAACGTCTGCCGTATTGCGGTGCACCGTCCGCAGGGCGGCGATCTGGTGGTGGTGTTGTCAGTGATCGATAACCTGGTCAAGGGCGCTTCGGGCCAGGCCATCCAGAACCTGAACATCATGTTTGGTCTGGACGAGCGTCTGGGCCTGTCACACGCCGGCATGATGCCGTAAGACTTGCGACGACCGGGCCTGATTGAGCCCGGTCACGGCAGTCCCTATAGTTGACCTGTTTTCTCGGACAAGCGGATAATGCCCGTCATTACGCATTACGACGGCTGACGCCGGGAGATATCTGACATGAGCGTTGAATCCTTCACTCCAGTGGCTCTGGAATTCACCCCAGGTGCTGCGCACAAGGTGAAAACCCTGGTCGATGAAGAGGGCAATGATCGTTTGAAGTTGCGTGTCTTCGTGACCGGCGGCGGTTGCTCGGGCTTCCAGTACGGCTTCACCTTCGATGAAGATGTGGCTGACGATGACACCATCGTCGAGCGCGAGGGCGTAAGCCTGGTGGTCGACCCGATGAGCTTCCAGTACCTGGCCGGTGCCGAGGTGGATTATCAGGAAGGTCTGGAGGGTTCGCGCTTCGTGATCAAGAACCCTAACGCCACGACCACTTGCGGTTGCGGTTCGTCATTCTCGATCTGATTGTCTGGCTTTAATGCAAAGCGCCGCGCTGATGCGCGGCGTTTTGCATTGTGGGCTCAGTCGGATCAGGCGGGATAGATGGCGCCCAATACCCTCAAGCCGCGTGCACCGGTTACGGTCGGGCGGTTGGCCGGCACGCCTTCCAAGCAGCAATGCGCCAGCCAGGCAAACGCCATGGCTTCCACCCAGTCAGGGTCGACACCGAATTTTTCGGTGCTGCTGACCCGGGTTTGCGGCAGCAGGGCGGTCAGGCGATTCATCAGCGTCAGGTTGTGGGCGCCGCCGCCGCACACCAGCAGCTCGATCGTGCTCGACTGCGCGGCCTGCAAGGACTGGGTGATGCTCAGTGCGGTCAGCTCCAGCAATGTCGCCTGGACATCCTGCTCGGGAAGGGCCGGGAATGATTGCAGGTGCTGTTTCAACCAGCCCAGGTTGAACACCTCGCGCCCGGTGCTTTTGGGTCCCCGAGCGTTAAAGAACGGATCGCTGAGCAGGGCCTTGAGCAGTGCGTCATTGACTTGGCCGCTCGCTGCCCATTCGCCATCGCGGTCGAACGGCAGATTACGGCATGCCTGAATCCAGGCATCGAGCAGTACGTTGCCCGGGCCGCAGTCGAAGCCGGAAACCGGACGGTCCGATTCGATCAGGCTCAGGTTGGTGAAGCCACCAACATTGAGCACCGCGCGGCGGTCCTTGTTGTCGTCGAACAGGGCTTCGTGGAACGCCGGCACCAGCGGAGCACCCTGGCCGCCGGCAGCGATATCGCGGCGGCGGAAATCGGTGACGACGGTAATTTCAGTCAGTTCGGCCAGCAGTGCCGGGTTGCCGATCTGGATGCTGAAGCCGCGTGCCGGCTCATGGCGAATGGTCTGGCCATGGCTGCCGATGGCGCGCACTTGCCCGGCGACCATGTTCTTCTCGCTCAGCAGGGCAAGGACGCCTTGCGCTACCAGCCGCACCCACTTCTGCTCGGCAATCGCTGCACGGGCCAGTTCATCGTCGCCGCTGGCGCACAGGCCGAGCAACTCGGCCCCGAGGTCTTCCGGCATGGGGATGTAGTGCGTCGCCAGCAGTCTGGGACGCTCATCCTGCTCCAGCAGGGCGATATCGATCCCGTCGAGACTGCTGCCGGACATGACGCCGATATAGAAGAAGGCCATGGATTACCTTTTATTGGAAGCCAGCTTGGTGGCCTTGTCCTGGTCCATGCGAGCCATCAATGGCTGGCTCTGTTGCATGAACCGCTGTTTTTCGGCTTTGGCGATAGGTTCGGCCATTGGCAGCTTCTGACCCAGTGGATCGACGTGTACGCCGTTGACCTGGAATTCATAGTGCAAGTGCGGGCCTGTCGACAATCCGGTCGTACCAATATAGCCGATCACCTGGCCTTGCTTGACGCTGCCGCCGGTTTGCACGCCCTTGGCGAAGCCTTGCATGTGGCCGTAAAGGGTGCGGTAGGTATCGCCATGCTGAATGATCACGGTGTTGCCATAACCGCCGCGGCGTCCGGCCAGCAACACTTTACCGTCGCCGGTGGCCTTGATCGGAGTACCGCGCGGGGCGGCATAGTCGACGCCTTTGTGGGCGCGGATCTTGTTCAGGATCGGGTGCTTGCGGCCCATCGAGAACACCGAACTGATGCGCGCGAAGTCGACTGGCGTGCGGATGAAGGCTTTGCGCATGCTGTTGCCTTCGGCGGTGTAATAGTTGGCGTTACCCGACTTGTTGACGTAGCGCACGGCGGTGTAGGTCTTGCCGCGGTTGGTGAAGCGCGCAGCGAGGATATTGCCGGTGCCGATGGCCTTGCCGTTGGCGACCTTCTGTTCGTAGACCACGTCGAACTCGTCACCCTTGCGCAGATCCTGGGCGAAGTCGATGTCGTAGCCGAAGATTTCGGCCATTTCCATGGTCATGCTGTGGGCAAGCCCTGCGCGTTGTGCCGACACCGACAGCGAGCTGTTGATCACGCCATGCACATAGGCATTGCGCATGTCCGGTTTACTCACTTCGCGGTTGAAGGTGTAGCCGCTGTCGCCTTTCGACAGGCTGATGGATTCAAGCTCGCTGAGCTTGCTGTGCAGCTTGCTGAGCTGGCCGTCCTGGGACAATTCGAA
The DNA here is from genome assembly GCF_055284095.1 of Pseudomonas sp. HP_08. Lineage (NCBI taxonomy): Bacteria > Pseudomonadati > Pseudomonadota > Gammaproteobacteria > Pseudomonadales > Pseudomonadaceae > Pseudomonas > Pseudomonas sp. HP_08. Next base: position 2,078 of record NZ_JBTOQC010000021.1, on the reverse strand, counting down.
TTGCAGGATCTGGCCGTTTTGCAGTTTGGTGAACTGCTTGGCCTGTTTGTCACTGTTGATGACTTCGTGCACGGCGGTAGCAGGCAGGCCGACTTTCTCGAACAGGGTCGACAAGGTGTCGCCTTTGGCAACGACCACTTCACGGTGATTCGGGTTTTTGCTCGCGGCCGGTGCGGCGGCTACGGCCTTGGCGGGCTCTTGCTCAGGCTCGGCGGCCGCAGTTTCTTCGCTGCTGTCTTCAGTGGCGTCGATCTGGGCGAACGGCGATGGCGCGTCCGACGGTGTGGCCTGGGCTGAATTTTGAGCGTCTTGATCATTATGAGGATGCTGCTCGGCAGACATTTCCAGATCAAGGTTGAGATTGGTGCGTTTGGCCTCCACTTCACTGGAAGGGAAGACCAGAAGAGCCAGGCTGAGCAGGGCGGCAATGCCGCTTGCGGCCAGCAGATGGCTCTTCGGATAAAGCGGGGGCGCTTTAGGCGGTGTGTCGATCATAGGTAATTTGACTTTGAAAAAGGTGAAATGGAAAAGATGAATGACATGATGAAGATGAAATAACTGTATAAAATATAACCAAAACCAGCGCGAAGCAACCCTGGCCGAGAGACGGTCAGGCGTCACGGCTGTGCGCTGGGCAAAAACTTGTAATTGGGCGCTGATCTTGTATGGTTGGTTCCCTTTGAATCGGGGGTAATATGAAGTCGGTTGAAGAGCAGTTGGCGCTGATCAAGCGCGGCGCAGATGAGCTTCTGGTCGAGGCTGAGCTGGTTGAAAAGCTCAAGCGTGGTCAGCCGCTGCGAATCAAGGCCGGTTTCGATCCTACTGCGCCCGATCTGCACCTGGGTCATACGGTGCTTATTAATAAGCTGCGCCAGTTCCAGGACCTGGGGCACCACGTCATTTTCCTGATTGGCGACTTCACCGGCATGATCGGTGATCCGAGCGGCAAGAGCGCAACGCGCCCGCCGCTGACCCGCGAACAGGTGCTGGCGTATGCCGAGACCTATAAAGAGCAGGTGTTCAAGATTCTGGACCCGGCCAAGACCGAGGTGGCGTTCAACTCCACTTGGATGGACAAGCTCAGCCCTGCGGACTTCATTCGTCTGTCTTCCAACTACACCGTGGCACGAATGCTGGAACGCGACGACTTCGACAAGCGTTACACCAGCAACCAGCCGATCGCTATCCATGAGTTTCTCTACCCGCTGGTGCAGGGCTATGACTCGGTAGCGTTGCGTTCCGATGTAGAGCTGGGCGGTACGGACCAGAAGTTCAACCTGCTGATGGGGCGCGAGCTGCAACGTGCCTATGGCCAGGAAGCACAGTGCATTCTGACCATGCCGTTGCTTGAAGGCCTGGATGGCGTGAAGAAGATGTCCAAGTCTCTGGGCAACTACGTCGGCATTCAAGAGGCGCCGGGTGTCATCTATAACAAGCTGGTGTCGATTCCCGATTCGCTGATGTGGCGCTACTTCGAACTGTTGAGCTTCCGCTCGATGGACGAGATCAATGCGCTGAAGGCTGATTGTGAGGCGGGCGCCAATCCTCGCGATATCAAGATCAAACTGGCTGAAGAAATCGTCGCGCGTTTTCATGGCGAAGAAGCGGCGGCCAATGCGCATCGTTCAGCGGGCAACCGTATGAAAGAAGGCGAGCTGCCTGAAGATCTGCCAGAGATCGAAGTGGCTTCCAATGAAGATCTGCCAGTCGGTGCTGTCCTTAATAAGGCGGGTCTGGTCAAGAACGCAGCCGGTGCGCGGGATCTGCTGGCGGCGGGCAGTGTGCGTATAGATGGTGAGGTGGTCGATCGCGGCTTTATATTCAAGCTGGGCGCGACTCATGTTTGCCAGGCGGGCAAGAAGGCTTTTGCCCGCATTACCTTGCGTAAAGAAGAAAGTTCAAATTAAGTGTTGACGCCCCGTCTCAGCGCTCTATAATGCGCACCATTCCCGCCGCGGAAGAAACTGAAAACTCCTTGAAGATCAACGAGTTAGATGTGAAAACGGCGAGGGAATGGTGCAGGCCTCGGGCCGCAGCGGTGAAAAAGGTAGTTGACAGCAAGTTTGAACGCTGTAGAA
>NZ_JBTOQC010000020.1:0-87376 GCF_055284095.1 Pseudomonas sp. HP_08 | reverse complement strand
GCACTCGGTCGCGGGCAAGCGCGCTCCTACGGGGGGGGTCAGTGTCCGGGGGTCAGTGCTTCGGTGGTTGTCATGTGCTGGACCGGCTCGCTGCGCACTTCTCGCGCCAGGTTCCAGACCAGTACGGCCGCCACCAGATCGAAGGCGGCCAGCACGACAAATAGCGGGCTGTAGCCGATCTTGGTCACCAGGATGCCGAAGATCAGGGTAAACACCGCAGCGCCCAGGTAGCCGAACATGCCGCCCATGCCGGTTGCGGTCGCCACCTGGTCCTTGCTGAACGAGTCGGAGGTGATCGAATACAGCGCACCCGACAAGGTCTGGTGGGCAAAGCCGCCGATGCACAGCAGGGCGATGGCGGTGTACGGGCTTTCGACCAGGCCGATGCAGGCAGGGCCGATCATGCAGCTGGCACCGAACACCAGCACCATCTTGCGCGAGGTGAACAGCGATACCTTGAAGTACTTATGGAAGAACGGGCTCAGGTAGCCGCCCAGCACGCAGCCAATGTCGGCGGCCAGGAAGGGCAGCCAGGCGAACATCGCCACTTCCTTGATGTTCATGTGCCGCTCGGTCATCAGGTACAGCGGAATCCAGGCATTGAAGGTCTGCCAGGCCGGCTCCGAGAGAATGCGCGCCGAGGCGATGGCGTAGAAGTTGCGTTCCTTGAAGATCTTCTTCCAGGCGCCCTTCTCGCGCTTGGCGGTCTGAAAGTGCGCTTCCTGGCCGCTGAGGATGTAGTCGCGCTCCTCAAGGCTCAGGTACTTCTGGTCCTTGGGGTGCTTGTACAACAGCATCCACAACAGGGTCCAGATGATGCCCGATGCCCCGACGATCAGGAACGCCAGCTGCCAGCCACTGTGCAGGATGGCCCAGACCACCAGCGGCGGCGCCAGCAAGGCACCCAGTGACGAACCGATATTGAACCAGCCGATGGCGACCGAACGCTCTTTGGCCGGAAACCATTCGGTGGTGGCCTTGACGCCGGCGGGCAAGCCGGCCGCTTCGGTCATGCCCAGCAGGCCGCGCATGAACGCCATGCTTTGCCAGCCGGTCGCCAGGGCGGCGCCGGCGCAAGCCACCGACCAGGCCATGGCGAAGACGGCAAAGCCCAGCTTGGTGCCAATGAAATCGATAAACCAGCCGGCCACCGGCTGCATCAGGGCGTAACAGATCTGCCAGGCCGCGACGATTTTCGCGTACTGCTCGGTGGAGATCGACAGGTCGGTCATCAGGGTCGGTGCGGCGACCGACAGGGTGTTGCGGGCGAGATAGTTAACGACGAGCCCGGCCGTGACCAGGCTGACCATCCACCAACGGATGCCTTTTATTCTCATGGTTCACCAGAATTATTTTTAGAGGGGCGGTGATTGCCGGGGCGTCGAATAACGTCCTCGAGACAATTTGTTTCAAAATAATTCTGGCATGTTACCAGACGTCGTACAACGAATTTCAGATAGCCGATGGTCTATAGATCAGGGCGATAAAAACACAAAGAGTTATAACCTTAGATCTTATCTTCATAACCAACAGGCATATAAATCGCTATGCTGCCCGCCACTTTTTACCTGACACACAGATAACAGTGATTTAGGGCTTTGATAATGGATGTTGGCGGTTTTGGCTTTGTAGTAGCCGGCCTGGTGGTCGGTTTTATCGTCGGGATGACCGGCGTCGGTGGCGGTTCGTTGATGACGCCGATTCTGCTGTGGTTCGGCATCAACCCGGCAACCGCGGTGGGCACCGACCTGCTGTATGCGGCGATCACCAAGGCCGGTGGTGTGTACGTTCATAAGAAGAACGACAACATCGACTGGAAGATCACCGGCTGGCTGACCCTGGGCAGCGTGCCGGCGGTGCTGGTGACACTGGGCTTTCTCAACAGCCTGGACAGCTCGCCCGATGCACTCAATGCCATCATCAAGCAGGCGCTGGGCTTCGTGCTGTTGCTGACCGCCCTGGCCATCCTGTTCAAGAACCGTCTGCTGGCCTTTGCGCACAATCGCGTCGACGGCCATTCGTTGTTCAAGGACTCCAGCCTCAACCTGCTGACGGTCATCACCGGCGTGGTGCTGGGCACCATGGTTGCCCTGACCTCGATCGGCGCCGGCGCGCTGGGCACGGTGGCGCTGTTCATTCTTTACCCGCTGCTGCCGACCCGCCGCCTGGTGGGCACCGAAATCGCCCACGCGGTGCCGCTGACGCTGGTCGCCGGTATTGGCCATGCGAGTATGGGCAATATGAACTGGGAATTGCTCGGGTTTCTGTTGCTGGGCTCGTTGCCGGGTATCTACCTGGGCAGCCATATGGCCGGGCGCGTTTCCGACAATCTGCTGCGCCCTTGCCTGGCGGTGATGCTGGGATTGATCGGCTTCAAACTGGCGTTCTGATTATTTTTCGAAACGGTAATCCATTCTCGTTTCGTCCACATCCCTTTCACATCCTCTTCACGTTCGCGGCCTTAAAGTTACCCCACTCCTTTGATGAATCCCCTTGGCTCACCTCCCCCGGTGAGCCATTTTTTTTGCCTGTCTTTCCTGTCTTTCCTTTCTTTTGCTGAATGCCTTCAACGCACCTGAGTGTCAGCAGATGCCTTTGCGGCAGACACCATGACAGGCTCATGCAGCGGCACTAATTGTGCCAGTCGCTCGCTGCTGGTGCCGTTGACGACCTGAGTGCTCCACTGCCCGGCCACGCTGGCCAGCCAGGCAAGCAGCAACAACGCCATAAGCTGCAAGGTCCATTTGGTAATCGTCGCCATGTTGTGTCTCCCCTGTTGGTTTCGATGCCGGGGATATAACCACTGCTCTGTTGCAAAGCCATTGCAGCGCCCTCTTCAGGCCGACCGCTTATCTGTGCATCGGAACTCCACGTCCTGGGCGGCCTTCCATAACTCATAAGCTTTGAGGCTATGAACAAGGCACTGCCAAGGAGTCAGCCCATGCGCGAATCAGGCCGCAATCGTGTTGAAGTCGTTCTGTTGCCCACTGACAAGATCCTCGACCAGCACGAAGTCGTCGTGCATCAGGCATTGGGCCGGCAACTGGCGCAGTTACTGGGTGGCGAGTTTGTCGGCACCTTCGATGAAAAGGTGCATAACGGCCGCTCTGTGTATTTCGTGCCCTCCGATACGCTGGTCGACCCGCAGGCGTGTGAACACCTGAGCATTCACGGCAGCGACGACCTGTTCGGCGGTCTGGTCAGCGAGCCGTTCATGGCCACCAAAGCCATTTCCCATCCTTTGCCCGAAAACGCCAGCGCCCGTCCACCGGGCTGGTCCGAGGCCTTTCATCGTCAGGCAGGCGACGCGGTACTGGCAGGTTTCAGCGTGTTCAGCCAAGCCGATGCGCAGCACGCCGGGCAACAGCTGCTGGCCGGCGGCCCGGTACGCATCAAACCGGTACGCGCCACCGCCGGCCGCGGGCAGATCGTCGCCCGCGACCCAGGCGAACTGGCGGCAGCGCTGGCCGAACAGGACTTTGCCGAAGTGGCGCGCTGGGGCCTGGTGATCGAGGAAGATCTGCAGGACGTGATCACCTACAGCGTCGGCCAGGTGACGGTTGCAGGCGAAATGGCCAGTTATCACGGCACCCAGAGTCTGACCAAAGACAATCAGGGCGCCACCGTGTATGGCGGCTCATGCCTGTGGATCGTGCGCGGCGGCTTCGATGCACTGCTCGACCAGCCACTGGAAGCGCCCGTACGCCGTGCCGTGCAACAGGCCATCGCCTATGACCAGGCGGCCCTGGATTGCCTGCCGGGCTTTATCGCCTCACGGCGCAATTACGACATTGCCCAAGGCGTGAATGCCCGAGGCCATATGTGCTCCGGCGTGCTGGAGCAGTCGTGGCGTATCGGTGGCGCCAGCGCGGCAGAGATCCAGGCGTTGCTGGCTTTTGCAGAAGATCCCGGCCTGTCACGCATTCGCGTCTCGACCCATGAGGTCTATGGCGAATCGGCCCCTCTCCCTTCCAACGCTCAGGTGCTGTACGAGGGCGATGACCCTCAACTGGGCTTTCTTCGTAAATATATTCAGGTTCAGCCTTATGACAGTGCGCAGTGAAGACATTGAAATCGCCATCGGCCAGGACTCGGTCTCCGGCACCCTGCTGACCCCCAGCGCCAAGGTGCCGGGCATTCTGTTCGTGCACGGCTGGGGCGGCAGCCAGCAACGCGATCTGGCGCGGGCCAAGAACATTACCGGGCTGGGTTGCGTGTGCCTGACCTTCGACCTGCGTGGCCATGAACGCACCGAAGAACTGCGCGCCACGGTGTCGCGCGAGCACAGCCTGGACGACCTGCTGGCCGCCTACGACCGGCTGGTCAGCCACCCGACGGTCGACCCTGACGCCATCGCGGTGATCGGCAGCAGCTATGGCGGTTATCTGGCGACGATTCTGAGCAGCCTGCGCCCGGTGAAGTGGCTGGCGTTGCGGGTGCCGGCGCTGTATTGGGATGCCGACTGGGACATGCCCAAGCAGGCGCTGGACCGCGACAAGCTGGCGCATTACCGCCGCTCGGTGGTCACCGCTGCCGATAACCGCGCGCTGGCGGCGTGCAAGGAGTTCAAGGGGGATGTGCTGCTGGTCGAATCAGAGACGGACGACTATGTGCCGCACGCGACCCTGATGAGTTATCGCAGCGCGTTCGAACGCGCACATTCGCTGACCTATCGAGTGGTGGATGGCGCCGATCATGCGCTGTCCAGCGACATCAGCCAGAGCGTCTACAGCGCGATGCTGACCAACTGGATCAGCGAAATGGTGATCGGTGACCGCCTGACGGACTATCCCCATCATTCGGCCACCCTGTCTTGAGTCAACAGCCTTGAATCAATAGCGCGCCGGGCCCGAGACATGCCGTGGTCCGGCAACGATCCAGGCCAGCACACCGACAATCGGCACCGCGACAATGCCAATGATCCACATGGCCTTGTTACTGGCGCTGGTATGGCTGGAGCGGACCCTCATTACGGCCCACAAGTCCGACAGAATGATAAGTGCGGCGAGCAACAGCGCTCCCCACAGACCTGCTTCTGACATAGGCATCTGAAACCTCCTGACCTTTCGGTATCTCCAGCGCCAAACGCGACGCTCTTGAATAGAAGAGGCCGGCGCGGGCAGAAAAGTTCAGAGAAGTCGGATAAAACGCAGGGGGATTCAAAAGCAATGCGACCACCGGTGAGGGTGGTCGCAAAGTGGGGTGCAGATACAGCCGGGTTTTACCTCACGTCACAGGCGCCGGATTGAACAGGGCCAGGTCGTTGTGCAGACGGTAATGCTCGGTCCAGGTCTTCTTCTTGCCGCTGGCCACGTCCAGGTAGTAGTGGAACAGCTCCCAACCCAGGTCTTCGATGCTCGCGCGACCGGTGGCAATACGCCCGGCATCGATGTCGATCAGATCGGGCCAGCGCTGGGCCAGCTCGGTGCGGGTCGAGACCTTGACCACCGGCGCCATAGCCAGCCCGTACGGCGTGCCGCGACCGGTGGTGAACACGTGCAGGTTCATGCCCGCGGCCAGTTGCAGCGTGCCGCAGATGAAATCGCTGGCCGGCGTGGCGCAGAAGATCAGGCCTTTACGGCTGACCCTTTCACCTGGCCCGACCACACCATTGATGGCGCTGTTGCCGGACTTGACGATCGACCCGAGGGATTTCTCGACAATGTTCGACAGCCCGCCCTTCTTGTTGCCCGGCGTGGTGTTGGCGCTGCGGTCAGCCTCGCCCTTGGCCAGGTAACGGTCGTACCAGTCCATTTCGCGCACCAGGCCTTCGGCCACTTCCTGGGTTTCGGCCCGGGAAGTGAGCAGGTAGATGGCGTCGCGCACTTCGGTGACTTCGGAAAACATCACCGTCGCGCCAGCACGCAGCAGCAGGTCGGAGGCGTAGCCCAGTGCCGGGTTGGCGGTGATGCCGGAAAACGCATCGCTGCCGCCGCACTGCATGCCCAGAATCAGCTCGGACGCCGGCACGGTCTCGCGACGGCGCAGGTCGAGCTTTTTCAGGCGCACTTCGGCCAGGTCCATGATCTGCTCGATCATTTCGTTGAAGCCGTTGCCGGCGTCCTGCAAGCGGTACTGCCACTGGTCGCTGAGATCGACCGACAGATCGTTCTCGTGCATGACCTGGCCGGCCTGCAATTTCTCGCAGCCCAGGCTGATCACCAGGGCTTCGCCACCCAGGTTCGGGTTGCGCGCCAGGTTGCGCACGGTGCGGATCGGAATATAGGCATCGGTCGCCGAGATCGCCACGCCACAGCCATAGGTGTGGGTCAGGGCAACCACGTCGTCGACGTTGGGGTACTTGGGCAGCAGCTCATCGCGGATGCGCTTGACCGCATGCCCCAGAACGCCGGCCACACACTGCACGGTGGTGGTGATACCGAGGATGTTGCGGGTGCCGACGGTGCCGTCGGCATTGCGGTAACCCTCGAAGGTGAAGCCTTCCAGCGGCGCCTCTTTCTCCGGCACCGCGTCGGACATCGGCAGCTTGTCCAGCTCGGGCGCCGACGGCATGCGCAGCAAGTCTTCCCTAACCCAACTACCGCGCGGGATCGGTTGCAAGGCATAGCCGATGGTCTGGCCGTAGCGGATCACAGGATCCCCTTCGCCCAGGTCGACGGTGCTGATCTTGTGGCTTTGCGGGACGTTATCGACCGTCTCCAGGCCATCATCGAATCGGGTGCCGGCAGGCACACCCTGGTCATTGACCACCACGACCACGTTATCCAGCGGGTGAAGCCGGATATGCCGTGGCGAATCGGCATGTTGAATCAGGTTCATCACGGTTTCCTCAGGATTTGGCTTGGGAAAGGTCGCTGTTCAGCGCTGGCCCCTGTGCAGGCGGCTCTTTCAATTCCACACGCTTGATGTCTCCTACGATAAAGATGTAGCTGATGACGGCCAGCAGTGCGTTGGCACCGACGAACACCAGTGCCCACTTGAACGAGCCGGTGCTGCTGATGATGTAGCCGATCACGATCGGGGTGGTGATCGAAGCGATGTTACCGAAGGTGTTGAACAGGCCACCACTGAGACCGGCGATCTGTTTTGGCGACACATCGGACATGACAGCCCAGCCCAGTGCGCCCACGCCCTTGCCGAAGAATGCCAGAGCCATGAAGCCGACCACGACCCACTCTACGTCGACGTAGTTACAGGTCACGATGGAGGTCGACAGCAGCAGGCCGAAGATGATCGGTGCCTTGCGGGCGAAGGTCAGCGAGTGGCCCTTGCGCAGCAGGTAGTCGGAAATCACCCCGCCCAGTACACCGCCGATAAAGCCGCAAATAGCCGGCAAGGAGGCGATGATGCCGGCCTTGAGGATGGTCATGCCGCGTTCCTGAACCAGGTACACCGGGAACCAGGTCAGGAAGAAGTAGGTGATGCCGTTGATGCAGTACTGGCTGAGGTAGATACCCAGCATCATGCGGTTGGTCAGCAGCTGGCGGATGTAATCCCACTTCGGACCGCTGTTGGCGGCCTTTTCCTTGCCTTTGCCCTTGTCCTGGTCCATGTCGACCATGCCGCCATTGCTGGCGATGTACTCAAGCTCGGCTTCGTTGATGCGCGGGTGCTGACGCGGGCTGTAGATGACTTTCATCCAGATGCCCGAGAACACGATACCGGCCGCGCCCATGACGATGAACACGTGCTGCCAGCCGTAGGTGAAAACAATCCAGCCCATGAGCGGTGCGAACAACACGGTGGCGAAGTATTGCGCCGAGTTGAAGATCGCAGAGGCCGTGCCGCGTTCAGCGGTCGGGAACCAGGCGGCGACGATACGTGCGTTGCCCGGGAACGATGGTGCCTCGGCCAGACCGACCAGAAAGCGCAGCATGAACAGCGCGACGATGGCGGTGGAGATGCCGAACTCACCTACATAGCCTTGCAGCAAGGTGAACAGCGACCAGGTGAAAATGCTGATGGCATAGACTTTCTTCGAGCCGAAACGGTCGAGCAGCCAACCGCCAGGAATCTGACCGGCCACGTAGGCCCAGCCAAATGCGGAGAAGATATAACCCAGGGTTACGGCAGTGATGCCGAGGTCTTTCTGCAGGCTGGAACCTGCGATTGCGATGGTGGCACGGTCGGCGTAGTTGATTGTGGTGACCAGAAACAGCATCAACAGGATCAAATAGCGGACGTGCGTCGGCTTGGACTTTTGCATTCGGTAGAACTCCCACTCATTATTTTTTTTACGCGGGTGATGCTGTTTTTTGGGTATAGCGCTGCAGGCCCCTTGGAATCGTTGGTGGCGACAACGGATTCCACCTGCAGAGGGTCCAACGACAAAGACCGCGGAGCGTACTCAGCGGCCTTTGCCTGTCGGGGGAGTTACTGCGGGCCTTGCTTGTCCATCAGCGCGGCGAGCAGGTCGACCTCTTCCGGGGTCAGGTCGGTCAGCGGTGCGCGAACCGGGCCTGCGTCATAGCCTGCGATCTTGGCGCCGGCCTTGACGATGCTGACGGCATAGCCGGATTTGCGGTTACGCAGGTCCAGGTATGGCAGGAAGAAATCGTCGATGTACTTGCCAACGGTCTCGTGATCGTCACGGGCAATGGCGTGGTAGAAGTTCATCGCCAGCTTCGGTACGAAGTTGAATACGGCAGACGAGTAAACCGGTACGCCCAGGGCCTTGTAGGCAGCGGCGTAGACTTCAGCGGTCGGCAGACCACCCAGGTACGAGAAGCGGTCGCCCAGACGGCGGCGGATCGAAACCATCAGTTCGATATCACCCAGGCCATCTTTGTAGCCGATCAGGTTCTCATTGCGCTCGGCCAGTTTTTCCAGCAGTGGCGCGGTCAGGCGGCAGACGTTGCGGTTGTAGACCACGACGCCGATCTTGACCGACTTGCACACCGCTTCAACGTGGGCGGCAACGCCGTCCTGGCTGGCTTCGGTCAGGTAGTGAGGCAGCAGCAGCAGGCCTTTGGCACCCAGACGCTCGGCTTCCTGGGCCATTTCGATGGCTTGACGGGTCGGGCCACCGACACCGGCCAGGATTGGCACAGTCTTCTCGCAGGTATCGACGGCAGTCTTGATGATCTGCGAGTACTCACCGGAGGTCAGGGAGAAGAACTCACCGGTACCGCCAGCGGCGAACAGGGCGCTTGCGCCGTAAGGGGCCAGCCATTCCAGGCGCTTGATGTAGCCTTCGCGGTTGAAATCGCCTTGGGCATTGAAGTCAGTGACAGGAAAAGACAGCAAACCGTGGGAAAGGATGGACTTGAGTTCTTGTGGATTCATTGTTCAAACACCCTGGGGGACATTGTTGTAGTAAGTAACTCATCAGCCTGAGTGCCGATGTCGTAAGTCATCGTACAACTGAAAATAAAATGTCTCAACAGGGATTTGCAGAATTTTTCCCAAGGGCACTGCTTGCTGGCGTTAACGCCTTGATTACTGGGGATTTTAATGAGGAAAAGACGACGAAAGTCGTACGATCACCGCACATCCTCATAAGGACATGCGGGTCGCGTAGGGGCCGTGTTCAATCAGGCGTTTTGCGCAGCCGCTTCTTCGTGGGCGTGGCGCAGGCGTTCGCGGCTGTTGGTCAGGTGCAAGCGCATCGCGGCGCGCGCGGCGTCGGCGTCCTGGCGGGCGATGGCTTCGTAGATCTCTTCATGCTCGCGGCTCAGGCGCACCATATAGTGCTGCTGGTCGTCATGGGCCAGGCGTGCCGAGTTCAGACGGGTACGCGGAATGATGCTGGCACCCAGGTGGGTCATGATGTCGGTGAAGTAGCGGTTGCCGGTCGACAGGGCAATCTGCAGGTGAAACTGGAAGTCCATGGCCACCGCATCACTGGCGTGGGCAGCGCTTTCGTTCAGGGCATCGAGGGCGGCGCGCATGGCGGCCAGTTGCTCATCGGTGCGACGTTGCGCGGCAAGCCCTGCGGTCTCGACTTCAAGGCTGATGCGCAACTCAAGAATGGCCAGCACATCACGCAGGGTGACGATGGTTGCAGGATCGATGCGGAAACCGCTGGTGCTCGGCATGTCGAGCACGAAGGTACCGATGCCATGGCGGGTCTCTACCAGCCCCGACGCTTGCAGGCGGGAAATGGCCTCGCGCACCACGGTGCGGCTGACGCCCTGCTCTTCCATGATGGCCGACTCGGTTGGCAGCTTGTCGCCACGCTTGAGTTGCCCGGAGCGGATACGTTCGGACAGCTCGGTCACCAGTTCCTGCGCAAGACTGCGATGTTTACGGCGTGCGCGGGGTGGAGCGCTTTGATTTTCCATATCCTGCAACGGTCTTCTCAATGGGTATGACGGGCAATCATAGCGCAGCGGTTGTACGATCACACGCCATGAAAACGCAAGTAAGCCAGTCGGTCGAGCATCGACCGGCTGACACGGGATAACCGCTCATCGCTGCTGGCACCGCTACCGCTCAAGCCTGCGGTTTTGCGGACAGGGCCAGAATATTCAGCGACGAACCGGACGTTTCTGCAATTTGCGCTGCAAGGTGCGCCGGTGCATGCCCAAGGCACGTGCGGTCGCGGAAATATTGCCTTCATGCTCGGTCAGCACACGCTGGATGTGCTCCCACTGCAGGCGGTCCACCGACATCGGGTTTTCCGGCACCAGATTGTCGAGGTTGGCGTGCTCGGACAGCAAGGCCGCCAGCACATCGTCGGCATCGGCCGGCTTGCACAGGTAGTTGCAGGCGCCGCGCTTGATGGCCTCGACCGCCGTGGCAATGCTCGAATAGCCGGTGAGAATCACCACGCGCATGTCCGGGTCCAGTTCGAGCAACTTGGGCAATAGCACCAGCCCCGAGTCGCCGTCCATTTTCAGGTCCAGCGCTGCGTATTCGGGAATGTCCTGCTGGGCCAGCACCAGCCCCTCTTCAGCGGAACCTGCGGTACTGACGCGAAAGCCGCGGCGGGTCATTGCCCGGGCCATGACCCGGGTAAAGGTGGCGTCGTCATCGACCAGCAGCAGGTGCGGCAGCTCTTCGCCATCGACCTGTTCGACCTCAATCTCTTCACTCATGCTTGTTCTCCTCGCTTGTCACGCGGCAGACGCAATTCAGTGAGCGTGCCGCCTTCTTCGTGACGATAGAGCCTGACCGAACCACCCGCACGGGTGACACTGGCCTTGCTCAGAAACAGACCCAGGCCGAAGCCTTTGCCCTTGGTGGTGAAAAACGGTTTGCCGATCTGCTCGGCAATGGCCGGCGGCACGCCCAGACCGTGGTCGCGGATGCTCAGGCAGATTTCGTTGCTGTCCCAGTCCAGCGACACTTGCAAATTGTCCGGGCTGGCATCGGCGGCATTGTTAAGCAGGTTAAGCAGCGCCTGGGTCAGGTCCGGCGGCGGCGCCAGCATCGGCACGCTGCCCTGGCCCAGTTGCTGGAAACGATAACTGACTTCCGGGCGCATCAGGTGCCAGCGGTTCAGCGACTCATCCAGCCAGCGCGACACAGTCTGGAACTCCACGGCCATGCGCCGGTTGGCCTCGGCGGCGCGCACCAGGTGCTGCAAGGTGTGCTTGCACTGCCCGACCTGTTCCTGCAGCACCGCCAGATCGTCCTGCAAGCCTGGATCATGGTGGTCCTGACGCATTTCGTTGAGCAGCACGCTCATGGTCGCCAGCGGCGTGCCCAGTTCGTGGGCCGCGCCGGCGGCCTGGGTCGCAACAGCCAGCAATTGCTCGTCGCGCAGGCCCTCTTCGCGGCGCTCGGCGCGCAGGTGTTCCTGGCGACGCAGCTCTTCGGCCATGCGGGCGGCAAAAAAGGTAATCACCCCGGCGGCCAGCACAAAGCTCAGCCACATGCCGTAGACCTGCATGTTTTCCCGGGAGATGGGGTAGTTTTCCAAAGGATAGGCCTGCGACAGCAGCCAGGTATAGAGCGCCAGCGCAATACCCGACAGAACCAGCGAATAGCGCCACGGCAAAGTCACCGCGGCGATGGTCAGCGGCACCAGGTAATAAGAGACGAACGGGTTGGTCGAGCCGCCGGAAAAATACAGCAGCGCACTGTGGATGATCAGGTCCAGCGCCAGTTGCAGGGCATATTCCTGCTCGGTCACCATCCACGGCGTACGCAGGCGAATGGCGGTCAGGGCGCAGAGGATGGCCGAGCAGCCCAGAGTGATCGACAGTTGCAGCCACGGCAGCGGCAGCACATCGAACAGCCAGGCGATGCCGACGGAGCCGGCCTGGGCGGCCAGCACCATGATGCGGATAAACGTCAGGCGCCACAGGTTTTGCCGTGTGGCCGAAAGCATTTGGACGGGGACGAGCATGCGCTCTCCTGGTAGGACTGTTGCCGTGTGAATCCGGCCGAGTATAACCAGCCACGGGCCAGAACCGGGAATCCTGCGGCAATGCGCCACAGCATTGGCGCAGCAATCTTTTGTGCCATCCTGGCGCGCCACGCCCGGAACCGCACCCAAGGTGCGAAGTCTGATTGCAGGTGCCGTCCAACAGCCGTTGGAGGCTGTCAGCCAACAAGGAGTTCCCATGTTCAAGCTTCGTCCTGCCGCCGCTTTCCTGGCCCTGAGCGCTACTGTCATGGCGAGTGCGTCTTTCGCCGCCGATGAGCCGCGCTTCAATCAGGTGTCGCTGCGTGCTGAAGTCAACAAGGAAGTCGCCCGCGACCTGATGCAGGTCACCCTGTATACCGAAGCCCAGGACCGCGATCCGGGCAAGCTGGCGGCGCAGATCACCGAAGCCCTGAACAAGGCCGTCGGCCAGGCGCGCCAGGTCAAAGGCGTCGAGATTCGCCAGGGCAGCCGCAACAGCTCGCCGATCTACGACGATAAAGGGCAAAAGATCACCGCCTGGCGCGAGCGCGCCGAAGTACGCCTTGAAAGCGCCGACTTCGCCGCCCTGTCGCAACTGACCGGCGAGCTGCTGACCACCCTGAAAATGGACAGCATGAACTTCGCCATTTCGTCGGCCACCCGCAAGACCAGCGAAGACGATCTGCTCAAGGAAGCTGTCACGGCCTTCAAGGCCCGCGCGCAACTGGTGACCGACGCCATGGGCGGTCAGGGCTACAAAGTGGTCAACCTGAACCTCAACACCTCGGGTTATCCACAGCCTTACCTGCGTGACGCCGCACCGATGATGATGAAGGCCAGCCGTGCTGAAGCGGTGACACCGGATGTCGAAGCCGGGACCAGCAAGGTCAGCATCACCGCCGATGGCGTCATCGAAGTGCAAGTGCCATAACCCGACACCCTCCTCTCGTCCGGGCGATATCCGCCCGGACATGCCGAAAAATCCCACCTCTGCCGTCGCCCCCGTCTGATTTTCATCCTCGCCACACTCCGTAGACTCGGCCCTTCTAAATATCCACTTACACAAACATTTCTTAAGTTACAGACAACTTAATAGAAGGGAATCACGGATGAATCCTGTCATCTCGCCTGCGCGCCGCGCCCGGCATCGCCTGTTAACGCTGCTGGCCCACGGCAAGCCCCGGCATCAGCGTAACGAACACAGGCTGGCGACCGGCCAATTGCACAGCCGCTTCGCCCTGGAACAACTGACCGGGTTGGCACAACGCTGCATGGAACCCGAGTTTGTCCTGCTGATGGCACCGGTGTTCGGCCTGGACCTTGAGCCGCAGGTCTACCTGAAGCTGCAAGCCGCGCTGCAACAGGGAAGCGTCGAAAACCCCGAATGCCGCGTCGTGACCGAGGGCTTCTACCCCGCCGAGTACGACAGCCGCGAGCGTGTCCTGCGTATTCACAGTGCCGCGCTTGATTACGTGCAGGCCAACCCGGACGCCGCCTGGGAGTTGCTGGAAATACTGCTGCATGAGTTCGGCCATCACCTGGACACCCTGCTGCGCGAGGACTTCGCCGAGGGCCAAGCGGTGCGCGGCGATGCGCCGCAAGAGGAAGGCTGCCGTTACGTGCAGCGCATGGCCAGTGCCGGCTGGCCCGCACAGGCCTGGTTGCCCATCGCCAGCTACCTGAATGATGAAGGCCATGCCATCACCCTTCATGTCGAACCGCGCCGGGCCTTGCAGAAGATCCGCGCGCGGCAGGCCACCGCACACTCGCACCGGCAAGGCGCAGCCCTTGATGGCCGCGAACACTTCGAGGCCAGCGGTGAGGCGCCAGGCACTTTCAGCCACGAACGCATCGAAAAAAGCCTCACAGCGCTGGGCTTCAGCGAACCGGAGCGCCAGGCGGTGTATTTTGGCAACTGGCTGCGCGACTACTCGCAGTTGCTGGACCCCAAGCTGGTGCGTGGCGCCGGCATGCCGAAAAACTTCCCCCGCGTGATGTCCCGCGAGGCGCTGACCGAGATCGTGGATATTCTGGCGGCGCGCAAGTTTGCCGACCTGCGCTTGCAAGACAGCGCCAGCTTTATCGTTACCCCCGAGCGACTGGGGGTTTACCGCCCCAGCGAGCATATCGACAACCCGCGTATCGAGCCGCCGGCACCGTTCGATGCGGCCGGGCGCGATGCGGATTTCGAACCGTGGGTCATGGCCGGCGACGCGCTGCTGGAAGTGGACCCCGACACCTCGATCAAGCGCTATCTGCACCACTCGGTGGCGTACATGCACGAGCAACTGCGCCTGACCCAGCAAGCAGGCCGCACACCTGAAGGCCTGCGCCACTTTGGCGCTGCGCTGCATGTGCTCGAAGACCTGTTTGCCCACGCCAATCTGGTCGAACTGGGCCTGATCAAGCTGGGTTATCCGGTGCTGCCATGGACGTCGGCGGCGGACTGTAAATGGACGTTGCCCCTGGTCACCGGGCGCTTTGGCGGCACCGATATCATTGCCAGCCTGGCGCAACCCATTGCCCACCTGGTGGCCCCGACCGAGAACTGGGCGTTCACCCCGGCAACTCCCGGCGATCGCTCCGACACCGACAGGATGTTGCTGGTGCTGCTCAGCGAACACCCCAACGACACCTGGCTGAACGCCTATAACGAGATGCTCGACGTCCGCGACGCCTTGAGTGCCAGCCCGGTGCTTAACGCCGCACGCCTTTATATATGGTCCAGAAGCGCACCGTTCCGGCTGCTCGGCAACGCTTATCACACGGTTCTGCAAGGCCTGATGACCTTGCTGGGCAACAGCGTCGATGATGCCCAGACCCTGCTCGGCGGCGACCCCAACACCAACGGTTCGACCGACCCGTCGCACTCGCAACTGGCCAAGGACCATGCCGAGCACCCGTTGCATGAGCCCGCAGCGATGCTCGCCGGCGCGGCGATCACTCGCGTGGCCCAGGCGATGCTCGAACATTGGCGAGGTGTGCCCGGTGCAGACCCGTTGGCGGTGGCCAGCGACTATTTCAAGCACCCCAACGACAGCGACTGGCAAGACCGGATGCTGGCCGAATGGGCGCAGAACAACCCTGAACAGATCGAGCGCGCCAGCTCCAGTTCGGAAATGAACACGTTGCAGGAAGACATACAGAAACTGGCGGTCGTCAGCCTGGAAAATTTCAGGCAGGAAAGCCAGTCGACCTGGGACTACATCAGCAGCTATCTCAAACAGTGGCTCGACAAGACGCCGCCGCCCGGTGCCGATGCCGCGCCGTCATGATGGCGTACGGTTCTTGTAGAAAAAGCAGACAGTGCGGCATGCTCCGCCAACACTTTCTGCTGCCTTCGAGGACTTCATGGACAAGACCGTCTTCCACCCGCTGCTGTTGACTGCCGCCCTGCTGGCCTGCGCACCTGTCGCGCAGGCCGCCAGCACCCTGGTGTATTGCTCCGAAGCCAGCCCGGCAGGCTTTGATCCGAGCCAGTACACCAGCGGCACCGATTTCGATGCATCGGCTGAAACGGTGTTCAACCGCCTGACCCAGTTCAAACGCGGCGGCACCGAGGTCGAGCCGGGCCTGGCCACCGGTTGGGAGGTGGCCAGCGACGGCCTGAGCTACACCTTCAAACTGCGCCAGGGCGTGAAATTTCACACCACCGACTACTTCACCCCGAGCCGCGACTTCAACGCCGATGACGTGCTGTTCACCTTCAATCGCCTGCTCGACAAAGACCAGCCGTTTCGCAAGGCTTACCCGTCCGAATCGCCCTACTTCACCGACATGGGCCTGAACACCACGATCAAAAGCGTCGAAAAACTCGACGACAACACCGTGCGCTTCAACCTCAACAACGTCGACGCCGCCTTCGTGCAGAACCTGGCCATGAGCTTTGCCTCGATCCAGTCGGCGGAATACGCCGAGCAGTTGCTCAAGCAGGGCAAGGCCGCCGACCTGAACCAGAAGCCGGTCGGCACCGGACCGTTCGTGTTCAAGCGCTACCAGAAGGATTCGCAGATCCGCTATGCCGCCAACACGGCGTACTGGAAGCCTGAAGATGTGAAGATCGACAACCTGATTTTCGCCATCAACACCGATGCCGCCGTGCGCCTGCAAAAGCTCAAGGCCGGCGAGTGCCATGTCAGCGGCTACCCGCGCCCGCAGGACATCGAAGACATCGCCAAGGACCCGAACCTCAAGGTGCTCAGCCAGCCCGGTTTCAACCTGGGCTTTCTGGCCTATAACGTGACCCACCCGCCGCTGGACCAACTGAAAGTGCGCCAGGCGCTGGACATGGCCATCGACAAGCCGGCGATCATCAAGGCGGTGTACCGCAGCGCCGGGCAACTGGCCGAGAACGCCCTGCCACCGGGCCAGTGGGGTTTCGACCCGACGATCAAGGACGCCCCGCACGACCCGGAAAAAGCCCGCCAGTTGCTCAAGGAAGCCGGTATTGCGCCGGGCACAGTGATCAACCTGTGGGCGATGACCGTTCAACGCGCCTCCAACCCCAATGCCCGGCTGTCGGCGCAGATGATCCAGGCCGACTGGGACAAGATCGGCATCAAGGCCAACATCGTCAGTTATGAATGGGGCGAGTACATCAAGCGCGCCAAGGCCGGCGAACATGACGCCATGATCTACGGCTGGACCGGCGACAACGGCGACCCGGACAACTGGCTCGGCGTGCTGTACAGCTGCGCGGCGGTCAAGGGCAGCAACTACGCCAAATGGTGCGACCCGGCCTACGACAAGCTGGTGCAACAGGCCAAAGTAGCCGCCTCGCAGGATGAACGCATCACGCTGTACAAACAGGCCCAGCAGATTCTCAAGAGCCAGGTGCCGATCACCCCGATCGCCAACTCCAAAGTGTTCCAGCCGATGCGCAAAGAGGTCCAGGACTTCAAGATCAGCCCGTTTGGTCTGACGCCGTTTTATGGGGTGAGCCTGAATAAATAGCCTGTGGTGGACGCGGCCAGTAGGTGTGTGTGCTTCAGGCACGGGCAAGTAACACTTGTGGCCCCAATGGGGTGCAGGGAGCGCCCGCGATTGTCCTACAACTCCTGAAAAACTAATGGCAAAAAGCCTTAGCAAACGTTCAACTTCCGCGATTTCGTATAACTTTGCGACATTCTTGTACGACCTCCTTACAAACTGGCCTCTCTCTGAGGCCGGTTGGCCACTTTGGGTATATACCCTGCATAAAGCCCCTCTCGATCGGCCCACAAGGCCGGTCATTCCCCTAAAAATGACAACAATTGAGGCCACCATGCTCAAACACGCGGTCATTCCGTTTTTTCTCGGTGCAGGTCTGCTGGCCGGCGCGCCGTTTGCTCAGGCGGCTAACCTGGTGTACTGCTCCGAAGCGAGCCCCGCAGGTTTTGACTCGGCCCAGTACGTGGCCGGGACCGACTTCGATGCCGGGGCCGAGGCCATTTACAACCGGCTGACCCAGTTCGAACGTGGCAGCACCGCCGTGGTGCCGGGCCTGGCAACCCGCTGGGACATTGCCCCGGACTTGCTGACCTACACCTTTCACCTGCGCGAGGGCGTGAAGTTTCACACCACGCCATGGTTCAAGCCCAGCCGCAACTTCAACGCCGACGACGTGCTGTTCACCTTCAATCGCATGATCGACAAGGACCAGCCGTTCCGCAAAGCCTACCCCACCGAGTTTCCGTACTTCACCGACATGGCGATGGACACCAACATCAAGCAGATCGAGAAGCTTGATGACTACACGGTGAAGTTCACCCTGGCCACGGTCGACGCGGCGTTCATCCAGAACATCGCCATGAGCTTTGCCTCGATTCTGTCGGCCGAGTACGCCGACCAGTTGCTCAAGCAGGGCAAGCCTGCCGACATCAACCAGAAGCCGGTCGGCACCGGGCCGTTCGTGTTCAAGAGCTACCAGAAAGACTCCAACATCCGTTACACCGGCAACAAGGAGTACTGGGCACCTGGCGATGTGCGGGTCGATAACCTGATCTTCGCCATCACCACCGACCCGTCGGTGCGCATGCAAAAGCTCAAGCGCGACGAATGCCAGATCACTGCCTACCCGCGCCCGGCCGACCTGGAGTCGCTCAAGGCCGACAAGAACCTGAAAATGCCCGAGCAGGCCGGTTTCAACCTCGGCTATATCGCCTACAACGTCATGGACAAGATCAAGGGCAGCGACGCGCCCAACCCGCTGGCACAGTTGAAAGTGCGCCAGGCGCTGGACATGGCGGTCAACAAGCCGGCGATCATCAGCGCGGTGTATCAGGGCGCAGGTCAGCTGGCGGTCAACGCCATGCCGCCGACCCAGTGGTCTTATGACGACACCATCAAGGACGTACCTTTCGACCTCGACAAGGCCCGCGCCCTGCTCAAGGAAGCCGGCATCAAGGAAGGCACTGAAATCACCCTGTGGGCGATGCCCGTGCAGCGGCCGTACAACCCCAATGCGCGGCTGATGGCCGAGCTGATCCAGGCCGACTGGAAAAAGATCGGCATCAACGCAAAAATCGTCAGTTATGAATGGGGCGAATACCTCAAGCGCGCCAAGGCCGGCGAGAACGGCGCCATGCTGATCGGCTGGAGCGGCGACAACGGTGACCCGGACAACTGGCTCGGCACGCTGTTTGGCTGCGATGCGGTCAACGGCAACAACTATTCGAAATGGTGCGACCCGGCCTTCGACACGTTGATCAAGCAAGCCAAGTCCAACCCGGACCAGGCCAAGCGCACCGAACTGTATAAACAGGCGCAGCACCTGCTCAAGGACGCCCTGCCGCTGACCCCTATCGCGCACTCGACGGTTTACCAGCCGATGCGCAGCACGGTAGAGGACTTCAAGATCAGCCCGCTGGGCCTGAACTCCTTCTATGGCGTCGGCGTGAAGTAACCCCCGCAGGCGGCGCCGCGAATAACGGTGCCGCCTTGCCAAGGAGCATTCCTACAGCATTTGAAGACTCCGGACCGACATACCGCAGGCTTTGACCGACCTATTGTTGTCGGCTGTCGCACCCAGGCCACAAGCCCGGATTACCCAGCCCATGGCGCCGCGCCTTACCCGGCTCGTTGCGCGCCCAGAATAATAAGGAAAACCATGTACCGATCGCTCGCAACGACCTCATTCATCAGCCTGGCCCTGCTGGCCGGCGCTCCCGCCGTCCACGCCGCCAACAGCCTGGTGTTCTGCTCCGAGGCCAGCCCCTCGGGCTTCGATACCGCGCAATACACCTCGGCCACCGACAACGATGCCGCACAACCGATCTATAACCGCCTGACCGAGTTCGAACCGGGCGGCACCGTGGCCGTTCCGGCGCTGGCGACCTCGTGGGATGTTTCGGCAGACGGCCTGGTCTATACCTTTCATTTGCGTGAAGGGGTGAAGTTCCACAGCAACAAGGCGTTTACCCCCAGCCGCGCCTTCAATGCCGACGACGTGGTGTTCACCTTCAACCGCATGCTCAAGGCCGATCATCCGTTCCGGGTCGCCTACCCCGCCGAATTCCCGTATTTCACCGGCATGGGCATGGACAAGAAAATCCGCTCGGTCGAGAAAACCGGCCCGCTGACCGTGGTCTTCACCCTCAATACGGTGGACGCGGCCTTTATCCAGAACCTGGCGATGAGCTTTGCCTCGATCATTTCAGCCGAATACGCCGAGCAGTTGATGGCCAGCGGCAAGCCGCGCGACATCAACCAGCAGCCGATAGGCACCGGGCCGTTCATCTTCCAGCGCTACCAGAAAGACGCGCAGATTCGCTACAAGGGCAACCCCGATTACTGGGCGCCGGAACAGGTCAAGCTCGACCAGTTGATCTTCTCGATCAACACCGACGCCTCGGTGCGCCTGCAAAAGCTGCGCAAGAACGAGTGCCAGGTAACGTTGCACCCGCGTCCCGCCGAGGTTCCGGCCCTGAAAGCCGACCCGCAACTGAAAGTCATCGAAATCCCCGGCTATAACCTCGGCTACATCAGCTACAACGTGCGCCACGCGCCACTGGACAACCTGCAAGTGCGTCAGGCGCTGGACATGGCGGTCAACAAGCAGGCGATCATCGATGCGGTGTATCAGGGCGCCGGCCAACTGGCCGTCAATGCCATGCCGCCCAGCCAGTGGTCTTACGACACCAGCATCAAGGACGCGCCCTTCGATCCCGACAAGGCCCGCGAACTGCTGCGCGCCGCCGGGGTCAAGGAAGGAACCGAGTTGAACCTGTGGGCCATGCCGGTGCAGCGCCCGTACAACCCCAATGCCCGGCTGATGGCCGAAATGCTCCAGGCCGACTGGGCCAGGGTCGGCCTGAAGGTACGGATCGTCAGCTACGAATGGGGCGAGTACCTCAAACGCAGCAAGAACGGCGAACACGATATCTCGCTGATCGGCTGGACCGGCGACAACGGTGACCCGGACAACTGGCTCGGCACGCTTTACAGCTGTGCGGCGATTGGCGGCAACAATTATTCGATGTGGTGCGATGAGCAGTACGACCGCCTGATAAAGGCGGCGATTGCCACCACCGACAAAGGCCAGCGCACCGAGCTGTATCAGCAGGCGCAGCGTTATCTCAAGCAACAGGTGCCGATCACCCCGATTGCCCACTCGACGGTCAGTCAGCCTTTGCGGGCCACTGTCGAAGGCTTCAAGGTCAGCCCGTTTGGGCGCAATAACTTTTCCGGCGTCAGCGTTGCCGACTGAGCCCCTGGCAGGAGCACCACCCTTGAAACCGACGTATCTGCACTGGCCGCTGGCATGGGCCTTACTGTGTGCCAGCGCGGCGGCAGCGGCTAAACCGCTGGTGGTGTGCACCGAGGCCAGCCCCGAAGGCTTCGATATCGTGCAATACACCACGGCGGTCAGTGCCGATGCTTCGGCCGAGACGCTGCTGGAACGACTGGTCGCCTTCACGCCGGGCACCACCGACCCGGTGCCGGGCCTGGCAGAGCGCTGGGAAATCAGCGCCGACGGTATGCACTACACCTTTTATCTACGGCGCGGGGTCAAGTTCCAGACCACAGCGGACTTCACGCCTAGCCGGGCGATGAACGCCGATGATGTGCTGTGGAGCTTTGAGCGCCAGCTCGACCCTACTCATCCCTGGCACGCGCTGTCAGGGGTCGGCTTCCCGTATTTCGAAAGCATGGGGTTTCGCCAGTTACTGAGCAGCGTCGAGAAACTCGACGACTACACCGTGCGCTTCAACCTGTCGCGGGCCGAAGCGCCTTTTCTGCGCGACCTGGCCATGCCCTTCACCTCGATCTACTCGGCTGAATACGCTGATCAGTTGTTGAAAGCCGGCAAGACCGAATGGCTCAACAGCAAACCGGTGGGCACCGGGCCCTTTATCCTCACCCGCTACGCCAAGGACGCCCAGGTGCGCTTCAAGGCCAACACGGACTACTGGAAAGGCCCGCCGCCCAGCGAAACGCTGATCTTTGCCATCACCCTGGACAGCAACACCCGCCTGCAAAAGCTCAAGGCCAATGAATGCCAGGTGGCGCTGTACCCCAAGCCCGACGATATCGAGGTGGTCAAGGCCGATCCACAACTGGCCATCGACGAACTGGAAGGCTTGATGACCAGCTATGTGGCGCTCAATACCCGCAAGCCGTACCTGAGCGATGTGCGGGTGCGCCAGGCGATCAATCTGGCGTTCGACAAGCCGGCGTATCTCAAGGCGCTGTTTGGTGACAACAAGGCTACAGAAGGCGTCGGACCTTACCCGCCAACCCTGATCGGCTACGACCCGGCCCTGCAAAACCCGGCCCGCGACCTTGAACAGGCGCGCGCGCTGATCAAGCAGGCCGGCGTGCCCGAAGGCCAGGTATTGACCCTGTTTACCCGCAATGGCGGCGGCGTGACCAACCCCAATCCGCTGCTTGGGGCGCAGATGTTGCAGGCAGATCTGGCCAGAATCGGCCTGAAGGTGGATATTCGCGTCATGGAGTGGGCCGAGATGCTGCGGCGCGCCAAGGCCGGCGAGCACGACATGGTGTTTGCCGGCTGGGCGGGCGACAACGGCGACCCGGACAATTTCCTGACCCCCAACCTGGGTTGCGAGGCGGCGCGCAACGGCGAAAACTATGCGCGCTGGTGCAACACCGCCTTCGACGCGGCGATCACCCAGGCACGAGGCACCACCGAACCTGCGACTCGGGCGGCCCTCTATAAGCAGGCCCAGCAGGTGTTCATCCAGGAACGACCCTGGATCAGCCTGGCTTATCCCAAACTGTTCATTGCACGGCGCCACAACGTCGAGGGCTTTCATGTCAGCCCGTTGATCAATAACAACTTCTCGACCACGAGCGTGAAGTAAAAAAAACAGCGCCACACCCCACAAGGGCAAGGTGCCAAGCCTGACCGGCCGATTGAGGACCACCACACAATGTTGAGTTTTATTGCCCGCCGGGTGGGGTTACTGATCCCCACCTTCTTCGGCATTACCCTGTTGACCTTCGCGCTGATTCGCCTGATTCCGGGCGACCCGGTCGAAGTGATGATGGGCGAGCGCCGGGTCGACCCGGAAATGCACGCCCAGGCCATGGAGCGCCTGGGCCTGAACAAGCCCTTGTACGAGCAGTACCTGGATTACATCGGCAAGCTTGCCCAGGGCGATCTCGGTGAATCGCTGCGCACCCGCGAAAGCGTCTGGCACGAGTTTCTGTCGCTGTTCCCGGCCACCGTCGAGCTGTCACTGGCGGCGCTGGTGTTTGCCGGCGTGCTGGGCTTGCTGGCCGGGGTCACGGCGGCGCTCAAGCGAGGGTCATTGTTCGATCACGGGGTGATGGGCATTTCGCTGGCCGGTTATTCGATGCCGATCTTCTGGTGGGGCCTGATCCTGATCATGTTCTTCTCGGTGACGCTGGGCTGGACGCCGGTGTCGGGGCGCATCGACCTGCTGTACGACATCCCGCCGGTCACCGGCTTCATGCTGATCGACACCCTGCTCAGCGACGAGCAAGGCGCGTTTCTCGATGCCCTGCATCACCTGATTTTGCCGGCCATCGTGCTGGGCACCATTCCGCTGGCGGTGATTGCGCGCATGACCCGTTCATCGATGCTCGAAGTGCTGCGTGAGGATTACGTGCGCACCGCCCGGGCCAAGGGCCTTTCGCCGGCACGAGTGGTATTCGTGCACGGCCTGCGCAATGCGCTGATTCCGGTGCTGACCGTGTTCGGCCTGCAGGTCGGCGCGCTGCTGGCCGGTGCGGTGCTGACCGAGACGATCTTCTCCTGGCCGGGCATCGGCAAATGGCTGATCGAGGCCATCGGCGCCCGGGATTACCCGGTGGTGCAAAACGGCATTCTGCTGATCGCCTGTCTGGTGATCCTGGTCAATTTCGTGGTGGACATCCTCTACGGCCTTGCCAACCCACGCATCCGTCATCAGCGCTGAGATCATTCCCATGAGCGATAACACTCCTGCGGTAGCAGTCGATCAAAGCCTGCTTTATCCGTCGCCCTTCAAAGAATTCTGGCAAGCCTTTGCGAAAAACAAAGGCGCGGTTGCCGGCCTGCTGTTCATGATCGTCATCGTCTTCTGCGCGCTGTTCGCGCCGTGGGTCGCACCGCATGACCCCAGCGAGCAATACCGCGACTTTCTGCTGACCCCGCCGGCCTGGCTCGAAGGCGGCCAGTGGCAGTTCATCCTCGGCACCGACGAACTGGGCCGTGACCTGCTGTCGCGGCTGATTCATGGCTCACGGCTGTCGTTGCTGATCGGCTTGTCGTCGGTGGTCATGTCGTTGATTCCGGGCATTCTGCTGGGCCTGTTGGCCGGCTTTTTCCCGCGTTTTCTCGGCCCCTCGGTGATGCGCCTGATGGACATCATGCTGGCCCTGCCCTCGCTGCTGCTGGCCGTGGCCATCGTCGCGATCCTCGGCCCTGGCCTGATCAACACGGTGATTGCCATCGCCATCGTGTCGTTGCCCTCCTATGTGCGCCTGACCCGCGCTGCGGTGATGGGCGAGCTGAACCGCGATTATGTGACCGCCGCCAGGCTGGCCGGCGCCACCTTGCCCCGCCTGATGTTCATCACCGTGCTGCCCAACTGCATGGCGCCGCTGATCGTGCAGGCGACCTTGAGTTTTTCTTCGGCGATTCTCGATGCCGCCGCCCTGGGCTTTCTGGGTCTGGGCGTGCAACCGCCGACGCCTGAGTGGGGCACCATGCTCGCCTCGGCGCGCGACTACATCGAACGCGCCTGGTGGGTGGTGAGCCTGCCCGGCCTGACCATTTTGCTCAGCGTGCTGGCAATCAACCTGATGGGCGACGGCCTGCGCGATGCGCTAGACCCGAAACTCAAGAACGCCGCCTGAGGAGATTCACATGTCATTGCTTGAAATCCGTAATCTCTCGGTGCGCTTCGGCGACGAAAAGGCGGTGCCGGTGGTCGACGGCCTGTCGTTGAGCGTCGATACAGGCGAGGTGCTGGCGATTGTCGGCGAGTCCGGCTCCGGCAAATCGGTGACCATGATGGCGCTGATGGGCCTGATCGATCATCCCGGCGTCATCAAGGCCGATGCGCTGAACTTCGACGGTCATGACCTGCTCAAGCTCAACGCCCGCCAGCGGCGCAGGATCATCGGTAAGGATATGGCGATGGTCTTCCAGGACCCGATGACCGCGCTGAACCCCAGCTACACCGTCGGCTTTCAAATCATCGAGGTGCTGCGCCAGCACCTTGGCCTGTCTGGCAAGGCCGCGCGGCAGCGTGCGCTGGAGCTGCTGGAAAAGGTCGAGATCCCCGGTGCCGCGCAACGCCTGGACGCTTACCCGCATCAACTGTCGGGCGGCATGAGCCAGCGCGTGGCGATTGCCATGGCGATTGCCGGCGAACCCAAGCTGCTGATCGCCGACGAACCGACCACGGCGCTGGACGTGACCATTCAGGCACAGATCATGGAGCTGCTGCTGAGCCTGCAAAAAGAGCAGGACATGGCGCTGGTGCTGATCACCCACGACCTGGCCGTAGTCGCCGAAACCGCGCAGCGGGTCTGTGTGATGTACGCAGGCCAGGCGGTGGAAATCGGCCAGGTGCCGGGCCTGTTCGAGGTTCCGGCGCACCCGTACAGCGAAGCGCTGCTGGCGGCGATTCCGGAACACAGCATGGGCGCCGAGCGGCTGGCGACATTGCCAG
Organism: Pseudomonas sp. HP_08; assembly: GCF_055284095.1. NCBI lineage: Bacteria > Pseudomonadati > Pseudomonadota > Gammaproteobacteria > Pseudomonadales > Pseudomonadaceae > Pseudomonas > Pseudomonas sp. HP_08. The sequence goes on along the minus strand of NZ_JBTOQC010000020.1, from coordinate 61,993 downwards.
GCATGGTGCCGGGCCGTTACGACCGCCCGGCCGGCTGCCTGCTGTCGCCGCGCTGCCCGTATGTACGCGACAACTGCCACACCCAGCGACCGGGGCTGGACCCCAAGGCGCATAGCCTGGCGCGCTGTTTCTATCCCTTGAATCAGGAGGTGGCGTAATGAGCGTCGTACTGACTGCCCGCGACCTGACCCGTCACTATGAAGTCTCTCGTGGCCTGTTCAAGGGCCACGCCACGGTGCGCGCCCTCAATGGCGTGTCGTTCGAACTGGAGGCCGGCAAGACCCTGGCGGTGGTCGGTGAGTCCGGCTGCGGCAAATCCACCCTGGCGCGGGCGCTGACCCTGATCGAAGAACCGTCGTCGGGCTCGTTGCAGATTGCCGGCCAGGAAGTCAAAGGCGCCAGCAAGGCCGAGCGCAAGCAACTGCGCAAGGATGTGCAGATGGTGTTCCAGAGCCCGTACGCCTCGCTCAACCCACGGCAGAAGATCGGCGATCAACTCGGCGAGCCGCTGCTGATCAACACCGACCTGAGCCGCGCCGAACGGCGTGAAAAGGTCCAGGCGATGATGAGCCAGGTGGGCCTGCGCCCCGAGCATTACCATCGCTACCCGCACATGTTCTCCGGTGGCCAGCGCCAGCGCATCGCCCTGGCCCGCGCCATGATGCTGCAGCCCAAGGTGCTGGTGGCCGATGAACCGACCTCGGCGCTGGACGTGTCGATTCAGGCGCAGGTGCTGAACCTGTTCATGGACCTGCAACAACAGTTCAACACCGCTTATGTGTTCATCTCGCACAACCTGTCGGTGGTGCGTCATGTTGCCGACACGGTGCTGGTGATGTACCTCGGCCGCCCGGCGGAAATGGGCCCCAAGGACGCCATCTACGAACGGCCGCTGCACCCGTATACCCAGGCGCTGCTGTCGGCCACGCCGACCATTCATCCCGACCCGCTGAAACCGAAGATCAAGATCGTCGGCGAACTGCCCAACCCGCTCGACCCGCCAAGCGGCTGCGCGTTTCACAAGCGCTGCCCGTACGCGACCGCCCGCTGCGCCAGTGAAGTCCCGGCGCTGCGCGAGGTCGACCGGCGGCAAGTGGCGTGTCATTACGCGGAGCAGTTTGTCGCAGCCTGATCGCAACCCGTAGGAGCCCGCTTGCCGGCGACCGAGTGCGCCAGCGCTCGCAGAAATTTATGAGACGCTGAAAATTTACGACTGCTAGCGCAGCCGGTCGTCGGTATGCCGCCCAGGGCAAGCGCGCTCTTACGCGGGATAGCAGTTTGTCACGGCCTGATCGCACCTGTAGGAGCCCGCTTGCCGGCGACCGAGTGCGCTAGCGCTCGCAGAAATCTATGAAACGCTGAAATTTTACGACTGCTAGCGCAGCCGGTCGTCGGTATGCCGCCCAGGGCAAGCGCGCTCTTACGCGGGATAGCAGTTTGTCGCAGCCTGATCGCACCTGTAGGAGCCCGCTTGCCGGCGACCGAGTGCGCTAGCGCTCGCAGAAATTTATGAAACGCTGAAAATTTACGACTGCTAGCGCAGCCGGTCGTCGGTATGCCGCCCAGGGCAAGCGCGCTCCTTCTGGGGATAGCAGTTTGTCGCGACCTAATCGCAACCCGTAGGAGCCCGCTTGCCGGCGACCGAGTGCGCTAGCGCTCGCAGAAATTTATGAGACGCTGAAAATTTACGACTGCTAGCGCAGCCGGTCGTCGGTATGCCGCCTAGGGCAAGCGCGCTCTTACGCGGGATAGCAGTTTGTCGCAGCCTGATCGCAACCCGTAGGAGCCCGCTTGCCGGCGACCGAGTGCGTTAGCGCTCGCAGAAAGCTATGAAACGCTGAAAATTTACGACTGCTAGCGCAGCCGGTCGCGGGCAAGCGCGCTCCTACGGGGGGGATGTCGCTGGATGAAAGAATTAACCAAACAGTTAATTCTTGGGTTTATAATCGCCCGATTCCAAAACGGGTGCTTCAAAATGACACATCGACAACCACTTTCCGGGGTCGCCAGGTTCATCCTGCTGGGCCTGGGGATCATTTTTGTTCTGCTTGGCCTGGTCCTGGCTGCCAACGGTTTCCGGTTGGTGAGTGTGGGCGGTAGCTGGTATTTCCTCATCGGCGGCCTGGTCATGGCCGCCTCCGGTGGCTTGATCGCGGCACGCCGCACCGCCGGTGCCTGGCTGTTCGGCGCCTTCCTGCTGGGCACCGTCGTCTGGGCTTTGGCCGATGTCGGCCTGAAATTCTGGCCGCTGTTCTCGCGCCTGTTCATGTTCAGTGCCATGGGCCTGGCCGTGCTGCTGGTCTATCCGCTGCTGGCCCGCGCCAGCGGTGCTGCACCGAGCAAGGCGCCGTATGGCCTGGCCGGTGTTCTGGCAATCGGGCTGGTCATTGCGGTCGGCAACATGTTCGTAGCGCACCCAAGCGTCGCCCCGACCGGCGCCGGTCCCGGCCTGACGCCAGTGGACCCGGCCAACGCGCAGAAAGACTGGGCGCACTACGGTAATACCGAAGGTGGCAGCCGTTTTGCCGCGCTGGACCAGATCAACCGTGGCAACGTCGACAAGCTCAAAGTGGCCTGGACTTACCACACCGGTGATGTCGCGGTCAGCAACGGCAACGGTGCCGAAGACCAGCTGACCCCGCTGCAAATCGGCAGCAAGGTGTTCATCTGCACCCCGCACAACAACATCATCGCGCTGGACGCCGACACCGGCAAAGAGCTGTGGAAGAACGAAATCAACGCGCAGTCCGCCGTGTGGCAACGCTGCCGGGGCCTGGCCTATTTCGACGCCACCGCACCGATTGCAGCGCCTGCCCAGCCAGGCAGCTCGCCGGTCACCGCCGTCAATGTCGCCGCGGGCGGTAACTGCCAGCGTCGCCTGCTGACCAACACCATCGATGCACGCCTGATCGCAGTCGATGCCGACACCGGCGCGTTCTGCGAAGGCTTCGGCACCAACGGCCAGGTCGACCTGAAAGCCGGCCTCGGTAACGTGCCGGACTCGCACTACCAGCTGTCGTCCGCGCCACTGATGGCCGGCACCACCGTCGTGGTCGGCGGCCGTGTCGCCGATAACGTCCAGACCGACATGCCAGGCGGCGTGATTCGTGGTTTTGATGTGGTCACCGGACAAATGCGCTGGGCATTCGACCCGGGCAACCCAGAAGACCGCAACACCCCGGCAGACGGCAAGACCTATGTGCGCAGCACGCCGAACAGCTGGGCGCCGATGTCTTACGACCCGGCGATGAACACCGTTTTCCTGCCGATGGGCAGCTCGTCGACCGACATTTATGGTGTCGAGCGCAGCAAGCTGGATCACACCTACGGCGCTTCGGTCCTGGCGCTGGACGCCAGCACCGGTGCAGAAAAGTGGGTGTACCAGACGGTACATAATGACCTGTGGGACTTCGACCTGCCGATGCAGCCGAGCCTGATCGACTTCACCAAGGCAGACGGCCAATCGGTCCCGGCGCTGGTGATCGGCACCAAGGCCGGGCAGATCTATGTACTCGACCGTGCCACCGGCAAGCCGCTGACCAAGGTTGAAGACGTTGCGGTCAAGGCCGGCAACATTCCTGACGAGCCGTACTCGCCGACCCAGCCAAAATCGGTGGGCATGCCGCAGATCGGTGCAGGGCAACTGACCGAGTCGGACATGTGGGGCGCCACCCCGTTCGACCAGCTGCTGTGCCGCATCGACTTCAAGAAAATGCGCTACGACGGCCTGTACACCCCGCCCGGCACTGACCGTTCGCTGAGCTTCCCGGGATCCTTGGGCGGCCTGAACTGGGGTGGTCTGTCGACCGACCCGGTGCACGGTTTCATCTTCGTCAACGACATGCGCCTGGGCTTGTGGATCGAGATGATCCCTTCGCAGAACAAGGGCCAGGCCGCAGGCGGTGGTGAGGCGATCAACACCGGCATGGGCGCCGTACCGCTCAAGGGCACGCCGTATGCGGTGAACAAGAACCGCTTCCTGTCGATTGCCGGCATTCCATGCCAGGCGCCGCCGTTCGGCACCCTGACCGCCATCGACATGAAGACCCAGAAGATCGCCTGGCAAGTGCCGGTCGGTACGGTTGAAGACACCGGTCCCCTCGGCATCGCCATGGGCCTGCCGATCAATATCGGCCTTCCAACGCTGGGCGGCACCCTGTCGACCCAGGGCGGCCTGATCTTCATCGCCGGAACCCAGGACTTCTACCTGCGCGCGTTCAACAGCGCCAACGGTGAAGAAGTCTGGAAATCCCGCCTGCCCGTCGGCAGCCAGGGCGGCCCGATGACCTATGTTTCGCCGAAAACCGGCAAGCAATACGTGGTGATCACCGCCGGCGGCGCCCGCCAGGCGACGCAACGCGGCGATTACGTCGTGGCCTACGCCCTGCCGTAGCCCCTTCTTTGCCCGCCCTTCGGGGCGGGCAACTCTGCTTTGGCCCATCAGCGGTAACACATTGCCCTATCGCTGATGCGCACCTTCTGAACCGTCTATGGTCTTCAGTTACAGCTTTTAACTACCCGCCCCGATCGGCGCGCCCTGGCGCCTGTGCTTTCGTTCATTTTGAGAGGTTTGCATGTCTTATCGACTTGCCCCCAGCACCCTTGCCTTGCACATCCACGCACTGGTTCTGGGGCTGGGTGTCAGTGCATTGGCCCAGGCCGATGACAGCACCGCTACATCCTACGAAATCCTCACCCCGCTGGTGATCACCGGCAGTTATGCCCCGGTGTCCGGCTTCGATCTGCCGTTCTCGGTCGACACCGTGCAACTGCAGCAGATCAACGACGGCCAGTTGGGCGTCAACCTGTCCGAAGTGTTGCCGCGCGTGCCGGGGCTGGTGGTGCAGAACCGCCAGAACTACGCGCAGGACTTGCAGATTTCTTCACGCGGCTACGGCGCGCGTTCGGCGTTCGGTATTCGTGGCCTGAAATTGCTCAGCGACGGCATTCCGGCCAGCACCCCGGACGGCCAGGGCCAGGCGGCCACGCTGAATCTGGATGTGGCCGACCGCATCGAAGTGCTGCGCGGCCCGACTTCGACCATTTATGGCAGCAATGCCGGCGGCGTGATCCAGATGTTCACCCGCGACGGCCAGGGCCCCGGCAAAGTCGGCGCCGACACCACCTTCGGCAGCGACGGCTTTCGCAAGAATCACCTGTCGGCCGAAGGCGGCAACGACAAGGCGGGCTTTATCGTCGATGCCTCGCGCATGGACACCGATGGCTACCGCGACCACAGCAGCGCGCGACGCGACCAGACCTTTGCCAAGGTGCATGTCAAACCCGACGAAGACAGCCGCCTGGCGCTGACCTACAGCAGCCTGGAGCAGAACGGCACCCAGGACCCACTGGGCCAGACTTGGGAAGGCTATAAAAACGACCCGCGCTCGGTGGCTGCGGTGGCCGAGACCTACAACACCCGCAAGAGCATCGACCACCAGCAAGTGGGCATGAACTACGAGCGCAGCGTGGGCGACGCGACCTTGCAGTTCAACCTGTATGCCGGCCAGCGCAGCGTGGTGCAGTACCTGTCGATTCCGCGCACCGTGGCGTCCAACAGTCAGCGTGGCGGTGGCGTGGTCGACTTCGACCGCGAGTTTCATGGCGGCACCTTGCGCTGGATCCAGCCGATCCACGGCGTGCCCGGCCAGTTGACCGTCACCACGGGTATCGATTACGACCGCAGCCGTGACGACCGCCGCGGCTTTCAGAACTTCAGCGGCACCCAACTGGGCGTCAAGGGCGAACTGCGCCGTGACGAGATCGACACCGCAACCAGCCTCGATCCTTATGTGCAGGCGCGCTGGATTCTCGACAAATGGACCTTCGACGCAGGCATCCGCCACAGCACCATGGACATGGACGTCGATGACCGCTACCTGAGCAACGGCGATTCCAGCGGCTCGAAGAAATACCAGCGCAACACCCCGTCACTGTCGGTGATGTACGCCTTTACCCCGGAACTCAACGGCTATATCAGCGCCGGCAAGGGCTTCGAGACGCCGACCCAGGCGGAGATGGCCTATGCACCGGGCGCCATCGAAGGCTTCAACTTCGGCCTGTCGCCGGCCACCAGCACCCAGTACGAAATCGGCCTCAAAGCCAAGGTCGCGGGCAATACCCGCATCAACGCTGCGATCTTCGAAATCCGTACCGATGACGAAATCGTCGTGAGCAGCGCCACCGACGGCCGCACCAGCTACCAGAACGCCGGCAAGACCTTGCGTCGCGGCTTTGAACTGGGCGTGCAGACCCAACTGAGCGAACAGTGGGAAGCCACGCTGGCCTACACCCGCCTGCAAGCGACCTATGACCAGGATTTCACCGCCAGCGGCCAGACCATCGAAAAAGGCAACCACCTGCCCGGCGTGCCCGGCAGCAGCCTGTTCGGCGAACTGGTGTGGAAGCCGGTGCAAGGCATCAGCATGGGCCTCGAAGGCCAGTACCGCAGCAAGGTCTATGTCGAAGACAGCAACCAGAGCAAGGCCGCGCCCAGCTATGCGGTGTTCAACTGGCGCACCCGCCTGGAACAGCATGTCGGGCCCTGGACCTTTCACCAGTTGGTACGCCTGGACAACCTGGCCGACCGCCAATACGTAGGCTCGGTGATCGTCGGCGACGGCAACGGCCGCTACTACGAATCGGCACCGGGCCGCTCGTGGTACGCGGGCGCTGGCGCCAGCTACGAGTTTTAAAGATCGGCGCAGGCCCTTGTAGGAGCGCGCTTGTCCCGCGACCGGCTGCGTTAGCAGTCGTAAATTTTCGGCGTTTCCGATATTTTGCGAGCGCTAGCGCACTCGGTCGTCCGTATGCGGCCCAGACCAAGCGCGCTCCTACGGGGGGGGTGATGTGTGCAGCGTTAATAGACGTCGCGTTTGTAGCGGCCTTGTTCGATCAGGTCGCACCTGGCCGACCGCCAATACGTAGGCTCGGTGATCGTCGGCGACGGCAACGGCCGGTACTACGAATCGGCACCGGGCCGCTCGTGGTACGCGGGAGCTGGCGCCAGCTACGAGTTTTAAAGATCGGCGCAGGCCCTTGTAGGAGCGCGCTTGTCCCGCGACCGAGTGCGCTAGCGCTCGCAAAGTTGTGTAAACGCCACAAATTTACGACTGCTAACGCAGCCGGTCGCGGGCAAGCGCGCTCCTACGGGGGTGATGTGTGCAGCGTTAATAGACGTCGCGTTTGTAGCGGCCTTGTTCGATCAGGTCGCTCACGGCCTGTTCGCCGAGCAGTTGGGCAAGTACCTGATCGACGCCTGCGGCCATGCCTTGCAGGCTGCCGCAGATGTAGATTGCGGCACCGTCGGCCAGCCACGCCTTCAACTCGTCACCGGCTTCATGCAACCTGTCCTGGACGTACACCTTGCTCTCCTGATCCCGCGAGAATGCAAGGTCCAGGCGGCTGAGCTGGCCGTTGTCCAGCCAGCCTTGCAGCTCATCGCCGCAATAGAAGTCATGCGCCCGGTTGCGCTCACCGAACAGCAGCCAGTTACGGGTCTGGCCCTGCTGGATACGTTTCTGAAGCAAGCTGCGCAGCCCCGCCAACCCCGTGCCGTTACCCAGCAAAATCAGCGGCACCGGCTCGGCCGGCAGGTGGAAGCCGCTGTTGCGGCGCACGCGCAGGCTGACGGCATCGTCGACCGGCAGAAACTCGGTCAACCAGCCGGAGCCAACACCCAGGCCGCCATCGCTGTGAATTTCCTGACGCACGATCAATTGCAGCGAACCATGCGCCGGGATCGAGGCAATCGAATACTCACGCGCCGCCAGCGGCACCAGCGCATCGACCAGCGCCTGCGCGTGCAGCCCCACAAGGTGCGCCCGATGTTGCGGCAATTGCCGGCTGGCCAGCGCCTGCAACAGGCTTTCCTGCAAACCGTCCACGGTCACGCTTTCCGTGCCGGTCAGGCCCAGTCCATTGAGCAGGCGCAGCAGTACCACGTCGCTGTTGCGCGGCAGAATCTCGACCAGATCACCGGCCTGCCAGGTGGCGGCAGTCGGCGCGTCCAGGTCGAGCATGAACACCTTGGAGCCGCTGCTGCCGGGGTTGAGCAGCTCGCGGCGGCTCAGCGTCCAGCGTTCGAACGACGGCGCCTGCCAGGCACCGGTCGGTGTACTGCCGGTGGCGCGGCCCAGTTGCTGCTGCCAGTTTTGCAGGGCGGCAGGGTCGGCGTTGTCGACTTCGATCGGGGCGAACAGCGACTGCCCGCCGCGCTCGACCAGCCAGCCGTGCAGGCGCCGGGCAAAGGCGCAGAAGTGCTGGTACTGGCGGTCGCCCAGGGCCAGCACCGCATAGTTGAGGTGCGCAAGCGCCAGCGGCTGGCCGAGCAGCTTGCGCTCGAAACCACGGGCGCTGTCGGGTGCTTCGCCATCACCGAAGGTGCTGATCACGAACACCGCATTGCGGCTTTGTTGCAGGTCGCTTTCGGTCAGCTCGGCCAGCCGCTGCACACGCACCGGCAAGCCTGCGGCCTGCAATTGCCCGGCGGTCTGCCAGGCCAGCTGTTCGGCAAAGCCGCTCTGGCTGGCAAAGCCCACCAGCCAGGAGTCAGCGCCCGCCGCACCATCGGCAACCAGGCCGCTGCGGGCATTTTTGATCTCGCGCTTCTTGCGCCGGCGGTCCAGGTACAACAGCCAGCCGGTGATGAAGAACAGCGGCATCAACACCGCAGCAATGGCCATGATGATGCGACCCGGCAGGCCAAAGTAGCTGCCCACGTGCAAGGCATAGTTACTGGTCAGCAACTGCGCGCCCAGACGCTTGTCGGCATAACGCGCCACCGAGTTGATTTTGCCGGTTGCGGGGTCGAGGTTGATGATGTTCAGGGCACGCGGGTGCGGCGAATCCTTGAGCAGGTAGAAGACCGTGGCCGGTTGCCCGCCGGCATTGGGCAGGCGCAGGTTGTAGCCGGCAATGTCGGGGCCTGCGGTGTCGCGGATGCTCGCCCACACGGCGTCGTAATCGACCACCAGCGGTTGCGGCGCCTGCGCAGGTTTACCGCCTGGGCCGCCCTGGCCACCGGGACCGCCGGCGCGGCGCTGTTCACCGGCCGGTGGCGGATCGCCGAGCAGGCGATTCATGCCGTCGTTCCACCATTGGTAGGACCACATCAGGCCGGTGACGGCGAATAGCAGATAGGCCAGCAGGCACCAGGTGCCGAAGATCGAGTGCAGGTCCCAGTTGAAACTGCGGCCTTTTTTGGCCCAGTCCAGGGTCAGCCACACGCGCCAGTCCAGCTGCTTGCGCGGCCAGCGCAGGTACAGGCCGGACAGGCAGAAGAACAACAGGATCAGCGTACAGGCACCGGTGATCTGCCGGCCGGTTTGCCCGGAGGCCAGGAAACGGTGCAGGCTCAGCACGAAGTCAAAGAAGCCCTCACCGACGCCGTCGCCACGCAGCTCGCCGGTGTACTGATCAAAGTTGCGCTTGGGACCACGCCGCTCGCCGGGCTTTGGCTGGAAATAGACCTGTGCCACCCGGTTGCTGGTGGTCTCGACACGCAGAATCGCCACGGTCATGCCGGTGGCGCTTTGCAGTTTGCTGACCAGTTCGGCAGGCGGCAAAGGGGCGTCGCGCTTCTCGACCAGCAGCACCTGGGGATTGAGCGCATCGAGGATTTCTTCCTCGAAGGAATACAGCGCACCGGTCACGCCCATCAGCGCCAGCACCAGGCCTGCGGTAATGCCGAAGAACCAGTGCAGTTGAAACAGGACTTTCTTGAACACCACCGCCACCTCGCTGACACATGCGGTGCGCATTATGCGCTAACTGTTAGTAATTCTCATCTCGCAAAAAAGCCCTGCCTAGGTTGATAGGCAGGGCTTTGTTCATGCAGCGATTTAGAAGTGAAAGTTGGCGCTCATCAGTGCAGTACGACCTGCCGCCACATGGGCGTAGTGCGTCTGGAAGACCTGATCGAAATAGCGTTTGTCGGTCAGGTTTTGCACATTCAGTTGCAGGTCGACGTTCTTGGTCAGCGCATAGCTGGCCATGGCGTCATAGCGCCAGTAGGAAGGCACTTCGACAGAGTTGGCTTCATTACCGAAACGCGAACCTACATAGGTCGCGCCGCCACCGATGACCAGCCTGGGTATCAGTTCATAGGTGGTCCACAGGTTAAAGCTGTTACGCGGCGTGCTCGGCATGTGGTTGCCCTTGTCGGCCGCCAGCGTGGTCTTGACCAGCTCGCTCTCCATGTAGGTGTAGCCGCCGTAGACTTTCCACTGGCTGCTCAGATTGCCGGCATAGGTGAACTCGACACCTTGCACACGCTGCTCGCCGTCCAGCGCCTGATAGGTCGTGTTGTCAGGGTCGGTGATCCGCGCATTGGTCTTGTCGGTGCGAAACAGTGCAGCGGTCAACGACAGGTTATCGCCGAAGAAATCCCACTTTGTGCCCAGCTCGTAGTTACGGTTCTTTTCCGGATCCAGATCAGCGTTGTTGAGCGCTAGCTCCAGGCCGCCGTTACCACTGGTTTCACCCGAAGGATTGCTCGATGTCGACAGGGCCGCATAGATACTGCCGTTCGGCAGTGGTTTGTAGACCACACCCAGTTGGTAGTTCCAAAGCTCGGTGGTTTTCTGCCGGTCAAATGTACCGCCAGGCGTGGTGCCACGGGCGGCGGCGAAGCCACTGGAGCGAGTGTCGTAATGGTCGTAGCGCAATCCCAGGTTCAACGACCATTGCTCGTTGAAGGTCAGGGTGTCGAACACGTAGGCCGCAGCAGTTTTGGTATCGGTATCGGTGTAGGCCACGCTGTCGCTGATCACACCATTCCAGGCGTCCTTGGGAGACGGATCGTACAGGCTGGTGCAGTCGCCGGAGCGGATCAGAGCTGCCGAGCAGAGGCTGGCGATACTGCCACCCGAAGCGCTGAGGATGTTGTAGGCACGGTTATGGGTGTCCTGATACGTGAACTCGATCCCGCTGACCAGGCTATGGCTGATCAAGCCGGTATCGAATTTTGCCGCCAGATCGGTCTGGTTGACGAAGCCGCTGGAGGTCGAATTACGGCTCTTGGCCGAACGCGATACCGTGCCATTGACGACGTTGCCACGGCTGTCGTCCGGGTTGGTCACGATGTAGTCCAGCGTCGAGCGCGACATACGCAAACTGTTGGATAGCGTCAGGTTGTCGTTGAAATCGTGCTCGATGCGCACAGTTCCACTGTCGTTGGTGCTTTCCCGATAATCGCGACCGGTCAGGCCATAGAAATTGCTCTTGTCGACACTGACCGGCTTGTCGACCACGTATTTGCTACGCCCGGTGCTAAGGGTCAATGGAATGCCGTAATCCGGCATATCGTCGGTTTCCAGATGATAATAGTCGACCTTGAGCCGGGTATCGGTGCCCAGGCCGAAGGCGAACGAGGGTGCGACACCCCAGCGGCTGACATCGACATTGTCACGACCGGCCACATTGGCATCGTGCTTCATCAGGTTCAGGCGAACGGCCGAGGTGTCGTTGATCTGCTGGTTAAGATCCAGGGTGTAGCGCTGGGTCTGGTCGGAACCAAAGGCATAGCCACCGTTATAGGCGTTGCCCAGGTGGGCACCCTTGGTGATCAGATTCAGGCTGCCGCCGGTCGAGCCTGCGCCAGTGAACGCCGAGCCTGGCCCCTTGCTGACTTCGACCGATTCGATATTGAAAATCTCGCGGCTCTGGGCGGCCACATCGCGCATACCGTCGACGAATACATCGCTCTCGGCATTGAAGCCGCGAATGATCGGACGGTCGGCATTCGGGTTGCCACCCTCGCCAGCGCCAAAGGTGATGCCCGGCGTGGTGCGCAGGGCATCGGTCAGCGAGGTCGCGCCAGTATCACGGATCACCTGCTGGGCGATGACGGTCACGCTCTTGGGTGTGTCACGCAGGGGCGCGGTGTACTTCTTCGATGCCGACTCTTCAGTCTTGTACGCGGTATCGACCTGCTCGCCGGTAATGCTGGTGGCGCCCAGGGTGACGCTCTTTTCTTCCGCACTTTCGGCCGCATGAGCCATGGATGCGGCGGACATGGCCGCAATGGCGACACTGACCGCCGTTGCCAGCGAGCGTTGTGAACCGGTACTGAGTTGTAATTGTTGGCGCGACATCGTGATTCCCTCCCCCGAGAATTGAAGACGCGAAACATATTGCAAACAAATTCTATAAGCAATTGAGAATTACTGACATTTGCGTATTTTTTACATTTTTTACATTTCCGATCACGAAAATTTCACCCGCCGTGATGCACGCCATGATTTGAGGTTGTACACATTCAATAAGAATCACTACCATTCGCCACCTTCCACCACACCGGTGCTGCGCCATGCTCCTGCACATTCCTGGCTTGTTTACCCGCGACGAAGTTCTGCGCATTCGTCAGGCGCTGGAGCACACCGATTGGGCCGACGGCAAGATGACCGCCGGCTACCAGTCGGCCAAGGCCAAGCACAATCTGCAGTTGCCTGAAGACCATGCGCTGACCAAGGAAATCGGCGAGGCGATGATCGAGCGGCTGTGGAGCAATCCGCTGTTCATGTCAGCCGCTTTGCCGCACAAGGTGTTCCCGCCATTGCTGAACTGCTACACCGCCGGCGGCAATTTCGGTTTCCACATCGACAATGCCGTGCGCCAGGTCAAGGGCCGCGCCGAGCGGGTGCGCACTGACCTGTCGGCCACGCTGTTTTTCAGCGACCCGGATGAATACGACGGTGGCGAGCTGGAAATCCAGGACACGTATGGCACCCAGAGCGTCAAACTGCCGGCCGGCGACATGGTGTTGTACCCCGGCACCAGCCTGCACAAGGTCAATGCCGTGACCTGCGGCGCACGCTTTGCCTCGTTTTTCTGGACCCAGAGCCTGGTGCGCGAAGACAGCCAGCGTGCCCTGCTGTTCGAGATGGACAGTGCCATCCAGCAACTGGCCCGCGATGTGCCGGATCACCCGTCGCTGGTGCAATTGACCGGCACGTATCACAACCTGCTGCGCCGCTGGGTCGAGGTCTGAACATGAACTGGAATCTGGCCCGGCAAGAACCTGTCGACGGCGACGACTTGCGCGCCATGCTGGCAGAGAACCCGGCGCGCGCCGCCCAGGCCATTCTGGCGGCAGCCGGCGAAGGCATCGTCGAAGCGCAAGCGTTGCTGGGGCAGATTCTGCTTGATGGCAGCGGCATCCAGCGCGACCCGGCACTGGCCGTGACCTGGTTTGGCATCGCCGCACAGCAAGGGCATTTGATGGCACGCAACATGTTGGGCCGTTGCCATGAACATGGCTGGGGTTGCGCACCAGACAGCGTTCAGGCCGCGCAGCATTATCGACTGGCTGCCGAACAAGGCTTCGATTGGGGGCTGTATAACCTGGCGAACCTGCTGGCCACCGGACGCGGTGTTGTACAAGACCATCGGCGCGCCATGGCGTGTTATGCCAGTGCCGCTCATCAGGGCCATGCCAAATCGATGAACCTGCTGGGGCGTTATCTGGAGGAAGGTCTGGTGGGTCAGCCCGATATCGCGGCGGCCCATGAGTGGTATCGACGCTCGGCCGAGGCCGGGGATTTTCGCGGTCAGTTCAGCCATGCTTCGGTGCTGGCCGAACAGGGTCATGCCGAGCAGGCACTGACCTGGCTGAAAACCGCCCTGACGGGCGGCAATCTGAATTTCTTGCGGGTCAGCCGCCAGTCGTTACTCAAGGCGGCCCATCCGCTGCTGCGAGCACTGGCCGAGGACTATCATCAGCGTGCTGCCGATCTGGGTGATGAATCGGACCGGCAGGCGCTGCGCGACTTCCTTGTCATGCATCGGCCAGGGTGCGCAGTCTAGCTTTGCCAGCCTCTGCGCAGTTCGTCCATGTAATTGCTCAGGATGTCGGCACTTGCGATGAAACGTGCGGCGCTGTGCCCGCTGTCTTCACCGGTGAAGGCATAGCCGTTGAAGCGCTTGAGCGCCTCACGCAATTTGCCAAGCTCCTGCATGTATTCGTTTCTGGGCGTCTCCATGCCCTGGACCCGTTCGAGCTGGGCGAGGTGTTCAGTCTCTTTGTTGCGCAGTGAACGCAACTCGCGAGTCTGGGCCTGGATGTCGTCGACTTGTTGCTGCGAACTTTTACGACGGCTGACCAGATGCTCATATTTGAGCGCATCACTGGACAGTTGGAGGATAGCGGACATCGCCTCGATACCCTCCTGGATAGAGCCCACCAACGGATTCTTGGGATCGATGTCTGCCAGCTTTTTCAGGTTGTCGACCAAGGGCTTGAGCGTGTCGAAGAAATTGACTGACTCCAGGTCCTTGATCAGCTTGTTGAGCGTCGTCTCTTCTTCGCGCAGCCGGGCCAGCGGTGCTTCTAGAGCGGTAATCTCGGCATCGATACGGACGACCTCCTCGTTGATCGGGGCCATCAGGGCTTCGATATCGCCAAGCGACACGGCAGCACAGTTCAGCAGCGCATTATCCAAAGCCTGGGCATGCTCATTCAGACCGCTGGAGACCTCCAGCAGCAAGGCGTCGATTTCCGCCACGACCTGAGCGATGACGTCAGCACGACCGCTTTCATTGTCCTCTTGCAGCGCAGTCAGCGCTTGCAGCAAATCCGGAAGGCCTTCCCTGTTCATCAGGCCGGGAACCGCGCTGATGATGTGCAGCGCCTGTTTGTCGACCTCACCCAACTCTGTAATCAGGCTGCTTAAGGCTTCGCGTACAACCGGCAGGTAAAACTCACCCAGGGTGCCGGCGCTGCGTTTCAATTCGGTGCGTCGGGCAGTCACCACAGTCAGATCGGGTTTGGGCAGTTGCAACGGTGTATCCAGTACATGAACAGTCATGGGGAGCTCTCTTCCATTAGTAATAACATTCAATTCAACGGCGACTTTCTTCGAGCACCTTGTTAAAGGCTGTTAACAGATCAAGTGAATGTTTCCTGATATCGCTCCAGTTCCCGACCAGGTTCTTGAAGCGCGAAACAAAGATCACCAGAATTTTCCCGTCGTCCAGCCCTTCAAGACTGTTACGTGACGACTCGACCATCTCCGCGAGCAGCACCCACAAGCTTTCAATGTTACTGGCGCTGCTGATTGCGCCGTCCATTCGGATTCTGAGGTCCTGCATGTTTGTTTCGAACGCATGCAGTTCGCTTACAAACTTGTTGAGTTGCCTGAGTTGCCGCTCAATGGCCTGTTTTTCTGCAACCAGGCTGTCTTTTTCCTTCAGCGCCTTATTGGCCTTGGGCCCATAAATAGACCATGTTATGGCACCGCCGACAGAGCCCCACCAGAACCCCACCCACTTGTACTTGGAGTACTCGCCGTACTCGCCAATTTTCTGTTCGATTCTCTGATTGAGGCGATTGATATCTTCGGTCAGTTTTATAATCGCCTCACTGGTCTGAGACGAGTTGGCCAGATTGATCTTGCGCGCCACCTCGGGCGCCAGCGTATCCCTGAGACGCCCCTTGAACAGCGATATACCTTTCTTGACCCGCAGGGTGCTGGCGCTGTGCCGTGAGATCAGCCTCTCGAGTTCAACGACCAGCGCCACCAGCCCCGGCAATTGCTTGTGGTCGCCGTCCGGCAGCTTGACCGACGGCAATCTTGCAACCTGCTCCGGGGTCAGGTCATCCGGCTTCATTATTCGCCAGACATCCAGGCTTTTGATGAGGTCGATGGTGAGGTCAACTGTCGTGATCAGCCCCTCGGAGAAGATATACAAATCACTGCCGACGGCACGCATGTCGTCTTCCAGCTCAGCCCAGGTGGCCGCGTGATCACGGATGCGGGTATACAGTGCCAGAATGGCGGCGGGCTCGAGCCCGGCAATATTAATATCGTAACTGCCCATCAACTGTTTGATCTGCTCCAGGTCCAGAGGCAGCTCAAGGCCAGTGTTTACATAACGATGGATGCGCCGGACATCTTCATTGGTAATCAATAATCCCGGGGAACGCTCGACACCTTCACCACGCCCGGCCAGCGTGCTCATCAAGTCTTTTGCGACCTGGCTTATTTCACCAGCGCTGTGTTCCTTGCCATCCGTTTTTGATTGCTCGACTGCACTCATCATAATGTCCTTATTATAAATGCCTTCAAATCACTGCAGGTTCAAGCCTGCACCCATGAAGGTGTTTAAAACTTAGCAGAGCGATTGAGAACATGACAGCGAACAGAATGGATACAACGTGTAGGAATATGCCACACACGAAAAAACAACGAGTCTGTAACCCCGTATTAGTACTGAATGGATCCAACTTGTTTAAAGTAGCCGATAAAGTAAAACAATCAGTTACTAACAAGACGCATTTCAGCGCCCATAAAAAAACCCATGATCGCTCATGGGTTTTTCAGTACGGCGCCGGGCTTACAGGTAGAACGACTTCAGTGGCGGGAAGCCATTGAATTCGACGGCACTGTAGCTGGTGGTGTAGGCACCGGTGGACAGCCAGTACAGGCGGTCACCAATGGCCAGGTTCAGCGGCAAGCCGTACTTGTAGTGCTCGTACATGATGTCGGCGCTGTCGCAGGTAGGACCGGCGATGACCACTTCTTCCATCTCGCCTTTCTTCTCGGTCCAGATCGGGAACTTGATGGACTCGTCCATGGTTTCGATCAGGCCGGAGAATTTGCCCACATCCGTGTACACCCAACGCTCGACGGCGGTGCGCGATTTACGCGCGACCAGCACCACTTCGCTGACCAGGATACCGGCGTTGGCAATCAGCGAACGGCCTGGCTCAAGGATGATTTCCGGCAGATCGTCACCGAAATCTTCCTTGAGGAAGCGGATGATTTCTTCGGCGTAGGTTTCCAGGCTGTTGGTACGGGTGATGTAGTTGGCCGGGAAGCCGCCACCCATGTTGATCAGCTTGAGCACGATGCCGTCTTCTTCTTTCAGACGCTCGAAGATGACCTTGACCTTGGCGATCGCGGCGTCCCAGACGCTGATGTCGCGCTGCTGGGAACCGACGTGGAACGAGATGCCGTACGGCACCAGGCCCAGGTCACGCGCCAGGATCAGCAGGTCCATGGCCATGTCGGTCTGGCAGCCGAATTTGCGCGACAAAGGCCAGTCGGCCGTGGTCGAGCCTTCGGTGAGGATACGCACATAGACTTTCGAACCCGGGGCGGCCTTGGCAATGTTGCGCAGGTCGGCTTCGGAGTCGGTGGAGAACAGACGCACGCCTTTGTCGTAGAAGTAGCGGATGTCCTTGGATTTCTTGATGGTGTTGCCGTAGCTGATGCGATCCGGGCTGACGCCGCGGTCCATGACCTTGTCCAGCTCGTAGATCGAGGCGATGTCGAAGCTGGAGCCTTTATCCTTGAGCAGATCGATGATTTCGACCGCAGGGTTGGCCTTCACGGCGTAGTACACCTTGGCGAATTCGAAGCCTGCGCGCAGGTCATCGTAGGCCTTGCTGATCATCGCGGTATCGATGACCACGAACGGGGTTTCCTGGGTGTCAGCGAACGCCTTCATTTTATTGAAGGTGCTTTTTTCGAAATAGTCTTCGACCTTGATCGACATGCTCAGGGACTCCTGGGGGCAAACAAATGAATAAATGGGTGCAAATGAACGTCCTCCGTATCCCCACTTTGGTTCGCCTACTTCCCAAGGCATGTCGCCGAAAGCAAAAAGGCCATGGGGGTCAATCCCCTTGGCCTTGCTGTCTCGTCGTCAGTACTTGAGCCGGATGGATCGTTTCCAGCATGGACGTTCGGCGCGAACTTTAGGACCTGAGGGGCGATAGATCAACTAAAAATGTCGCGTTTTCACACGAGACATAGCGACCTTCACTACACCCACCTATGTAAACGACCTACATGACAGGCTGATGTTCCCTTTCGCCATCCTTTACCTGACCGGTGTCCGGGCAGACAGCGACGCCTGACAAGGGCATCAAGCCTGCCACGCGATCCAACCTAGCAATTGTGATAGGTGTCGCGGTGAAACGTGAGGGTGATACTCGTATCTCAGCAAACGAGGACGCCACCATGAAACTCATGCCGGATAACTACCAGGGCGAACCCCAAGGCCAAACTGCCGAGGTACCGACATGGGGGCCTTCAGTGACGTCCTATTTCACCCAGAATGAAGCAGAGCTTCTGTACGTCGAGCAGTACGTGCCCAGGGCCGGGGACAATATTCATATCTATTGGTCAGGCTGTAATTTTTTCTTTGGTGCCCGAGGTGGGTACGCAGGGATCCAGCATCAAAACAATAACCTCATCGGGGATCAGGTCTTCACCTACAACAACATTTGCTCCATTTGGGATCTGGCAGACAGCCCGAATGACTCCGAGGTGCGCCTGGACTACGGGATTGAAGGACTGCACTCGAGCCATTTTGGCGGGGAAGGTACAGGGCTTCATACCTCTCATCCTATGCCCTGGAACCTGGACCAGTGGTATGCACTGGTCATCAGACGATGGTTCGTGCCGAATGAAACCGTGACCCGCATGGCGATGTTCATGTACTCGTATACGGACGATAAGTGGACACATTACATGTCAGCCTCAGTTCCTGATGGCGATGTTTCACTGACCGGCACAACCTGCAGCGGCTTTCTCGAGCGCTTCAATGGAGAAGCACTGGGCTATCACGGTTTTTACGGCCAGCACTTCAGGATGAACAAGGATGGCTCCTAGCAGAAACCGACTCATTACGAGGCTGGAGCCGGCGGCGATCCGCACGCCTGGAATGCCGAGGTGGTCGATGGCGCTAACATCAAGCTGATTGCGGGCGGCTGGCACCCTAACGACCAAAGCTCCATCAGGCTTGACCCCAATCAGTTCGATGCCAAACCCAAAGTGGTCCAGCCACCCAAGGTCCAACTGGGCTGGCTGAGTTACGACTCCATTAACGGTAATCTGTATGCCGAGTGGTCGCTACCAGCCAATACACCTCCCCAGTTGGGTTATCGCATCGAAGTCCGTCCAGCTGCATCGGGCGGAACAATTGCCTCCAATTCAAACCTGAAGCCCCAGCAGCGGAACACGAGATTCGATACGGGAATACTGGCGTCCGGAAACTACATCGTGAGCATTGTGATCACCGATATTTTCAACCAGCACTCTGTTTCAAGCTCAAAGACGTTCAAGGTCTAAAAGATTTCCCGGGACGCTTGTGTCACGCGACAAGTCCTGCGCCATGACAGCGCAGGACTTTCAGTCCGTTTACAGCGAGGCTTCAGCCGCAATCTCTGCCGGCGAAACGATGCTGCTCTTGGCCCCGCGTGAACGGCCGGAACTCAGGTAGGCGGCAATCGATTCCTGGGTCACTTCACCCAGGAACACCCGCTCGGCATCCAGCACCGGCAGCCATGAGCGGTTGAACTCGTACATGCGCGACAGCAGGATGCGCAGGTTTTCGTCGTAGGCCGCGGTGCCGTTGAACTCACGCAGGAACTGCACGCAGGTGCCCTGCTGGCGGTGCAGGTCGCGGCGACGCACATAGCCCATGGCCTTGTTGCCGGCATCGGTGACTACCACGTAGCGGCGGTCGTTTTCGTCCATGACTTCCAGCGCATCGGCCACCGGGGTTTCCGGGCTGACCGAGGGCGCGTTGTCGGCGGCGTCTTCGGCCTTGACCAGCAGCAGGCGCTTGAGCGTGCTGTCCTGGCCGACGAAGTTGGAGACGAAGTCATCGGCCGGATGCGCCAGCAAGGTGTCCGGGTGATCGATCTGCACCAGCTTGCCGGCGCGGAAGATCGCGATCTTGTCGCCCAGCTTGAGGGCTTCGTCGATGTCGTGGCTGACCATGATCACGGTCTTGTTCAGCGCCCGCTGCATCTCGAAGAACTCGTTCTGGATCATTTCGCGGTTGATCGGGTCGACCGCTCCGAACGGTTCGTCCATCAGCAGCAACGGTGCGTCGGCCGCCAGGGCACGGATCACGCCGATACGCTGTTGCTGGCCGCCGGACAGTTCGCGCGGGTAGCGATGCAGGTACTGCTTGGGTTCGAGCTTGATCATGTTCATCAACTCGCGGGCCCGGTCATGGCACTTCTGCTTGTCCCAGCCGAGCAGTTTCGGCACCACCACGATGTTTTCTTCGATGGTCATGTTGGGGAACAGGCCGATCTGCTGAATCACATAGCCGATGTTGCGGCGCAGGGTCACTTCATCCAGGCCGGTGGTGTCTTCACCGTTGATCAACACCTTGCCGGAGGTCGGCGTGATCAGGCGGTTGATCATCTTCAGCGTGGTGCTTTTGCCGCAGCCGGAAGGCCCGAGAAAGACGCAGATCTCGCCTTCGTTGACGGTCAGGCTGACCGAGTCGACAGCCTTCACTTCTTTGCCGTTGCTCTGGAAAGTCTTGGTGAGGTTCTGGAGTTCGATCATTTCAGGAGTCCTTTTGGAGTCAGCGTGCGTTGCAGCAGTTGCAGGAGCAGGTCGGCGATAATGGCCAGGATGCTGACCAGTACCGCGCCGACGATCAGCATCGACATGTCGCTGCGGCTGATTGAAGCAAGAATGAGTACGCCCAGGCCGCCGGCGCCGATGGTGGCGGCGATGGTCATGACGCCAATGTTCATCACCACGGCGGTGCGCACACCGGCGAGGATGACCGGCACGGCAATCGGCAACTCGACCATGCGCAGGCGCTGGCCGAAGGTCATGCCGATGCCCTTGGCCGCTTCACGAATACCGGGTTCGACGCCGGTCAGGGCCAGGTAGGTGTTGCGCATGATCGGCAGCAGTGAATAAAGGAACACCGCCGTGATCGCCGGCAGCGGGCCCAGGCCCTGGCCGAATTTCGAGTAGAACGGCAGCAACAGGCCGAACAGGGCAATCGACGGCACGGTCAGCAACACCGTGGCGCTGGCCTGCAAGGGACCGGCGGCGGCCGGGAAGCGGGTCATCAGGATGCCCAGCGGCACACCGACCAGAATCGCCAGGGTCACGGCGACGCCGACGAGGGTGACGTGCTGCCAGGTCAGTTGTGCGACCTGGGCCCAGTCCATGTGCGAGAAGGCGCTGAAAAATTCCATGGGTCTGCCTTCCTTTAATTAAGCGGATGCTGGCGCAGAAACTCTGCGGCAACAGTGGACGGGCTCTGGTGATCGACATCCACCTTGGCGTTCAGGCCGCGCATGGTGGTGTTATCCAGCAGGGCTGCCAGCGGCTCGAGCAGGCCGGTCAGTTCCGGGTGAGCATCGAGAACGTCTTTGCGGATCACGGGAGCCGCGGTGTAGTCCGGGAAGTACTTCTTGTCGTCGTCCAGCACCTTGAGCTTGAACGCATCCAGGCGGCCGTCGGTGGTGTAGACCAGGCCTGCAAACACCTGGCCGTTGCGCAGTGCGGTGTAAACCAGGCCGGCGTCCATCTGGCGGATGTTCTCGCGGCCCAGGTTCATGCCGTAGTGCTTGACCATGCCCAGCAAACCGTCGGAGCGGTTGGCGAACTCGGTGTCCAGCGCCACGATATGGCCTTGGTCGGCCTCATCTTTCAGCACCTTGGTCAGGTCGGTCATGGTGTTGACCTGCGGGTACTGGTCGGCGACGTTCTTGGGCAGCGCCAGGGCGTAGGTGTTGTTGAACTTCGACGGTGCCAGCCATACCAGGCCTTTTTTGGCATCCAGTTCCTTGACCCGCGCGTAGGTCTGCTCGCTGTCGAGTTTTTCATCGACGTGGTTGTAGGCCACCAGCGAAACACCGGTGTATTCCCACAGCAGGTCCAGCTGGCCGCTTTCATGCGCACTGCGCGCCAGGTTACTGCCCAGCCCGCCAGTGATCTGCACGTCAAAGTTCTTGGTGCGCAGGTATTGCGCGGTGAGTTCGGCCAGCAGCGTCTGCTCGGTGAACACCCGCGCGCCGATGCGCAGCAGCGGCTTGTCGGCCGCCTGGGCAAACGCCGAGAACAGCAGGCCAAGGCCCAGTAATAAACAAAGCTTTTTCATGAGGGTTCCTTATCTTCTCTGCGGCATCGTCTCAACGGCTCAGGCCGCGTTCGAGCCAGATCCGGCTGAACAGCGTGACCAAGCCATCGAGCAGCAGCGCCAGCAAGGCGGTACACGCAGCGCCCAGCAGCAGTTGCGGCTGGTTGTTCAGGCCGATGCCCGGAAAAATCAGGCTGCCCAGGCTGTTGGCACCGATCAGGAACGACAGCGGTGCGGTGCCGACGTTGAGCGCCAGCGAGATGCGCACGCCACCGACGATGATCGGCACGGCATTGGGCAGCTCGACCTTGAACAGCACCTGACGCGGGGTCATGCCGATGCCGGTGGCGGCTTCCTTGAGCGAGGCGGGAACGTTTTTCAGGCCTTCGTAGGTGTTGCGCACGATGGGCAACAACGAGGCGAGGAACAGCGCGAAGATGGCAGGCCCACTGCCGATCCCGAGAATACCGAGAGCAATGGCCAGAACCGCGAGAGGAGGAACGGTGTTACCGATGTTGAAGATCTGCATGAAGCGTTCGGCGCGGCCAACCATGGACGGTCGGCTCAAGGCAATGCCGGCAGGAATACCGACCACCAGGGCCGCCAACATCGAAACCAGAACCAGAACCAGATGCGCTTGCAGGTAAAACAGCAGGTCATCCTTGTACTTCACAAATGTTTCAGTGCCGATCCATTGGACCAGCAGGGCCAGGAGTACGACGATAATCGCGCCTCCCAATAGCCCCTTGCCATAGCGATTAGCCACGGGCGGACTCCTTTTTTCAGTCGGCGAACGCATGCCTGGCATCCGTTGCAGGATGCAGGTTCAACGTTCGCGAAGAGCAGCAGGTGGGTCGCCATAAAAGGCGAAAACACAAGCCATGAGCACAGCTTCGTCAAGCCGATTTGCAGATGAATCAGCCACTTGAAACAGTCCTGACATGGCCTGTTACAAGGGAATGGACGTCTCCGGAATCCGAAAGGTTCCCACGCGAGACAGCATTTGGCCACCCCGGATCGACTGAGCGGTTCGGTTATTGGCCCGAGTTGCGCTATAATCTGCGCCCTTTTTTGACTCCCTTTTCAGGCGATTTCCCATGACCCAACAGGCCGCCGAAGTCGCGAAACGCCGCACTTTCGCCATCATTTCCCACCCTGACGCCGGT
The DNA here is from genome assembly GCF_055284095.1 of Pseudomonas sp. HP_08. Taxonomy (NCBI): domain Bacteria; kingdom Pseudomonadati; phylum Pseudomonadota; class Gammaproteobacteria; order Pseudomonadales; family Pseudomonadaceae; genus Pseudomonas; species Pseudomonas sp. HP_08. The sequence continues at coordinate 38,975 of NZ_JBTOQC010000020.1, read as the reverse complement.
AAAACCACCATTACCGAAAAGCTCCTGCTGATGGGCAAGGCGATTTCGGTGGCCGGTACGGTCAAATCGCGTAAATCCGATCGTCATGCCACCTCCGACTGGATGGAAATGGAAAAGCAGCGCGGCATTTCCATCACCACCTCGGTCATGCAGTTCCCGTATCGCGAGCACATGATCAACCTGCTCGACACTCCGGGCCACGAAGACTTCTCGGAAGACACCTACCGCACCCTGACGGCGGTCGACTCGGCACTGATGGTGCTCGACGGTGGTAAAGGCGTCGAGCCACGCACCATCGCGCTGATGGACGTCTGCCGTCTGCGCGACACGCCGATCGTCAGCTTCATCAACAAACTCGATCGTGACATTCGCGACCCGATCGAGCTGCTCGACGAAATCGAAGCGGTGTTGAAGATCAAGGCCGCGCCGATCACCTGGCCGATCGGTTGCTACCGCGACTTCAAGGGCGTGTATCACCTGGCCGGCGACTACATCATCGTCTACACGCCGGGCCACGGTCATGAACGCACCGAGACCAAGATCATCCAGAAACTGGACTCGGACGAAGCCCGCGCCCACCTGGGCGACGAGTACGAGCGCTTTATCGAGCAGCTTGAGCTGGTGCAAGGCGCCTGCCACGAATTCGACCAGGACGAATTCATCAACGGCCAACTGACCCCGGTGTTCTTCGGCACCGCGCTGGGCAACTTCGGTGTAGACCATGTGCTCGATGCCGTGGTCGACTGGGCGCCACGCCCGCTGGTGCGTGAAGCCCGCGAGCGCAGCGTTGAGCCGGTCGAAGAGAAATTCAGCGGCTTCGTGTTCAAGATCCAGGCGAACATGGACCCCAAGCACCGCGACCGCATTGCGTTCATGCGTATCTGCTCGGGCCGCTACGAGAAAGGCATGAAGATGCGCCACGTGCGCCTGGGCAAGGACGTGCGCATCGGCGACGCCCTGACCTTCTTCTCGTCAGAGCGTGAAATGCTCGAAGAGGCCTACGCCGGAGACATCATCGGCCTGCACAACCACGGCACCATCCAGATTGGCGACACCTTCACCGAAGGCGAAGCGCTGGGCTTCACCGGTATTCCGCACTTCGCCCCGGAATTGTTCCGCCGCGTACGCCTGAAAGACCCGCTCAAGTCCAAGCAACTGCGCCAGGGCCTGCAACAGCTGGCCGAAGAAGGCGCCACCCAGGTGTTCTTCCCGCAGCGCAGCAACGACATCATTCTGGGCGCCGTCGGTGTGCTGCAGTTCGATGTGGTCGCCAGCCGCCTGAAAGAGGAATACAAGGTCGAATGCGCCTACGAGCCAATCACCGTCTGGTCAGCCCGCTGGCTCGATTGCGCCGACAAGAAGAAGCTCGAAGAGTTTGAAACCAAGGCCGTGGAAAACCTGGCACTGGACGGCGGCGGTCACCTGACCTACCTGGCGCCAACCCGGGTCAACCTGGCACTGATGGAAGAACGCTGGCCGGACGTGAAATTCCGCGCGACACGCGAGCATCATTGATAAAGCGTATTAGCGGCCGGGGCGAATAATCACCCGGCCGCGATTGCGGCGCCTCAGACAACGAATTGATACGGAACCCTGGGTTCCTGCGACAGGCTATCCAGATAGCCATTGTTGGCGAGCAGAGACAAAACCGTTCTTTCGCTGACATTGAAATGCACGGCGGCATTCTCATAAGAAGACTCTGAAAAATCGCCCTTGAGATAGCCGATCAAAGACTCGACAGGGCACAGAAACTCAGCGGCAAAAGCGCGCTGATATTGCTGCCTGGCTGTGCTGATATCGGTAGAGACCAGCCAGCCATCGTTATCCTTGCTTCGACCAAACATTTCTGCGATGAAACGTGCGTACTCGAAACGGCTGGCCGTCGGGTGTTTCTTGCGTGGAATCAGACTGAAGCTCCCCGATTGCTCGAGACGGGCCACGGCCACACTGTCATGCGCGACCACACTCCCATAATCGACCTGATGTTCGCTGATACCGAGCAGCTCATATAACTCGACGTTACTCAAAGGTCGCTCTGGATTACTGAGTGCAGCACGAAGCTGTCGGGCAGCTTTCCCGCCTCGTTGCCAGGCAAGCCCGGCCTCCGTATCTGCATAGTCAGGTAACTGTGGGCTTGCAACAATCCCGCCCTGTGAGGCAAGCGAGTCAATGATCTCAAGCCCTGCACCCGCCAGGCCTTGCAGCCCGATCACAGGCGCCAGCTCGGCCATCGCTGCGGCACCTGTTTTCATTTGCAACCGTAGAGCCCGCTCCAGGATAGCGGGTGGACACTCTTCAGGGTCATAGCCCATCTGCGCCTCCAGTATCCTGTGCTCGAGTGCTGTGGGATCGTCCTGGTCTTCCCGAACCAATGCCCAAAGCTGGTCAAGATCGGTCCGGGCATGACCCATCGCGCCCAACCGGCTCAGAACGGCCTCGATAAAACCACGGGCCTGGCGCTGGAAAACTTCAAGCTTCACGATCCGGGGACTTTCAAGCCCATACAGATACTGGACAGACTGGCCTTGCATACGGCTCGATTCGGCCCATAGCTTTATGCTTTCGCCATCAGAAGCAAAAATGATTCTGGGCCATACATAACCTTGATTCGCCGCCCCCAGCTCATGGGACATTCGCCACTCATGAGAAGGCAAACCACCCACGCGAGGCAAGGGCTCATAACTCAGGCGCCACCAGGATGAAGCCAGCCACAGAGCCAGGGGATAGGCCGAAACCAGAACGCTATCCCTGACAGTTCTTGACCATATGTCTTCATTACGGGTCAGGCAGAGATCATCGACCCGGATAACCAATTGACCGGACGTATCACGCAAGATCGGTGACGAACCCTGCGCAACCTGCCAGTCGATCGAAAAATCGAGATTACTCATGAAGCCTCCAGCGGTTCATGACCTCAGCGGCAAAGGGATCGCTTTCTGGCATGGGATACCCGTGGTAGCAACCTGTTTCCGGGTTCTCCAACTGCGCCTCCAAAGGAATATGAGCCTCTGTGACCGACCAGATATTCCTGGGCCATCCCTTATCCATTCTGTCGCTTACAAGCCCTTTCAATACACCTTCCTTGAGCAGCCTCAAGGCCGTATCACGTGAAAAGATGCGGGCCACGTCGCACAGGGATTTTCCTGGACGTGGATCCGAGGCGGGTGACAAACCAAAATCACCGGGGTTTCTCTTATGCTCCGGATTGCCGCCGTATGAAAGGCTACACGCCCAACCATCCAGATGCTCATGACTGAACTGATCCGGTTCAGCCATTCGCCGTTTCGTATTGAATCGATTGTAGCGCGGCTTCATTGCAGCCCTTCCCTGAACACTTGAACAAGCGCTCGACGCTACATGAATGGGCTGGCTAAAGATTCTTAGCGCACTCGACGCGCTTTGTACGAAATGTCCTCAAATCCACAATCGACTTTATGGCTCAGGACTCTACGACAATCAATTGCCGCCAAACACCTCACCCAGATGCGCTTCGTAACGCTGCACATCGCCCTCGATATTCGGACGTTTCATTACATCCACGGCCAGAAAGGTCGGCAGCGCTGTCATGCCCAAAAACTGATTGGCCTTGTGGAACGGGAAATACACCGCGTCGACACCTTTGGCTTCGAAGAAGTCGGTCGGGTCGTCGAAGGCTTGTTGCGGGGCGTTCCAGGTCAGCGAGAGCATGTATTGCTTGCCGTGCAGCAAGCCGCCGCTGCCGTATTTCTGCGAGGCGTCGGAGCGGGTGCGGCCGTCGTTGGCGTACAGGCTGCCGTGGCCTTCGGTGAAGACTTCGTCGATGTACTTTTTCACGGTCCACGGCGCGCCCATCCACCAGCCGGGCATTTGCCAGACGATCACATCGGCCCAGAGAAACTTTTGCACTTCTTCGGCCACGTCATAGCCGCCGTCGATAAAGGTGTGCTGCACATCGAAACCGGCACGGTCCATGAACGCGATAGCTGCATCGTGCAGGGTGGCGTTGTAACGGCCGTCGGAGTGGGCGAATTGTTTGCCGCCATTAAGGAACAGAATCTTTTTCATGGGAAACCTCTGCCTGTCTGCCCTGAAAAGTCGGGGCTCGCTAAATGAATGGACGGCAGAGTATCGAGTCATGGCGCGTGGACAAAGGGGCTGACGGGCAAATGACATTTGCCCAAGGATCAATAATCAAAGATGCATTGTTGATTTAGAATGCCGTCACTTTCATTCAAGGAGGCTCTTATGAGCGAGCGCGTCAGCTTTATCCTGCATGCCTACACCCGCCCGGAAAAATCCGCCGAATTCGAAGCGCTGTTCAGCGGCTATGTCGCCGCCAGCCGCAGTGAGCCTGGCTGCATCGAGTACCACATGCTGCGCGATCAGGCCGACCCGAGCCTGTTTATCTTCTTTGAGGTCTGGGAAAGCCAGGCGCATCTGGACGTGCATTCGGCGCTGCCGCACATGGCGAAATTCGCCGAACAGCGCGCCGATTACCTGACCCGCGACTTCGAGATTCGCCGCATCGACATGCTCAGCCCTGCATCAGCAAATGCAGGCCCAGCGCAGCCATCCCGATAAAGAACACCCGCTTGAACAGCACCGCGCTGATGCGCTGGCGCAGCCACTGGCCAAGCATCATGCCCAGCAGCGCCGGCGCCAGCGCCAGCCACGAAGCGCCCAGTTCGCTGCCGCCCAGTGCGCCGCTGCCGGCAAGCCCTGCCGCCAGCGCCAGGGTCGAGACCGTGAACGACAGGCCCAACGCCTGCACCAGTTGATCGCGGCTCAGCCCCAGCGCCTGCAAATACGGCACTGCCGGAATCACGAACACGCCGGTGGCCGAGGCAATAATGCCGGTCAACAATCCGCATGCCGGGCCCAGCCAGCGCTCGGTGGTTTCTGCAATTCTGAACGCCGGCAGCGCCAGGCCGCTCAAGGCATAGATCAACAGCGCCGCCCCCAATGCGCGGGTCATCGACGGCCCGCCATTGATGCCCAGCCACCATGAACCCAGCCCGGTGCCGACCGCGATCATCAGCAGCATCGGCCACAGCCGCTTGAGCAAGCCGCGCAACTGCCCGCCATTGGCGAGTTGCCAGACATTGGTCACGGTGGAGGGGATGATCAGCAACGCCGCCGCTTGCGCCGGCGACATCGCCAGCCCGAGCAGCCCCATCGCCACGGTGGGCAAGCCCAGGCCGATCACGCCTTTGACCGCGCCAGCCAGCAGAAACGTGCCGATGATCAACGCGGTCAACGGCCAGCCGAGGTTTTGATAAAACGCGAGAAGTGTATTCATGGCCTCAGCATGGCGCAGGCCGGACGGGTTGAAAATCTGGCATATACTCAGGCAGCCTCAGGCACAGACAGAGGCACAAGGGTCAATCCATTTTCGGGGCCTCCATGCATTTCGACCTCACCGACCTGCGGCTTTTTCTCAACATCCTCGAAACCGGCAATATCACCGCCGGCGCGACCCGCAGCCATTTGTCGCTGGCCTCGGCCAGTGCCCGGGTGCGGGCCATGGAAGGTTCGCTGAACAGCCCGCTGCTGGAACGCAACCGCCGCGGCATCACCCCGACCCCGGCCGGAAAGGCGCTGGGCCGGCATGCACGGCTGATCCTGCAACAGGTCGAGCACCTGCAAGAAGACCTGGCCGATTACGCGCAGGGCTTCAAAGGCCAGATCCGTCTGTTGTGCAACACATCAACCTTGAGCGAACACCTGCCCGAATTGCTCGCCGGCTTTCTGGTCAGCCACCCGCATATCGACATCGACCTGCAGGAACAACCGAGCCTGCGCATTCTGCATGCCCTGCGCCACGGCACGGCGGATATCGGCATCGTCACCGACGCGGTGGACGCCAGCGACCTGCAGACCCTGCCCTTCCGTGATGATCCGCTGAGTGTGGTGATGCCGTTGGGGCATGCCTTGCAGGCGCATGCCAGCCTTCGTTTCAGCCAGATTCTTGATTTCGACGTGGTAGCGTTGGCCGCCAACAGTGCGCTGGGGATTTATCTGGAGGAACAGGCGCTGCATATCGGCAAACGCCTGCGCATCCGGGTACGGGCCGAGGGGTTCGATGGGGTGCTGCGCATGGTGGCGCACGGCGCGGGGCTGGGGATTGTGCCGCAGGCGGCGGTGGATCGCTGGCGGGGACCGCAGGATTTTCTGGCGGTGCGGCTGGAGGATGACTGGGCCGACCGCAAACTGCTGCTGTGTGCGGCCGAGTTTGCGGCGTTGCCGGGGTATGCGCGGGAGTTGGTGGCGGTGCTGGCGCAGAACGAGGTTGGGTTAATAGCAGAATAAGCAGTGCCGCAGGACTCATGCCGATCAGTCGGTCTGACACCGAATCCGCAGGAGATCACCCTCGCGCAGCAAATATTGGACCGTGGGAGGCAGCTCTGCTGGCGATGAGACCCGCATGGCCGTGAGATATCTAGCGCTTGAACATCAGTCATCGCCAGCAGAGCTGCCTCCCACAGGATGATGTGAATCAGATAGTTCTGTGTTGTGTTGATGAGCGCGAGGGTAGAGCTCGCGAAAGGGCCTGTAAAACCGGTATATCTGCTGCGTCTGTACCACAGCACCGCCCGCAGGTCTGCGCCACGCCTTTACTGATCGGCATTATGCTGTAGGACCCAATAACGGCCGAAGCCACTGCTGCGCGCTCAACCCCAGCGCCTGGACCTCATCAAGAGGGTTTGCAGGCATTCGTTACTTCTGGCGGGACTGTCCTGCAGAGTCTGTTCGAAAGCCTCAAAGGCGGCGTCATTGAGCATGAATAGCTGCTTTTCCAAAATGACTTCTGGCTTATCGGGCTTATCCGACTCTGGATGAACAGGGCTCATGGCTTCCCCTCAGTGGAATAGTTTTCAGGTGCTGCGTCTGTCATTAGAAGGTAGTAGCGTTTCTATGCGAGCGTAAAACTGATGCATGACTGCGTACAGCAAATATTCACAAGGCAAGCACTGTCGTGACGTGTCTCCCCTTCTGGCCCCAAGGCAGCTCAAAAAGGCCGTGGCCGTTACTTCAACTCACAAAACGTCTGCTTTACCGGTCCGTTCCGGCAGCCTTTTCGCTTTCCTTTGTACGAACTTTCCGAGAAAATCCCGGCCGCTTGCGTGTGGCAACTTCGGCTACTAGGCTGCGTTCTTCGCTGAACAATCAGCGATCGGGTTTAGCAGCCTGATGAGAGCCTCGAGACATGCAAGCAACCATTTTTATGGCGGCTTCGCGTGGGGCACCTTCGGGTGCGCCGGTCTTTCTCGAGTTTCTCCCGGTCTGCTAACCCGCGTCGAAGCCGCCACCCTAATTCGTTTAGCAGCGAATATTCGGTGGCCCCTGCGGAGCAAACCGAGATGAAAAAGATGGTCCCCGATCCACCCAGCCTTGAAGATTCCCTTCTCCACGTCCTTAACGTTCTACGCAGCGCAGCCGCCACTGCCTATGAAAGCGCCGATGGCCTCAATGGCAGCCAGCGCGACCTGGCATTCTCGACCCATCACCTGATCGAACTGGCCAGATCCATTCTTGAGGATGCGTTGAGCCGACTGGAAACTGTATAGCCCTGCCCTGTGGGAGGCAGCTCTGCTGGCGAAAGGGCCAGTCAAGCCGACGCATTTGTAGTGACCATGATGCAGTCATCGCGAGCAGAGCTCCCTCCCACAGGTTCAGTGCCAGACGCGACAAAAGCATCTGGCCTGCGAACCTTCGCCGCTTATGCCGTTCCTACGCGGACACGTTTTCAAATGGAGTGCGCTGTGGATATTCAGGACATCAAACGTCAGTTGGTCAAACCGGCCACCACCTTCGAGGCCGGCGGCTTTCGGCCCGCCGATACCCTCGAAGAAAGCTGGCTGGGCCGGGTCTTTCTGTACCGCCCCGACGAAGAAATCCCCGTCAACGCTGCCGGGCAGCCGCTGTTTCCCCTCGCCCAGTTCTACCTGCCCGCCTTGCCCTGGGTCAGCCCGCTGTTGGCCAATGTGCGCGTGCTGACCGTGTTCATGACCGAGGACTTTGGTGAGGTCTTCGAGCCGATGGGCGACAACTGGTTGATCCGCGAATACGGCTATGACGAGCAACTGGTGCGCAAGGACTTGAGCGTGCCGGGCTCGTTCCTCAAGGCCTTTCCCCTCAAGGCAGAAAAGGTCGAAGAAGATTATCCACTCTGGGATGGCGCCGGCGTACCCGAGGACCTGGTCGATGAAATCTGCGCGCTGGAGAACGCGGGCGAGATCAGCAATTATTTCGACGTGACCACCCACAGCTACAAACACAAGATCGGCGGCTGGCCGTCGTTCTGCCAGCCGGGAATCGAAGCCGGTGAAGGCTTTGAGTTTGTGTTTCAGATTTCATCCGATCCGAAGATCAACCTGAACGTGGTGGACAACGGCAGCCTGATGTTCTGGAAGCATCGGGTCACCGGCGAATGGCTGATCTATTACGACTTCTATTGAGGTCGAGCAGGTCATGCCAATCGCCAGTGCTTTACATAGCGGATCGGCAAGGCCTGCCCTCGGCAATCAGAACGTGTACCTTGCCGTCACCGTGAAATTACGCGGGGCGCCATACACACTGCGGCCACCGAAAGGCTGGCTGGCCAGCCCCTCGTAATAGGTTTTGTCGAACAGGTTGTTCAGGCTGAACTGCGTCAGTAGATGCTCGTTGACCTGGTAACTGGTCATCAGGTCAACCAGGGTATAAGCGTCCTGCTCCACCAAGGAAGGCTGAGTAATGTTGGTCGCCGTGTTGGTGTAGGTGCCAACGTTGTAGGTACGGTTCTGGCGGTACACCGAGCCGCCCACTTTCCATTTGTTCAGATCACCGGGCAATTGGTAGTACGAACTCAGCTTGAACAGGTGGCGTGGCACGTCGGTGTCGAACAGCCGGCCGACATTGTCCGGGTCGCTGTCTTTCTTGTATTTGGCCTGGGTGTAGGTGTAGCCGGCCGCCACTTGCCAGTCGGGGGTGATCGCGCCGCTGACTTCCAGGTCGATGCCCTGGCTGCGCACTTTGCCCGACGCTTCATAGCAGGCCGAGCCGTTGCAACCGGTGTCGCTGACCAGCCTGGCGCGGTTCTGTTGATCAATCTGGAACAAGGCGGCGCTGGTATTCAACGTGCCGTCGAAGTATTCGCCCTTGATGCCGATTTCGTAGTTCTTGCCGGTGATGGGCTCGAGCAGCGACTGGTCGATGGTCACCGCCGTTTGCGGCTGGAAAATGTCGGTATAGCTGACATAGACCGAATGATTCTGGTCCAGGTCATAGATCAGCCCACCGTAGCGGGTCACTTCGCGTGCCGTGCTGTAGTTCACGCTGGGGTTGTTGCGAATGTCCTGGTCATAGGCGTACCAGTCCAGTCGCCCGCCCAGAATCAGTTTCAGCGGGTCGGCCAGGCTCAGCCGGGTGGTGACATACAGGCTCTTTTGTTCGGTTTGGGTCAGGGTGCCATAGGTATGCGCGACATTTACCGGCTTGGGCCTGGCGCCTGGATCCCACTGGCTCAAATCGGCAATGACGCCGTTGGGAGCATAGCCACCATCGGTTTGCTTGGTCGACTTGCGCCAGCTACCACCCAGCACCAGCTCATGTTTGCGCCCCAGCCACTGGAACGGTCCGCTCAGGTAACCGTCGTAACTGGTCTGATCATAAGTGGAGTTTTGATCGACGATTCGTTGCTGCCACGTGTTGCCGGTAGGACGTACGAACGATGCCAGGATGTCCGAACGGGTCCAGTTCTTGACCGCTGACAACCGCAGGTTCCAGTCGTTGTCGAAGCTGTGGTCGAGCCCGGCGAAAACGCCACGGGTGTCCTTGTCCCAGAACTCCCAGTCGTTGCCGTAGTAGGTCGAGCGCGGCAAGCCCAGGTCACCACCGTCCGCGCCCACCGGAATGCCACCCCAAGTGGTGTTGTTATTGTCGTTCTGATAAGAGCCGCCGACGGTCAGCATCGTGCGTTCGCTCAGGTCCACTTCGGCAATGCCATACAGCAGCCCCAGTTCGCTGGACTCGACATCGCGAAAACTGTCCTTGTTGTTGTAGCTGATGACCGTGCGGCCGCGCACGCTGCCACTGTCGTTCAGGGGGCTGGACGCATCCAGCTCGCCGCGGTAGTTGTCCCAGCTGCCAGCACTGCCGGTCACGCTGACATGGGTATCGTGGGTGGGTCGCTTGCGGACCATATTGATGGCCGCCGAGGGCGTGCCGGCGCCTTGCATCAAGCCGGTGGCACCACGAACGATTTCAACCCGGTCGTACATCGCCAGGTCTGGCGAGGGTACGAAGTCGCCGTCGTAGGAGGTGGCCAGGCCGTCATACATCAGGTTTTCAACCTGAAAGCCGCGGGAATAGATCAAGGGGCGCACCGCGCTGAACTTCTGCACGGTCACACCCGGCGTTTGCTTGAGCGCGTCCTCGAGGGTAACCATGTTCTGGTCATCCATGCGCTGGCGGGTGACCACTGTCACCGCTTGCGGTGTTTCGCGCATGGACAGGGGCAGCCTGGTCGCGGTGCGCATTTCTCTGGTTGTGTAAGACCCCGTGCCCTCGGTGCTCTCCCCCAGCCCCGAGCCCGTAATGCTGGTTGCGCCCAATTGCACGCCCCCACCCTCCATCACGGGCACCAGTACCCAAGTGTTATCGGCCCCTGCAAGTGCCTGCAACCCGGCCCCGGCCAGCAACACCGCAAAGCCCTGGTCGACGCTGTATCGACCACGGAGCCCTGGACTCTGCTTGCCCTGAGTCAGGGCTGTGTCGAACGACAGCACGACCCCGGCCTCTGTCGCAAACCGGTTCAGCACTGTACCCAGAGGGCCTGCGCCGATGGCGAAATCGTGCTGTTGTGCGGCACCGGTGGCAGCCTGGGCGGTGGCGGTCAATGCCGGGACGCCGAGGAACAACGAGGCGCCAAGGATAGCCAGGCGCAAGGCATGCGGGGCTTTTCGAGCAGTGGCGCGCAGACTCAGAGGTGGGTGTTGCATGCGGTCTCCTGATGCGTGTGTCAGTGTTTTATAGGGGCTTTGCAAAAGGAGTCGCGCACCTCATGGCAAACCGACAATGTCATTTGAAAAAAACTTCACTCTGTCGGTGTGCTTGAAAGTGGAATTGCTGTCAGCCGCGCACTTGCATATTATTGCGACTAATTCTTATTAATGACTGGCACGCCCCATGCCTGCAAGCAACCCGGTAGCGACGCTGTACAACGATCATCAACCCTGGCTGGTCAACTGGTTACGGCAACGCACCGGCTGTTCGCAACAGGCGGCCGACTTTGCCCAGGACACCTTCCTGCGCGTGCTGCTGGCCGAGCGGCGCAGCCCGGTGACGGCGATTCTCGACGAGCCCCGGCACTTTCTGGTGACCATCGCCAAGCGAGTGATGATCGACAGTTTCCGCAAGCAGTCGGTAGAACGCGCCTATCTGGACGTGCTGGCCGAGCAACCGGAACAGTTCGGGATATCCGCCGAACAGCAACTGATCGTGCTGCAAACCTTGCAGGCGCTGGACCGCATGCTGGACGGGTTGGGGACCAGGACCAAGGCCGCGTTTCTGATGTCGCAACTGCAAGGGCTGACGTATCCACAGATCGCCGAACACCTGCACGTCTCGGTCAGTTCGGTCACCAAGTACATGGCCCGCGCCACCGAGCATTGCCTGCTGTTTGCCCTGGATCACCCGGTGTGACCAGCGACGCACAGCGCCAGGCTTTGCGCGAGGCCGCGCAATGGTTCGCCCGCATGTGCGCCAGCCCCGACGAGCCGGCGACCCAGGCGCAATGGCAACGCTGGTATGCATGCAGTGCCGAGCACCAATGGGCCTGGGAGCGTCTGACCCAGTTGCAGGCGCAACTCGGCAGTGTGCCGAAGCATCTGGGCTGGCGGGTGATGGACAAAGTTCATCTGCAAGCGTCGGGGATGGAGCGGCGTACCTTGCTCAAGGGCCTGCTACTGGGTGCCGGCGTGAGCGCGCTGGGCTGGCAGGGCTATCGCGAGGCGCCGGTGTGGCTGGCGGATCTGTCGACCCGTACCGGTGAGCAGCGCCGTGAAACCCTGGCCGATGGCACGCAACTGGTGCTCGACACTGGCACAGCCGTGGATATTGCCTTCGATGCAGCCACACGCCTGTTAATCCTGCGTGCAGGTGAAATCCATGTCACCACTGCCAAGGATGCCCGGCCGCTGATCGTGCGCAGCGCCGAGGGCGACATGCAAGCACTGGGCACCCGCTTTGCGGTGCGCCAGGCAGACGGTTCGACCCGCTTGAATATCTATGAGCACGCGGTTGCGGTGCGCCTGGCTCAGGCGGCCGAAACCGTGATCCGCAGCGGGCAATCGGTCGTTTTCACGCGCACAGCACTCCTGACCCCGACGCCTGTCGCAGCGGGTGAAGAAGCCTGGACACAGGGACGTCTGGTGGTCGATGGCTGGCGACTGGATCGCTTGATCGGCGAATTGCAGCGCTATCGCAGCGGCTACCTGGGGTGCGCTGCGCAGGTCGGCCACCTACGGGTTTCGGGTACTTATCCGTTGAACAATATCGACGTGACGCTGGGCGCGATTGCCAGGGCACTGCCGGTCAGGGTGCAGCGCTACACCGGTTATTGGACGCGGGTTGTGCCGGTCTAGCGTTCACTTAGCGCTTGCTCAACGCCAGTCGCGCCGCAAACAACATGAAAATCACCCCGGTGGTGCGGTCCATCCACTTGATCACCGCCGGCCGCTTCAGCACGTCGGCCAGTGGCCGGGTCGCGCCGATCAAGGCCAGCGACCAGGCCAGTCCGAGCACCACGTGAATGCTCACCAGCCCGAATGTCCAGGCCACCAACGGCTCGCCTTGCGGGATGAAATGCGGCAAGAACGACACGTAGAACACGCCGATCTTGGGGTTGAGCAGGTTGCCGAGCATGCCCTTGATAAACCAGTTGGCCTGCTTGCCGCTTTCAGTTGCCAGCGGCGCAATGTGCGTGCGCGGGCGCAGCAGCATGTTCAGGCCCAGCCAGCACAGGTAGGCGGCGCCGCAGTATTTGAGAATATTGAAGGCCAGCTCCGAGACCGCGATCAAGGCGCCCAGACCGAAGGCGACCGCCGCGCCCCAGATCAGGCAGCCGACATTGATACCCAAGGCAGCACGCAGAGCCTGCTGTCTGCCTTCGACGGCAGCGGTACGCAGGATCAGCGCAGTGTCCAGGCCGGGAGTGATGGTCAGAATCAGCGCGGCAAAAGTGAAGGCGATGAGGTTATCGGCGATGGGCATAACGGCGGCGTCTCGACGGGGTGCAATGGCGGCAGATTAGCATGGGGCCGCGTGTTCGCAGCGTAGCCAGATCCTTCAATCGCTGCTGAAACGGCCTACATAAAGCGCAAGGTCAGACGCGCAAGGATGCATGCCCCACGCACCCTTGAGGCTGACCATGATTCCCGTTTCCCGCCTGACCGACCAGCACGCCTGCCCTCTCCCTTTTCATGGCCTGACGCCGCTGGTGTCCGGCTCGCCCTGCGTGTACGTCAACGGCCTGCCAGTGGCGCGCATTGGCGACCTGGCCGGCTGCGGCGCGGTGATCGTCACCGGTTTTGTACACATCCTGGTCGATGGCCGGCCCATGGCACACATGGGCAGCCTGACCAGCCACGGCGGCGCCATCGTCACCGGCAGCCACGACACCGTCGGCGGGCAGATCAATTTTGTCACACAAACGCTGGCGGTCGACTTCGCCCGGCTGGGCGCCATCGATGCACAGGGCAATGTCGATGAGCAAAAGCTGCAAGCCTTGCTGGCCGATCCGCAACTCGAACAACGCGCCCAGGCGGCCGGGGCCTTGGTGCAAGCCAATGACGCGCCCTTCCCTCAGGCGCCGGCCACTGACATGCCGGAAATGATCGCCGTCGCCGGCAGCCAGCATGACAACAGCACCGGCAACAAGATGATGTTCATCGGCCAGGCCGTGCGTCAGTTGAGGATGTTCAAGGAACAATACCCGACCCGGCCGCGTACGCTGGTGGTTTTTACGCCGCATTACAGCGAAGCCATGCTGGAGGCCGCCAGAGAATCGGCCGGGTTATACACAGCCGACTTCAAGCCCCTCGACACCGCGCAGGCACTGATCGACTACATCAATACGGGCCGGGATCGCAGCAGACACCCGATTGCGCAACTGGATCTGTTCAGTCATGGCGTGCCACTGAGCATTGCCTTTGGTCATCACCTGGAGAATGAGGCCGGGATGTCGTTGGGTGTGGATAACTTTCAGCTGATTGCTGCCAGTGCCTTTGCGCCGACGGCCAGACTTACGTCGTATGCCTGTAGGACGGGGATGGGCAATCCGCAGGATGAATATATTGAAAATGCCGTGCAGAACGATCCACAACCGGAACTGAGCTTGGCGCAGCAGTTGGCCGACCATTTGAGGATTCCGGTGCAGGCGTATATTACCCGGTCGGATTACAGGGAGACGTGGGGGTCGTTTGCCGAGCGGCGGCTGGCCGATGCATGCACAGTTACGTCGCAAACCGTACCGGATGAAGAATGGTGTGCGCAGTGGAAAAGCTCAGCAGCCGAACGAAAAAAGTCTCAGCTTGAAAAGGACTTTGCTTATCAAACCAGCGGTGCCTTGAACTCAGTAATACCCGGCACAACACCTCATGGCCCCGACAAAGGCCTTATTGAGTTCAAGCCCAATGAATAAACCAGCCATTGCGGCTTCTTTGGTTTCTCTCGGCGTTCTGGTTTACCTGATGATGCCGGCCCATTACACGACTGATATGGGCAACGGCATAACCGTCTACGCCGACAAGTATGTCAACTCCGGTGAGTGGATCTACAACTGTCAGAAAATACATCTGGTGAGCCGGATACCAATACCGTTTCCCGTCCAGCACTTTCTTGATAACGCCATCCTGTCGAAGGGTCCTATTTGGCTTAGTCCTGAGCAAAAGCACAACGCATTAGCGCTTATCGAAACCATCACCAAAACACCCGACTGGTACAGACCCTTGACGTACTCAGTCAGCGGGCTCGGTGAAGACAGCTCCATTTCCTACCACTCCTATTGGTTAATAACGGAGTTCGAGGATAGACGTTGGGTTGTTAAGGTCGGCCAACCTCACAGCCACGTAGACAGGCATGATTACTACATCACTGCCGAACCCTACGATCCAGCCACCCACAGGACCTATGAACGGGCCCTGAGCGAAGCCCGAACCAGTTGCCCAAAACCTCAATGACCTGATCACTCGATCATCTGCCCGGATGCGTACCATTGCCGCAGTCGCGGCAAATCCCGGGTGATGCGCTAGAATGCCGGCTCGTTAATGAGAATCATCTCCAAACCCGCCGTCGTCCAGGTCATTCGATGAGTTCTGCTGCCTCCCCCGCCCGGCCCGCGCCACGCATTCTGGTGGTCGATGACCATCGCAAGATCCGCGATCCGCTGGCGGTGTATCTGCGTCGGCATCTGTTCGAGGTGCGCACCGCCGAGGATGCGGCCGGCATGTGGCAACTGCTGGCGCAGCAGCGTTTCGATGTGATTGTGCTGGATGTGATGCTGCCCGATGGCGACGGGTTCGAGCTGTGCCACAGCCTGCACCGGCGCGAGAATATTCCGGTGATTCTGCTGACCGCGCGGGACACCAGCGCCGACCGGGTGCGCGGGCTGGACATTGGTGCCGACGATTATGTGACCAAGCCGTTCGAGCCGCGCGAGCTGGTGGCGCGGATCAACAGCCTGTTGCGCCGGCGTGGTGCGGTGCAGGCCGACCCGCCGGCGCTGCCGGTCAGCGTTGATGCGCTGGAGCATGAGTTCGCCGGTATGCGTTTCAATGCCGGCACCGGCACGCTGCTGCGTGCGGACGGTTCAGTGGTGCGTTTAAGTACCGTCGAAAGCCGGCTGCTTGGCGTGTTTCTCGCCCATCCGCAACACGTGCTCAGTCGCCAGCGCCTGATCGATTTGACCACGCGCCCCGGCAGCGAGGTGTTCGACCGCGCCATCGACCGGCAGATCAGCCGCCTGCGCCGCAAGCTCGACGATAACCCGGCGGTGCCTGAGCTGTTACGCACCGTGTGGGGCGACGGCTATATGCTGGCCGCCCAGGTGCAGACGCGCCGGCAGCCGGCATGACGTTTTTACAGCGGCTGTGGCCCAAGCGCATGGCCCATCAGTTGGGCCTGTTGATGTTGCTGGCGCTGCTGGCCTGCAACGTCGTGGCGATGCTGTTTCTGCAACGCACCGGCGCCTTGCTGCACCCGCTGTCACGCACGCTGGCGCTGGAACGGCTGATCACCGCGTATCACGCCGCTGAAGGGCTGGAGCCAGACAACGCCTCGCGCTTGCTGGCGGCCATGCAAACCCACGAGGCGCATTTCTGGGTGGCCAGCAAGGCGGTGGCCGATGCCGACGGCATGCGCCCGGAAGAGCATCGGCTGATCGAGGACCTGGGCAAGCGCCTGACCTTTGCACCCGGCGCGTTGATCGGCATGCAGCTGGAGCGCACCGGCGGTGGCAATGCCCGTGAATGGGTGTTCAGTGGTGCCGGCTGGGCGCCGTTGCGGCTGCGCACCAGCATCGGGCTGCCCAATGGCTTGTACCTTAATGCCATCCAGCACCCGACCGGCAGTTATGAGTGGAGCCGGATTCTCAGTTACAGCCTGCCGGTGACCACGATTCCACTGCTGCTGATCGTGTGGTTTTTCATCCGCCGCGTGGTGCAGCCGGTCAACAGCCTGGCGCAAGCCACCGAGCGGGTCAGCCGCGGCGAGTGGATCGCGCCGCTGCCGTTGTCCGGCCCACAGGAAGCCCGGGACCTGACCCATGCATTCAATGTCATGCAGGAGCGCATCGCCCGGCATGCCGAGGGCCGTACGCGGATGCTGGCCGCCATCAGCCACGACCTGAACACGCCCATCACCGAGCTGCGCCTGCAACTGGAAGTGCTCGACGACGGCCCCGCGCGGGACGATATGCTTGAAAGCCTCGATGAATTGCAGGCCATGGTCCGCGAAACCCTGAACTTTGTGCGCGGCGATGCGGTGCAGGAAGACACGGTGCGTATTTCGTTGAGTGATTTGCTCGATGATCTGGCGCGGCGCTACAGCAGCATGGGCCACGCCATCGGTTGGGTGCGCGAGGCAGAAATATTCTGTCGCTGCCGGCCGCTGGCACTCAAGCGGGCGCTGACCAACCTGATCGACAACGCCTTGCGCCATGCCGGTGACGCAACGCTCAGTGCGCAGGTCGAGGCCAATGGCGATATTCGTCTGGAGATTCTTGATCACGGGCCGGGCATCGAACAGGCGTGGTTGAGCCAGGTGTTCGAGCCGTTCGTGCAGTTGGGTGGGACCGAACATGGCCAGGGTGGCGGGCTGGGGTTGGGGCTGGCGATTGCCCGTTCGTGCATCCAGGCCCACGGCGGCGAGCTGACACTGGAAAATCGCTCGCCGACGGGGTTGTGTGCGGTGGTGCGGGTGCCTGGGGGCTGACGCTGTTTGACCGCTCAAATGGGGTAAAACAATTTTAAATGGGGTAATAACCCAATAAAAAACCCCATTACGCATTAGGATTACCCCATTAAAAGACAGGGACGCCCCAATGCACTCGCTTACACCCGACTTTCTCTCAACGCTGCGCTACGACGGCTTACAGGTATCAACGCTGCGAGCGCTCGGTGAATACCGGGGCAAACAGGCCGTGTAGCAAGACTCCTCACCTTGTTGCTGCTTTACCAGTTCGATTATTGCGTAGGCCGCTTTATCAGCCTTGAACGCATTTTCGAGGACTCCAAGGAAAGCTATTACGAAACCCTTGAAATCAGCTCGCAGGGCTGGCACGAAGGCGAACACAACGTCCAGCCGTGGCTTGACTACTTCTGGGGGGCTTTACTGCGCGCCTACAAAGAGTTTGAGGAGCGCGTCGGCACTATCAACAACCGCCATGGCGGAAAAAGCGACCGCGTACGAGTTGCAGCGCTTAACCGTACCATGCCCTTTTCAATTTCTGAGATTGAAGAGGCGTGCCCCGGTATAAGCCGAGACACCGTACGCCTTGTCCTGCGCTCATTGAAATCTGAAGGCCTGATTGAGCCTACAGGTAAAGGTCGAAGCGCCAAGTGGACGAAAACAGAACCTCCTCTCTCTACCTAGCGCCACGGCGAGTGCTTAGCGCTCGGTTCTCGATATGCCGGACCAAGCGCGTTACACGTGGGATATCAGAAACGCACGGTGGTGCTGGCCCACAAGGTGCGGCCGTAGTTGACGTTGCCGTAGGTTTCGTCGTCCAGGCGTTTGTCGGTGACGTTTTGCAAGGCGGCGTTGAAGCTCAGGTTCTTGCTGAATTCATACGAGCCGCCGATATCGCCGGTGGTGTAGGCCGGGGCCGCTTCTTCGGTGAGGGTGGTGCCGTATTCCTTGCCGTAGTAGTTGATCGACGCATACAGGTCGATGCTGTCGCTGAACTGCCAGTCGGCGCGCACGTTGGCTTTGCGTTCCGGGGTCAGGGCCAGTGGGGCACCGGCATTGGCGCCGCTTTTCTGCTCGGAGTCGGTGTAGGTGAAGTTGCCCTTGATCGCCACGGTGTCGGTCACATCCCAACGGCCGTTGAGTTCAAGTCCCTGGATCACGGCCTTGTCGACGTTGACCCGCTCCATGACGATGAAGCCGTTGTAGCGCTCGGTCGTGGTGACGGTCGAGAGCTTGTCCTTGAAGTCGTTGTAGAACACGGTGGCGCCGGCCGACAGGTTGTCGCGGTTGGACCAGAGTGCCGACAGCTCGTAGTTGGTGCTGGTTTCCGGCTTGAGGTCCGGGTTGCCGAGCATGGCGAAGGTGTTGCGGCGCAGTACGGCGTAATCCTCGATCACCGCACGCAGTTCCGGCGCCTTGAAGCCGCGCGCCACGCCGCCCTTGAAGGTCCACTCGTCAGTGGCGTTCCACACCCCGTAAATACGTGGGCTGAAGTGCACGCCGTATTGTTCGTGGTGGTCCATGCGCAAGCCGGTGGTCAACGCGAAGGTGTCGGTGACCGACCATTCGTTTTCGGCGAACAGGGCTTTCTGCACCACCGAGTACTCGTAGTTCTTGCGGTCGCCCAGCGCCTGGTTCCAGTCGGTGACACTGGTGTCGTTCCACTGCAGGCCGGTGGTGATGATGTTGTGTTCGGTCGGGATCACCAGCTTGGCGTCGAGCACGGTGTTTTCAACCGTTGGCTTGCGCCCCAGCACATCGCTCTGGGATTCGCTGGCCAGGCCTTCGCGGCTGGACTTTTCCCACGCCAGCGACACATCGGATGTCGCCCAGCCCCAGCGGCCCTGGTGCGAAAGCGACCAGTGATCGCGGTTGTTTTCCTGTTCGCGGGTGGCCCAGTTGGCGCTCAGGCCATCGCCGTTTTTCAGGCGCGTAGCGCCACCTTCGAGCAGGATGTCGTGATCGACCGTCGGCGTGAAGGCCAGGCGGGCAGTGATGTCCTTGTGGTCGGCCTTGGTGTAGCCGTTGGTGAGCTCGACATCGTCATCGGCCTGGCGATCCAGATAACGGCCCCAGACCTGCAGGCCCAGGGTGTCACCGATCAACGGGCCATTGAGGAAGAACTGGGTCTGGCGGGCATTGCCCTGGTCGCTGTGCTGGCGCGCCGAGTAGTCATAGGTAACCGAGCCGCCCCACTCGGGCGTGACCTTGCGGGTGATGATGTTGATCACCCCGCCGATGGCGTCGGAGCCATACAGCGACGACATCGGGCCGCGCACCACTTCGATCCGCTCGATGGCTTCAGCCGGCGGCACGAAGCTTTGCTCGTAGCCACGGTTACCGTTGACGCGCGACTCGCGAGCGCTCTGGCGTTTGCCGTCGACCAGGATCAGGGTGTAGTCGGCCGGCATGCCACGGATCGAGATATCGGTTTCGTTGGCGCTGCCGTTGACCGTCACGCCTTCGACATCGCGCAGCGCGTCGGTCAGGTCGTGGAAGGATTTCTTGCGCAACTCGTCACCGGTGATGACGGTGATCGAAGCCGGGGCCTGCTCCACGGTCTGCTCATAACCGGCGGCGGTGACCACCACGTCTTCCAGCGACAGCACCTGGGTATTGCTGGTTTGAGTCAGATCCTGCGGCGGTTGGTCGGCGTAGACCTGGCCGCTTGCCATGGCGGCCAGGGCGAGTTGAATCATGACAGCCGAAGGCCGCAGACGGAATGGAGAAGGCATGACAGACCCTTACGATTCATAGGTAAAAGAGAATCGTATGCATCTGCATTGCAAAAGGTTGGTCAAGGTGTGACAGTTTTTACAAGGTGGTAGCTATTTGGCATCCGGCCGCCGGTAACCTTCGATGATTGCCGAGAAATCCCGGCCTCCTTCACCGCGCTGGCTCATGGCCTGGAACAGCTGTTCGGCCAGCGCGCCGAGGATCACCGGCTGGTGCGCACTGCGGGCTGCCTGCGCGGCCAGGCCAAGGTCCTTGAGCATCAGGTCGGCGGCGAACCCGCCGGTGTAGCCGCGTGAGGCCGGCGCGGTGTCGACGATGCCGGGCCAGGGGTTATAGCTTTGCGAACTCCAGCAACTGCCGGTGGAACTGTTGATCACCCCGGCCAGCACCTGGGTGTCGATGCCCAGCGCATCGCCCAGCGCCATGGCTTCGGCGACGCCGATCATCGAGATGCCCAGCAGCAGGTTGTTGCACAGTTTGGCGATCTGCCCGGTGCCGGTGTCGCCGCAGTGCACGATGTTGCGGCCCATCTGCGCCAGCACCGGTTTGACTTGCTCGAAGTGTTGCAGCGAGCCACCGGCCATGAAGGTCAGGGTGGCAGCTTTGGCGCCCGCCGTGCCGCCGGACACCGGCGCATCGCTCAGCGTTATGCCCTGGCGGGCGGCGATGTCGGCCAGCTCGCGGATAGTCTGCGGGTCGATGGTGCTGCAATCGAGCGCCGGCGTGCCGGGCTGGATGCCGGCCAGTACGCCGTTTTCGCTCAGGTAAACGCTGCGCACATGAGTCGCGGCCGGCAGCATGGTGATCACCAGTTCGCTGTCTTGCGCGGCGTCGGCGGGTGACTGGCTGATATGCCCGCCCTGGGTGACCAGCTCGGCCAGGGCATTTTTGTCGATATCGAACAGGCGCACACGGTGCCCGGCCTTGATCAGGTTGCAGGCCATGGGCGCGCCCATGTTGCCCAGACCGATGAATGCGATTTTCATTGTTGTTCTCCTTTGGCGTGCAAAGCGCAATGTCGTCACGCAATGGGGCTGCTCTGCTTCTACATTGAAGACCACCGTGGCCGGTTTATCGCGTGCAGGCGTGCAGCCTTGATGCGCAATCTGTTGCGCGGCGAACTGTGGATAAGTCTGTGGACAGATCGATGCAGAATTTACAGAACAAGGCTTTCAGGTGACTGCGCAAGGGTTTGCAGGGGCATGCAGGGTGTTGCGCGAAATAGCGGGGTTCTGGTGGGGTAAATGAACGAATATCGGCAGGTTAAAAACCTATCCTTTTGTTTTAAAAGACAAAAATATTAACAGGCACGCTTCTTGGTATAGCCCCTTGCGTCCCGGACGGTTTTTCCGCCGGGGATTTATTCATTGCAAGGAGAAATACCCATGGCTACACCTGCCTACATGTCCATTACCGGTGACAAGTCGAAATTGATCACAAAAAACGCATTCACCGCCAACTCGGTAGGCAACAACTACCAGGAAGGCCACGAAGATCAGGTAATGGTCCAAGGTTTCAGTCACGAAATCATGATCCCTCGCGATCCGCAGTCCGGCCAGCCGACTGGCCAGCGCGTACACCAACCGCTCTGTATTACCAAGGTGTTCGACAGGGCCTCACCACTGCTACTGGCCTCGCTGACGTCCGGCGAACTCTTGAAAGAGGTGGTGATCGAGTGGTATCGCACCTCGTCTTCCGGCACGCAGGAGCACTACTACACAACCAAACTGGAGGACGCGATCATCGTCAATATTCGCGGCTACATGCATAACTGCCAGGATCCGGGCAATGCGCACTTCACTCATCTGGAAGAAGTGCAGTTCTCTTATCGCAAGATCAGCTGGGAACATATAGTCAGCACCAGCTCAGGTTCCGATGACTGGAGAGCGCCTGCGGCGGCCGGCTAATCCGCCGGGAGTCCAAGGCCCGCTTTGCAGGCCTTTGGCTCCACCTTCAACTAAAGCCGTTATACCGCGCCTTCTTGAAGTTGAAGATCATGATGAAGTTGATCAGCACCGCGCCGATCACCGAATAAAGCGCCGAACTCCACGAAACGGTAAAGAACGCCGCCAGCAGAATCAGCCCGTCGATCACCATCTGCACCTTGCCGGCACTGATGCCATGCCGCTGCTGCCAATACAACGCCAGAATCGTCACCCCGCCCAGGCTCGCGCCGTGACGAAAGATCAGAATGAACCCCACCCCGATCAGGCAACCGCCAAGAATCGCCGCAAACAGCGGGTCGAGTCTCTCGAAAGCAATGACGCCCGGCATCATCGCGCTGAACAGCGACAGGCAACTGATCGCGGCAAAGGTGCGCACAATGAACGCCGCGCCCATCTGCCGATAGCCCAGGTAATAGAACGGCAGGTTGATCAGGAAAAAACACAGCCCCACCGACCAGCCGCTCAGGTAATGGCTGAGCAGCGCCAGCCCGACCGCGCCGCCGGTCAGGAACTGGCCATAGGCGTAGAGGTTCATGCCCAACGCAATCAGCAAGGTGCCGACCACGATGGCCTGGACGTCTTCGATCAGCCGATGCTTCTGTGCCTGCGCGGCGACCTGATCACTCATGACGCCAGCGCTGCCTTGAGTTCACAGGCCAGTGCATCCAGACGTTGCGGGGCGATGCCCGAAACATTGATCCGGCCCTGCCCGACCATGTAGATCCCGGCACGCTCACGCAGGCCCTGAACGAACGCCGGGGTGCGGCCCAGGTTGGAGAACATGCCTTTCTGCTGCGCCAGGGTATGAAACGGCGCATAGGCATCGATGTGCTTCAGCGCCTGGCACAAGCCATCGCGCAGACCATTGATGCGCAGCCGCGTGGCTTCCAGCTCGGCAAGCCACAAGGTTTTGAGCGATTCATCGTTGAGAATCCGGGTGACCACGGCCGCACCATGCGAAGGCGGCATCGACCACAGGCTGCGCGCCGCGTCGATGATCTGCGTACGCGCGGCCTGCAGATTGCGCGCATTGTCGCTGTGCACCAGCAGCGCGCCGGTACGCTCGCGGTACAGGCCAAAGTTTTTCGAACACGAGGCGCTGATCAGCACCTCAGGCAGTTGCGCACAGAACAGGCGCAAGGCCCAGGCATCGGCTTCCAGACCGTCGCCGAACCCCTGATAAGCCATGTCGAACAGCGGCAGCAGGCCTTTGCGTTGTACAGCCTCAAGAATGCTTTGCCACTGCTCGCGAGTCGGGTCGATGCCGGTCGGGTTATGGCAGCAGGCGTGCAGCAGCACGGCATCGCCGGGCCGGGCCTGATCGATGCTGTCCAGCAAGGCATCAAGGTTGAATTCACCCGTCGGCGTCAGGTGCGCATAGGTGCTGACCTGCAACCCCGCGCGCTCGAAGATCGAAGCATGGATCGGCCAGGTCGGCACGCCGATCAGCACCCGTTGCGCGCTGCCGCTACGGCTGAGAAATTCTCCCATCAGGCGCAGCGCGCCGGTGCCGCCTGGCGTCTGCACCACGCTGTGTTGCGCGGAATGGCTTTGGCCCAATAACAGCGGACCCATGACTTCGGCAAAGCCCTGCACGCCGGCGGTGCTGGTGTAGGCTTTGGTTGCTTCGTTGTCGACCAGCCATTGCTCGGCCAGCTTGACCGCTGCCATCACCGGCGTACGCCCGGCCGGGTCTTTGTAGATGCCCACGCCCAGGTCCATCTTGCCGGGCCGGGTGTCGCGGGTGAACAGGTCGGCCAGGCCGAGAATCGGGTCGTCAGCGAGTATTTCCAGGTGTTCGAAACGGGTCATGGTCGGATCCTGTGAGTCAGTTTGGCAATGAGTCGCGCAAGCGAGCGCCGTGCTCGCCCAGGTCCCAGAACAGCCCGGCAGCGGCTTTCAGGCCTTGCTCGACGATGCTTTCGAGCAGGTGTTCGTCGGGCGCGTGCTGTTTGCAGGACGGGTAGGAATGCGGCAGCCAGACCGTCGGCAGGCCCAGTACATCGGCGAAACAGTGGTTGGGAATGGTGCCGCCCAGATTGGGCAGGATGCTGACCGGCTCGCCAAGACTGCTGCTGACCGAGTCGCGCACAAAGCCGACCCAGGGATGCTGCGGGTCGAGCCGGGTGGCGGCATAACCGCCGTCGAGCTGGATCTGCACCGCTTCAAAGCCCTGCGCGTCCAGGTGGCGGCGCAAATTGTCGGTCAGCGATTGCCACTCGGTGCCGGCGACAAAACGCAACTGGCAGACCAGTTCGGCACGCCCCGGAATGGCACCGATCACCTTGACCGTGCTGCCCGCCGACAGGCCCACCACTTCCAGGGTGTTGCAGCCGAACAGTTTTTCGCCGACGCTCAGGCCGGGCTCGCCCCAAGCCGGGTTGAGCTGCGGATCAAAGCTCTCGCCGCCCACCGGCAGGTCACGCACCAGTGCCGACACCGCTTCACTCATCGGCGCCGGGCGCAGAAAGTCCGCCAGCAACTGGCCGCTGGGCGAGACCAGGCTGGACAACACATGGCCCATGACGATGGCCGGGTTGGTGATGATGCCGCCCCAGTTCCCGGAGTGACGGCTGCCGTTACCGGTGTCGAGGATCAGGCGGAACTGACACACACCACGCGAGCCAAGGAACAGCGTCGGCAGGTCATGACGCACCCGTGGGCCGTCGGAGGCCAGAAACAGATCGGCGGCCAGTTCTTCGGCGTTGTCGCGGCAGGCTTGTTCGAGGCCCGGCGAGCCGACTTCTTCGCTCATCTCGAAGATGATTTTCAGGTTGAAACCCAACCGTCCTTCGCGAGCATGCAGCACCGCTTCCAGCGCCGCGAGGTTGATGCTGTGCTGGCCCTTGTTGTCGGCGGTGCCGCGACCGTAAATACGGCCTTCCTTGATATTCACCTGCCAGGGCGCGGTGCCTTCTTGCCAGAGTTCGTCCTGGCCGCTGGTGACATCACCGTGGCCATAGCTGAGCAAGGTCAGCAGCGCCGGGTCTTCGATGCGCTGTGCAAACAACAGCGGGGGTTTGCCGGGTTGCGGGTTGTCCAGCACACGGCAGGTGAAGCCCAGTGCCTGCAACACCGGTTGCAGCTCCAGCAACAGGTAATCGCGCAACGGCACCGCGCAGTCGGGGTTCTGGCTTTCAGTGCGCTGCGCGACACGGCGGTTGAGAATTTCGACAAAGGCGCCGCTGGTGTAATGCCCGGCGGCCAGCTCGATGGCCTGCGCGCGGGTGTTCGCAGAAGAGGTCGACATAAAGGTTCCTTGCTATCAGGCAGTGGCTGGCACGAGCGATCACGAAGCGCTCGACCGACAATGCGTGGCAGGTTAACGTGGCGCCCTGACTTGCAACAATTATCAAGTTCTCAAGCCATCATTGCCTTTATGGCAAACCTGATTTGCACATTTGTGAAGCAGTTTTCAACGGAGTCCGGCCATGCACGACCTGCCTTTGCGTTAC
Organism: Pseudomonas sp. HP_08; assembly: GCF_055284095.1. Classification (NCBI taxonomy): domain Bacteria; kingdom Pseudomonadati; phylum Pseudomonadota; class Gammaproteobacteria; order Pseudomonadales; family Pseudomonadaceae; genus Pseudomonas; species Pseudomonas sp. HP_08. Next base: position 13,411 of record NZ_JBTOQC010000020.1, on the reverse strand, counting down.
TTCCACAGTGTTGCCCGAACCGGCTCGTTGTCGGCCGCCGCCGAAGACCTGCATGTCGCGGTGTCGGCAGTCAGCCGGCAGATCAGCAATCTGGAAGAAACGCTGGGCGTACCGCTGTTCGAGCGCAAGCCACGTGGCATGCAACTGACCGAGCCTGGCGAATTGCTGCTGGCCTATGCCAATCGCAATCAGCTGGAGGTCAAGAATGTCATCGCCGAGATGCGCGGCCTCAATACCTTGCAGCAGCACAAGATCGCCCTGGCCTGCCCCGAAGGCATGGCCTGGGAGTTTCTGCCGAGGGTGTGCGCGCAGTTTCGGGGTTTTCATCCGGGGGCGAGTTTCGATTTGCAGGTGGTCGACGCCGCCAAGGCCTCGCAACTGGTCAAGGATGGCGTGGTCGACATCGCCCTGACCTTCAGCCTGACGCCCACGCTGGGCGTGGAAATATCCTTGAGCTGCGAGTCGCCGATCAGTGCCTTGATGCCGGCCAGCCATCCTTTGGCCGGCAGCGAGTCATTGACGGTGCAGCAACTGCGCGAATACCCGCTGGCCTTGCCGCATGTCGGCTCGACCATCCGCTATCTGTTCGACATCGCCTGTCACTTGCACGGCCTGACCATCCTGCCCGCCTACGCCAGCCACTCGCTGGGCGCGATCTACAACGCGGTGCGTCATTCCACCGATGTGATCGCGCTGTGCGGCACCGCCACGGTCAGCGGCACGGCCGCGCGCGACAACCTGCTGCTGGTGCCGATGAGCGACCCGCAACTGCGCCAGCGCAGCCTGCAAGTGCAGATCATGGCGGGGCGCAAATTGCCGGTGTTGATTCGCTATTTTCTGAGCTTTCTGGAAGAGCAACTGGTGACCGTGAGCCGCATCGCCCGGTAACCGCAGCGTTACCAGAAATTCATCGTGTAGGTCAGTGCCAGGCGGTTTTCTTCGTAGCGTGAAGTGTCGCGGACATTGACGCCGATGTTCATCCAGTTGGCACCAAAGCCTTTGAGCGGCCCGCTCTGCACCACATAGCTGAGGATCGAGGTACGTTCGGTTTCGTGGCTTTGCTGGCCCAGATTGATGTCGTTGCCTTCCATCCAGCGCGCCATCCATTTCAGCCCCGGCATGCCGAGGCCGGCGAAGTCGTAGTCGTAACGCACCTGCCAGGAACGCTCGCCGGGCTTGACGAAGCCCAGCGCCGACCAGTTGATCAGGTACGGTGCCGGGGCATAGTTGTTGAAGGTCGGGAAGATGTCCTGGCCCATCATCTTCTGGTAGCCGGCACCGAAGGTGTGACTGCCCTTGTTCAGGCTGAACATCAGGCCGTAGGTGCGATTGTCGACGCGGCCGGACAGTGCCTGCCCTTCTTCCTTGGTGTTGTAGTACCGCACATCGGTCTTGAGCGTGAAGCCGGCGCCCAATGGTAGTTTGTGCGCCAGGCCCAGGTAGTGCTGGCGGTAGATGTCTTCGAGCTGGGCGTAGAAATACGTGGCCGACAAGGCTGGGGTGAAGGCGTAGCTGGCGCCGGCGAAGTTCAGCCCGTCGCTCGATTGCGCCGGGGTGTCGCCCCACAGGTAAAGGTCTTCACGGTTGGCCGATTCACGCCCGGTGATGCTCCACAGCCGCCCGGCCGTCAGGGTCAGGTCCTTGATCTCTTTTGACTCCAGCACCGCGCCTTCGTAGCGGGTCACCAACTGGCGGGTCGGGTCGAAGGAAACAACCGGCAGGTTCGGGCGCTGGTCGCCGATGCGCAGTTCGGTCTTCGAATAGCGCAGTTTGGCGGCGACATTGGCCCGGCCGTAGTCGTGTACCGGGCTGCCATCGGTCTCGACCGGCAGCACGCCATCGGGCGAGCGGCCCTTGCCGCCGTCCAGCCGGTAGGCGAAGTCGGCGCCGACATCCAGGCCGAACTGCACAGGCGTATCGGTGTAGCCGGATTTGAACTGCAGATCGAAGCCTTGCGACCAACTGCCGGTGCGCGACTTGGGTGCGTTGTCCTGCTTGAAATCGCGGTCCACGTAGAAGTTGCGCAGGCCCAGGGTCAGGTGACTGTCATCGACAAAATCGGCCTGGGCGGTGCTTACGGCGCACAGGCCTGCAGTGGCGGCCAACAAGTGCTTGAATCGCGAATCGAACATATCCCACTCCAGAATCTTCAAGTGATTGGAAGCAGTCAAAGGATCATCTGCGTGACGCAGCAGGATCCGTGGCGCAGGCGCGCCAGGCGAACATGTCGGGCATGTTTCTGGGTTCTTGGGGTGTGGCAGACAAGCGTCAGGCCGGGGTCGCCCGCACGCTTGGCGGGCAACCCGGCCTGTTGATCAGGCGCGTTTGAGCTGTTGCCTGATCGCCAGCAGCGTGATCAGGCTGAGCAGGCCGGTGACCAGCAGATAGAAGCTGGGGGCCAGTTTGTTGCCGCTGGCGCCGATCAGCCAGGCGACGAAGAACGGCGTGAAGCTGCCGAAGATCGTGGTGCCGATGTTGTAGCTCAGCGCCATGCCGGTGGCCCGGACCTGGGTTGGGAACAGCTCGGACATCAGCGCTGGCAGGCCGCCGAAGTACACAGCCTTGAGCACGCTCATCCAGAACAGTACCGCCAGCAACGCCATCAGGGTCGGGTTGGCCGCCAGCCAGGAGAACGCCGGGTAAATACTGGCGACAAAGACCAGTGCCGCCCAGAACATGATGCGGGTGCGGCCAAAGACATCGGACAGGTGGCCGATGACCGGCGTCAGCAGGGTCAGGACCAGACCGCTGAGCAAGGTGCCGGCAAAACCGATCGAGGCAGTCAGGCCCAGTTGCTTCACGGCATAGGTGGGCATGTAGATGATCACGTAGCTGACCGAGGTCGACAGCACCAGCGCGCCGATGGCCAGGACCATGCGGTATTTGTGTGCCTTGAACAGCGTGCCGACCGGGGTGTGTTCAGGCTCGGTCTGCTTGAACTCGGTGGCTTCGTCGATGTGCCGGCGGATGTAAAGGCCGATCGGGCCGATCAACAGGCCGAACAGGAACGGAATGCGCCAGCCCCAGGATTCCAGCTCCTGCGTGGTCAGGGTGGTGGTCAGCAGCAGGCCGAAACCGGACGCCAGCAGGCCGCTGATGCCCTGGCTGGCAAACATGAAGCTGGAGATCAGGCCCTTGCGCTCAGGTGCATGCTCGACCAGCAACGCCGTGGCACTGCCGAATTCGCCGCCGGCCGAAAAGCCCTGAATCAACCGTGCGGCAAAGATGCCGATGGGTGCCAGCAGGCCGATGGTTTCGTAGGTGGGCATGACCGCGATCAGGAAGGTGCCGAGCATCATCAGCCAGATCGAGATGAGCATCGCCGCCTTGCGCCCGATACGGTCGGCGTAGGAGCCCAGCACAATCGCGCCCAGCGGGCGAATCATGTACGACACCGCGAAGGTGCCCAGCGCCAGCAGCAGCGAAACGGTTTCGTCGGTGTTGGGGAAGAACAGCTTGGAAATGGTCATGGCGAAGAAGCCATAGACGATCAGGTCGAACCACTCCAGCGCGTTGCCGATGGAGGAGGCGATCACCAGTTTGTACAGCTTGCTTCTGGGCATGCGGGAAGCCAATGGATCAGTCGTCATCTGCGCAGTTGTCATTCGAGGAGCTCCGGCAGGTTAGGGGGAAGGGTCGGCTGCCGGCGTTGAAGTGGCGGTGTGCGACCATGGACCGATGGTAGGCACGCCCCCGCTTTCCCACAATTATGCATTTCAGAAGCAATCGTTGCCCTAAAGGCAAGCCACGACCGCAACATTTTGCATCGTTTGATCGTTAATAGTGCCTTGGCCAAGACAGGCGATTTAGAGGGTTGGATTGAGGGTCTATAGAGTGCCGAAGGCCAGGACGGCTGACGGCGAAGGACAGGATGAATGCGCTATAAAGGCGCATCCATCCTTTTGGCAGGCGTCGTTTACAGCCCGAGCATCAAGCCGCTCAGACGCTTGACCCTGCGTTGCAGCGCTTGCTCGAACACGCCCTGGCGCGATTCGAGCAGGCTGAACCAGTGTTTGGCGCGGGTGATGCCGGTGTAGATCAGCTCTTTGGTCAGCACCGGGTTCAGGGCTTCGGGCAGGATCAACGCGGTGTGGGCAAATTCCGAGCCCTGGGATTTATGCACGGTCATGGCGTAGACCGTTTCGACATCGTTGAGCCGGCTGGGCAGGATGAAGCGCACTTCACCACTGCCGTCGTTACGCGGGAAGGCCACGCGCAGCACTTGATGCGCCTCGCCTTCACGCTCCGGCACCATCAGGGCAATGCCGATGTCGCCGTTCATCAGGCCCAGGCCATAGTCGTTGCGGGTCATCAGCACCGGCCGGCCTTCGTACCACTGCAATTCGCTGCCGATCAATCCGGCATTGAACAGCGCATGGGTGATGCGCAGGTTGAGGCCTTCGACGCCCCATGGCCCTTTGCGCACCGCGCACAATAACTGGAACTCATCGAAGGCCTGCAACACGGCGCGGGCCCAGACGGTCCAGCGCGGGTCGCTCAAGACGGCCTGCGCCGCCGGACGCTGTTGCGCCAGCACGCTGAGGTAATGACGGTAGCCTTGCGGACCGTCCCCATGACCGTCGAGCACCAGCTGTTCGAAACGGCGGTCCTGTTCGTTCTTGAGCACGCGCACGAACAGGTCGGCGTGGGTGTTGCCGGCCAGCAAGGCCCGCGCCTGGGTGTGTTGCTGCTGGTTGACCAGCCGCGCCAGCTGGCCGATGCCGCTGCCCTCACCGAAGCGCCGCGAGTGGCGCAACATCACCACTTGCTGGGCCAGCGGATGCTGCTGCTCATCGCCGGTCTGCAAGCCACTGTCGTTCAGGTTTTCACCGCTGACCGACTCCAGCCAGGCCTGGGTCTGCGGGCTGTAGAAGCCGGCCTCGGCATCGCGACACAAGTCGCCCAGCACCGCGCCGGCTTCCACCGAGGCCAACTGGTCCTTGTCGCCGAGCAATACCATGCGCGCATGCACCGGCAAGGCGTCGAGCAGGTTGGCCATCATTTCCAGGTCGATCATCGAGGCTTCATCGACCACCAGCACGTCCAGCGGCAACGGGTTGCCGGCATGGTGGCGAAAGTGTCGAGTGCCCGGACGACTGCCCAGCAGGCGGTGCACGGTGGTCACTTCGCTGGGGATTCTGTCGCGTACTTGTGGCTCGACAGTAAGTTGCTGCACTTGCTGGCTGATGGACTCGGTCAGCCGTGCAGCGGCCTTGCCAGTGGGCGCCGCAAGCCGAATGCGCAGAGGCTGGCCGCTGTGTACCGCCGGCTCCTGCAACAGCGCCAGCAAGCGCACCACGGTGGTGGTTTTGCCGGTGCCCGGCCCGCCGGTGATGATGCTGAATGCTCGCCGGGTGGCCAGCGCGCAGGCCAGTTTCTGCCAGTCGATGATCGCGCCGGGCTTACCGAACAGCGCGTCCAGCCGCCGCGCCAGATCGGCAGGCGGCGTTTCCTGTTCGGCCAGGCGCTGGCGCAACACCGCGTCGATGCGCCGCTCATAGTTCCAGTAGCGGCGCAGGTACAAGCGCCGGTCGGCCAGCACCAGCGGCTTTTGCAAGGCTTGCGGGCTGCTGTCGTCGGCGTTGGCGACCAGCGCGCTGTCGGCCAGCACCTGACACCAGGCGCCGCCGTCCAGGCTGACCAGCAGTTGCGACGGCAACAGCATCGGGCCGCTTTGCAGATCGCCTTCGGGCGGCAACGACAGGGCGAAGTCGGGCGCCTTGAGGGTTTCGTACAGGTCCAGGCACACATGCCCATGACCAAGCTGATGGCTGGTCAGTGCCGCCGCCAGCAACACCCGCGGATCGGCCTGTGCATCGCAGCTCGCCAGAAACGCCACGAAGGCCCGGTCCAGCGAACGCAGCCAGCCGCGCTCGCTCCAGCGGTCGAGCAACAGCAGCAGGTCATCGATGCGCTCAAGCGGCATCAGTCGGGTCAGGCTGTCGACTTCCAGCGGTGCCGGCAACAGGTCGGCAAAGGTGCGGCTCATGCGAACTCTCCAGGAGAAACCCGAGCCTGCGAGGTGCCCTGAAACAGCACGTCGAGGCTTTCGATCAATTCACGCGGCGGACGGGTGAAATACACGCCCTGCCCCGGCGCGCGACTGCCGCGCAAGAACAGGTACAGCGCGCCGCCCATGTGTTGGTCATAGTCGTAGCCGGGCAGCCGCGCCTTGAGTTGTCGGTGCAGGGCCAGCAGATAGAGGGTGTATTGCAGGTCGTAGCGATGCTCCAGGATCGACGCTTGCATGGCCTCTGCGGTGTAGGCGGCGTCATCGGCGCCCAGCCAGTTGGACTTGTAGTCGGCCACGTAATAGCGGCCGTCATGTTCGAGCGTCAGGTCGATGAAGCCCTTGAACATGCCATTCAAGGCGGTGCTTTGCAGTGGCGCGCGCGGGGCGTTGCCGTGAGTGTAATGGCGTACCAGCTCGTCCATTCGCGCAACATTGACATGATGGCTGGCGAACCAGAACTCCATTTCGATGCGGTACTGGTTGGGCTGGTCCAGTGCCGACAGCGCCAGAGGCTGCAGGCTTTGACTCAGCAGCAACGGCATCTCGAGCAGGTGCAGCAACCAGTCGCTCAGGGGCTCGATCCAGGCCTGCCAACCGCGCAGGTTGCAACGGCGGGCCACGGTGTCGCGCACGCCTTCAGGGTCGCGGGCGGCCAGGGCGAAGCCTTCCTTGCCGGCCCATTCCAGCAGGCCATGCAGGAAGGTCCCGGGGTTGGGGCCACGCGGGAAGCGGTGCAAGTCGCTGACGCCGGGCAAGGGGTCGCGCACCACCTGTGATTCCGGGCGTTCGTCATCAAACAGCTTTTGCGCCAGCGGTGTATCGGGCGCGCTGTCGCCACCGACTGTCAGGCCATCGCCAATGCGCAATGCGCTGTAAGAGGCAATCCACCAGTGATCCGTCGCCCTGCGCCGTGGCGTCAGGGTCTTGAGTTGGCTGGCCACCTTGCGTGGTGGGCTGAATGCGGTGTCACTCGGTTCCGGTACTGTTTGCAGGTCAATGGCCGCGCAGTCCTTGCCCAGCGCCTGCAACCACTCGCCCAGTTGCGCGCTGTCACTCAGCGGCTGGCCCGCACCCAGCAGGTAACCCAGCGCCGAGCGGTGCAGTTGCGAGCTGTTGGCGTTGCCGCGCTTGAGGTTGGCCACGCCCAGCCAGCAGGCGTGTTCGGAACGGGTCAAGGCGACATACAGCAAGCGCAGGTCTTCGGCCAGACGCTCGTCGTCGGCACGTTCGATCAGTGCTTCGGTGGGTTGCAGGCTGATACGGGCCTGGCCCTTTTCATCATGAAAGTGCAGCGGGAGGCGGCTGCCATCCACCGGCTTGCTGGAACAGATGAACGGCAGAAACACCAGCGGGTATTGCAAGCCCTTGGACTTGTGGATGGTCACCACCTTGACCAGTTGCTCGTCGCTTTCCAGACGCAGGATCTGTTCTTCGCCGGCCTGCCCGGACAGCGCCAGGTGTTCGCCCAGATGGCGGATCAACGCCTGTTCGCCATCCAGTTCGGCGGCAGCCTGTTGCAGCAGTTCGGACAGGTGCAGCAGGTTGGTCAGCACCCGCTCGCCATCGCTGCGGGCGATCAGGGTCTGCGGCAACTTGAAGTCATGCAGCAGGCGCCGCAGCATCGGCAGCACACCTTGGGTACGCCAGATGGCACGGTAACGGCGAAACTGCATGACCCGCTCTTCCCAGGCCAGTTCATCCTGGTTCAGGTACTCAAGGTCCGCCAGCGGCAAGGCCAGGGTGATACTGGCCAGCGCAGTACGCAAGGTGCGCTCGACATCGGGTTCGGCGCAGGCCTTGAGCCAGGCCAGCACATCGTGGGCCTCTTGGGCTGCAAACACCGAGTCCTTGTCTGACAGGTACACGCTGCGCACATCGCGCTTGTTGAGTTCACTGCGCACCGCCTGCGCTTCCTTGCCGTCGCGCACCAGAATGGCGATGTCGGCCGGCAATATGCCGCGCAGCGGTTGGTCGTCGCGGGCAAAACCTGCGCTGCCCTGAGCACCGGCATTAAGCAGGCGCACGATTTCGCTGGCGCAACTGGCGGCCAGTTGCTGGCGATAGACCGTGCCTGACACCGGCTGCTCGCCGGGCAGTTGCCAGACGGTCAAGGCCGCGATTGGCTGACCATCGAGTTCGAGACGTTCCTTGCGGCCCTGCGCTTGTGCGGGCGCGAACGGCACCGGATTGTCGTTGCCTTTACGAAACAGAAAGGCGCCTCGACCGGACGCGCGTTGCTCGGCGCTCAGGAACACATGGTTGGCCGCCTCGACCATGGCCACGCTGGAACGGTAGTTGGTGTCCAGCGTATGCCAGCGTCCATCGGTGGCTTTGCGTGCGCGCAAGTAGGTGTAGATGTCGGCGCCACGGAAGGCATAGATCGCCTGCTTGGGGTCGCCGATCAGGAACAGGCCGGTCTGTTCGTCGTTGTCTTCCAGGCGATAAATGCTGTCGAAGATCCGGTACTGCACAGGATCGGTGTCCTGGAATTCGTCGATCAGCGCCACCGGAAACTGCTCGCGAATCAGGGTCGCCAGCCGCTCGCCGCCCGCCGCGTGCAAGGCGGCGTCGAGCCTGAGCAGCATGTCGTCGAAGCCCATTTCTGCACGGCGACGCTTTTCGGCTTCAAAGCGTGCGCTGACCCAGGCGGCCGCATGCTGGAGCAACTCGGCATCCGGGGTCGGCAGGCTGTCCAGCGCGCTCTTCAAGGCCAGCATGGCCGCGAAGGCCGGGTGTTGCGGCGGCTTGGCCTTCCAGGCTTCGGCGATACCGTCCGGGGTCAGCCGGGTAAATCCGGTGCCCAGGTCGAGACTTTCCTGTTCTTCATCGGTTGCCCAGGCCGCGAGCTTGTCGAACCACGGCTTGAAGTAACGCTCCTGAATCTGCCGGCCATTGACCTGCTTGGCGGCCACGGCCTTCTGGAAAATGTCATGCAGCTCGCTGGCCCAGTTGGCCCATGGCGCCTTGAGGTCGATCAAGGCAGCGCGACGCTTTTCCAGCACCTCAAGGATCAGTTGCGCAGGTTCTTGCTGCGAGGCTTCGAACTCACGACCGAACAGCCCGCGTACCCGCGTCAGCAAGGCTGCCGGGCCACCCCAGTTTTCACGTACCCAGGCCAGCGCCGCGCCGTCCATGGGATAGCAGAAACGCCGCCAGTAATCGCGCAGCACTTCACCGAGCAGATCGCTGTGATCGGTTTCCAGGCTCTGGGTGAACAGGCTGCCGCTGTCGAAGGCATGCTCGCGCAGCATGCGCTGGCACCAGCTGTGAATGGTCGAGACCGCGGCTTCGTCCATCCATTGCGCGGCGATGTCGAGGCGGCTGGCGCAGGATGACCATTGCTCGGGATCGAACTCGTCACGCAGCTCATCGATGAGTTGATCGGGGGCGGCGATTTCATCACGAAAAAAACGTGCAGCTTCGGCCAGGCGTGTGCGAATGCGGTCGCGCAGTTCTTTGGTGGCGGCATCGGTGAAGGTCACCACCAGGATTTGCGGCGGCAACAGTTCACGACCGAAGCGCGACAGTTCATCGCCATGGCCAAGGACCAGCCGCAGGTACAAGGCCGAGATGGTGAAGGTCTTGCCGGTGCCGGCGCTGGCCTCGATCAACTGGCTGCCACGCAGCGGAAAGCGCAGGGCCAAAGGTCGATTGATGGACGTAACCGTGTTCATTCAGCCGCCTCCTCGCCCTGCCAGGGGGCGTCATGCAAGGGTTTGTAGAGCGACTCGCACCAGCCGGCGAAGTCTTCGCTTTCAAGCAGGGCGTCGAAGTCCGGGTACTGACGCAGCAAGGCGGTGCTTTCGACACGTTCGCCATTGCTGGTCTGGCCATCGCCCTCATACGCCTTGCGGGCTGCCGCCTCGGCTTTGTCGACAGCTTGCCCGAGCCAGGCAAAGGCGGTTTTCGGCGCCACCGGCAGCGGATGTTGCATGCCGTTGAGCCAGCCGCTGAGCAGGTCGTTCAAGGCATCGCCGGCCGCTTTTTTATCCAGCGGTGGCAGCAACAAAGTTTCGTCGGTGGCCACCAGTGCGGTGGTCAGGTGCAGGTCACAGGCACAGGCCACCAGGTGGTTGACCCAAGGCCGGATCAGCCGGTGCCACTTGCGGGTTTTCTTCGAGCCGATGCCGTTGGGAATGACCGAAACCGCAAGTAACTGGCCTTGGGCATTGCGGTGCAGGTTGTCGAGCCAGCCGTCCAGCAGCACCTGACGATGCTCGAAGCTGACCGGCAGCGCGCTGTTGAGCGGCTGTGGCCAGCGGCTGAGCAAGGCCTGGTAGCGCTGCATGACACCGGGCAGCGGTTCGAGCAACTCGGCTTGCAAGGCAGAACCAAAACCGGCCATCGGCAGCAAGCCACTGCCCTGCAAGCGCACGGCCTGACCTTGCAAGGCGCCTTCGATATCGTCGGGGTTGAGCATCGCGGCGCCCAGCAGGCTTTCGCTCAGGCCATAGCGCTGCAGGGCGTCGAGCACGAAAGGTTCTTCATCGGCCAGCGGGGCTTCGCGTTGATCGAAGAACACCTTGAGCCGCTGGGTGAAGAAGTGCTTGACCGGGTTGCGCAGAAAATCGTGCAACTGCTGCAGGCTCAGTGGTTCCTGGGGTTCGTATGCCGCCAGATCGATTGGCGAGGCCGCGACCGCGTCCTGAGTGCCGTGTAGCACCTGCCATTCACGGGCGAAGCTGAAATAACCCGAGCCTTCATGAAAATAGCGGGCACTGAAGGGTTGCAACGGGTGGTGCAAGGTCAGCGCCTTGAGCAAGGCGTCACCGGCGTTGTCTTGTGTGCCTGCCGCTGCCAGTTGCCAGCCACTGAGCAGATGGTCGCGCAACTGCCCGACCAGCACCGAAGGCGGTCGCTCACTGTTGTCACGAATGCTGTGGCCCACCCAGCTGATATAGAGCTGGTCGCGTGCCGATAACAGCGCTTCGAGCAACAGATAGCGATCGTCTTCACGCCGCGAACGGTCGCCGGGACGGTAGTCGCTGCCCATCAGGTCGAAGTCCAGCGGCGGCTGCGCGCGTGGGTAATCGCCATCGTTCATGCCCAGCAGGCAGACGATCTTGAACGGGATGGCGCGCATGGGCATCAGGGTACAGAAGTTCACCGAGCCGGCCAGAAAGCGCTGCGACAGTTTTCCCTGGTCCAGACCGGCCAGCCAGGCCTCGCGCACCACCGTCAGCGGCAATGGATCGTGCAGGCCAACCGATTCGCAGGTCTGCAACCAGGTTTCGCGCAGGCTTTCCAGTTGCGCGAGCAAATAGTCATCGTGCTCGCTTTCGGCCTGGAAAAACACCAGCAGCAAGGTTTGCAGGCGCACGCCCCATTGCTGCGCGGTGGCGGCGCTGGAAAACTCGGCGTAGGCAATGTCCAGGGCATCGATCAAGGCAACCAGCGGGCCAATCAACGCCGCATCCAGGCCACCGATTTCGTCATAGGGCTCTATGCCCTGATAGGCATCGCCGGCACCGACGGCATAGCCGAGCAGCATGCGCCGCAAACCGAACTGCCAGCTGTTCTGCTCCCGCACATCGGGCAGGCCAAGATCAGCACGTTGCCGGGCATCCAGGCCCCAACGCACACCGGCGCCTTCGATCCAGCGGTGCAGCGTCGGCAGGTCGCGCTCTTTAATGCCGAAGCGGGCACGCAGTGCCGGTACGTCGAGCAGGTCGAGGATTTCACTGACCGGAAAACGGCTGTCGGGCAGCTTGAGCAAGTGCTCGACGGCAATCAGCAATGGGTCACGGCCACGCTGCCCCTGGTCGGCCAGGGTGAAGGGGATGAAGCGTTTGTCATCGCGCTCGATCTGGCCGAATACGGCGCGGATGTGCGGTGCATAGCTGTCGATGTCCGGCACCATGACGATCACATCGCGCGGACGCAGCTCGGGGTCATTGCTGAAACGAGCCAGTAACTGGTCATGCAGGATCTCGACTTCACGCTGGGCGCTGTGCGCCACATGAAAGCGAATCGAGCGGTCTTGCAATGGATCGATGGTTGGCCACAGCGCACGGGTTTCGTCGAGCGGGCGCAATTCGAGGATGTCGTCTTGCAACTGGCCAAGCAGGTGCTTGGGGTCACCGTCGCTGAACAGGTCGATGCGCTCGTCCTTGAAGCAGAAGCGATAGTTGTGCGGGTTGTCGTGGCTGTCCAGCAGGTTGATGTAGTCACGACCCTGTTTGCCCCATGCGGCAAGCAACGGGTGTGCGTGCTGATGCAACGTTTGCGGGTCCAGCACCTGTGGCATGCCGTGCTTGCGCGCCTGGCGTTTGTACTGGTGACGCAGCAGGTCTTTGTCGGCGACGATATCGGCCCAGTGATGGCGGCAAGGGTTATGCACGCACAGCAGCACCTGGCTGAACCTTGCCAGACCGGCCAGCGCTTCGAGCGCTTGTGCCGGTAGCGAGGAAATGCCGAAGACGATCACTCGCGCCGGCAGGCCTGCCGGGGCTTCGCTCAGGCTCTGGATGCGCTCCATGAAGCGCTGGTGCACGCCGGCACGGCTCTGGGCCATGCCTTCGGCTCCGACATCCAGCAGCAGGGCACGCCACAATTCAGCCTGCCAGATATTGGCCGGGCTGAGCGGCCTGAGTTCACCTCTCACGGAGCGTAAGTGATGGCGGCCGGCAGCCCAGTCTTCCAGCCAGTCAGCGCGGTAAACCTGATATTGGTCGAACAGGTCGGCAAGTCGCTCGGACAACTGGTAGCGCTTGCGCATATCGGTGTCGACGGTCAGGAAGCGTTGCAGCGGCTCAAAATGCGGACGGTCGATCAGTTCGGGAAGCAGGCGCATCAGGCGCCAGGTCAGCGGGGCCTTGTCCAGCAGCGAGGTCAGCGGAATTTCTTCACGCCCCAGTACGGCACGGTAAAGCTGCCACATGAAACTGCCGGGTAACTGGACATCGATCGCTGCCGCGATACCGCAGCCACCCTGATCGTCATCCTCGGCATCTTCAGCGAGCGCCAGTTTCAGCCATTGAGCGATACCGTTGCTCTGCACCAGAGCGATTTCGTTCTCAAGCGGCGCCAGGGGATAACGCCGCATCCATGACACTACCAGACTGCGCAATTCATCCAGTCGGTTGCCATGAACCACCATGAAACCGGCGGTGAGCGTGGTCGTGTGGGACATGCCTGCTTCCTTGACTCGTCAGAGTGATACTCAAGGGCGCACCTTAAGGGCTGCGAGGGCAAGCGTCCAGTTTGGGAATAGCCGGGTATTGCGAGGTGATGCTTTTCTTCCGGGCAAAGCAAAACCCCCGATCGCAGTGCGATCAGGGGTCTTGTGTTTGAATCTTGACGATGACCTACTCTCACATGGAGAAGCTCCACACTACCATCGGCGATGCATCGTTTCACTGCTGAGTTCGGGATGGGATCAGGTGGTTCCAATGCTCT
>NZ_JBTOQC010000019.1:0-97218 GCF_055284095.1 Pseudomonas sp. HP_08 | reverse complement strand
GGCCGCCCGCTGGGCCGGGCGCGCCCCCGCCCCGCCCCCCGGCCCTCCCCGCCCCCGCCCCGCCCCCCGTGGGGGGGCGCGGCGCGTGGGGGGCCGGGCCGGCCCCCCCCCCCCCCCCCCGGCTGTTGCGGCTGCCATGACGGCGTAGCCAATCACGGCAGCCAGGATCGAGCCGGTCAGAATGCCCATGCGGTCTACGCCGGCATACGGGCTGACACCCGGTTCAAACGCGAGTGAGCCGACAAACAGGCTCATGGTAAAGCCGATGCCGCACAGAATCGAAACCCCGAACACCTGACCCCAGTTGGCGCCCTTCGGCAACTGTGCCAGGCCGCAGGCCACGGCCAGCCAGGTCAGGCCAAACACGCCCAGCGTCTTGCCCAGCAGCAGCCCTGCGGTAATGCCCATGGCCACCGGATGAGTGAAGCTCTCCAGCGTCACGCCGGCCAGTGGCACGCCTGCATTGGCGAAGGCAAACAGCGGCAGGATGGCGAAGGCCACCCAAGGGTGCAGGCTGTGTTCAAGGATCAACAGTGGGGAAGCTTCCCGCGCCGGATCACGTGCATTGCGCAACGGTATGCACAAGGCCAGTGCCACGCCGGCCAGCGTTGCATGCACGCCGCTCTTGAGCACACACACCCACAGCAGCAGGCCGATCAGCAGGTACGGTGCCAGCCGGACCACGCCTAGGCGGTTCATCGCCACCAGCGCCACCAGTGAGGCAACTGCAAGGCCGAGTGCCAGATTGGACAACTCGCCGGAATAGAACAGCGCAATGACGATGATTGCGCCCAGGTCGTCGATGATCGCCAGGGTCATGAGAAACAGTTTGAGCGACAACGGCACGCGTTTACCGAGCAGGGCCAGCACCCCGAGGGCAAAGGCAATGTCGGTCGCCATCGGGATCGCCCAGCCGCCCAACGCGGTGGTGTTGTTCATGTTCAGCAACACATAGATGAGCGCCGGGATCAACATGCCGCCAATGGCTGCGGCACCGGGCAGAACGATTTGCGAAGGTTTGGAAAGATGACCGACCAGTATTTCGCGCTTCACTTCCAGGCCTATGACCAGAAAGAACAGCGCCATCAGTCCGTCGTTGATCCATAACAGCAAGGGCTTGGCGATTTGCAGAGTGCCAACGCCTGCCACCACCGGAACTTCAAGAAATGCGTTATACAGCCACGCCAGAGGAGAGTTGTTGATAATCAGGGCCAGTGCTGCCGCCGCAATCAGCAACAGGCCGCCTGCCGCTTCAAGCTGGAAAAAACGAATAATGGTATGGCGCATGGGGCCGCTCTGCAGGTGATGAAGAGGAATCGGGACTCTGATTCACAAAAGCTCTGATTCATAAAAGCCTTGGCTCACACAGAGGGTGTGAAACGCCTGCGCTCAGCCATATTGCCGACCTGGAACGCATTAACCAAAGTGCCAGAAAGTCTAACAATTACAGGGTTAATTACTGCGCGGCTGTATCTACAGATGTTGTAGGACTATTCCTAAAATAATCTTTGTTATTGCCTGCCAGCCACTTTGAAAGTCTTGTAATACTTTTGGGAGCGTCATCAATGAGCGATAACCGTCTGTGGGTGCGTGATGCAATCCGCATCATCGAGGCCGATTTCCAGCGCAGCGCCGATACCCATTTGATTCCGTTACCTTTACCGGGTCTGCCCGGAATCGATCTGTATTTCAAGGATGAGTCCAGCCACCCCACCGGCAGCCTTAAACATCGCCTGGCGCGTTCGCTGTTTCTGTATGCATTGTGTAACGGCTGGCTCAAACCTGGCGCACCGGTGATCGAGGCCTCAAGCGGCTCTACGGCGGTGTCGGAGGCTTATTTTGCGCGACTGCTGGGCGTACCGTTTATCGCGGTGATGCCGGCCAGCACTTCCAGGATCAAGATCGAGCAGATTGCTTTCTATGGGGGCCAGAGTCATCTGGTCCAGGACCCGACCCGCATCCACGAAGAGTCCGAGCGTCTGGCCCGCGAGAGTGGCGGGCACTTCATGGACCAGTTCACCTATGCCGAGCGCGCCACCGACTGGCGCGCCAACAACAATATTGCCGAGTCGATCTTTCAACAGATGCGCCTGGAGCGTTATCCGCAACCCAACTGGCTGGTGTCGAGCCCCGGCACCGGAGGCACCACGGCGACCCTGGGCCGTTATGTGTGTTATCGGCAGTACGCGACCCGCGTGTTATGCGCCGATGCCGAACGCTCGGTATTTTTCGACGCTTATCGCAGCGGCGACAGCAGCCTGCGCCTGGACCACGGTTCACGCATCGAAGGCATCGGCCGGCCACGGGTCGAGGCGTCGTTCCTGCCCAATGTCATCGATGCGATGGTCAAGGTCCCGGATGCCTTGTCACTGGCGGCCATGCACTATCTGGCGCGGCGGCTGGGGCGCAAGGTCGGCGGTTCCAGCGGCACCAACCTGATCGGCGCCCTGCAAGCGGCCCGGCACATGGTCCAGGCCGGCGAGCAGGGCTCGATCGTGGCGATTCTCTGCGATGGCGGCGAACGCTACGCCAGCACTTATTACGACGATACCTGGCTCAAGGCGCAGGGCTTTGAGCTGGACGAACTGATCGACGCTGTCGCCGCCAGTGCCGAGCGCGGCGCACCGTTGCCCGAAGGGATTGCGCGCCACGGTATTTGAGCCAGGGCCGGTGTGCCCAGCAGCAGGTCTGCGGCCTTTTCGCCGATCATGATCGCCCCGGCATTGGTATTGCCGGTGGTCAGGGTCGGCATGATCGACGCATCGGCCACGCGCAGCCCTTGCAGGCCGTGGACGCGCAACTGATCGTCGACCACGGCCAGTGCGTCGCTGCCCATCTTGCAGGTGCCGACCGGGTGAAACACGGTGCCGAGGTTATGGCGAATCCATTGTTCGATCTGTTGCTGGCTGTCGATTTGCCGACCGGGCACCAGTTCGCCCTTGAGCCGTGCCGAAAAGGCTTTTGTGTCGGCCAACTGGCGCACCAGACGCACGCCGGCTACCAGCTTGCGCAGGTCTTCGGGGTGGCTGAGAAAGTTGGCGTCGATAATCGGCTTGTCGTGCGGGTCGGCAGAGTTGAGGCGCACCTGGCCGCGGCTTTGCGGGTGCATGACGCCGATGTGCAGGCTGATACCGTGGCCGACCGGCACCAGGCGCTGCGGCTGGTTCTTCAGTGCCGGCGCGACAATCAGCCCCAGCTCCGGGACTTCATCGTCGGGCGCCAGGCGCAGAAAGGCACCCGATTCCACGGTATTGGAGGTCAACGGCCCCTGACGCCTGGCCAGATACTTCAAGGGCGAAGTTGCCAGCGGCCATACGCCCTTGGCCGAAAGGCCATAGCCCAGATCGCTGTCGCTGCGGTACATCAGCACCACATCCTGGTGGTCCTGCAGGTTCTGGCCCACGCCGGGCAGTTCATGCTGCTGGGCAATGCCATGACGCGCCAGCTCCTGCGCCGGGCCGATCCCGGATAGCAACAACAGTTGCGGTGAATTGATGGAGCCGGCACTGAGTATCACCTCACGCTTGGCCAGCACCCGCGAGACCGTACCGTTCTGGCTGATCTCGACACCGGTGGCGCGCAGGTTTTCCAGGATCACCCGATGGGTCAGGGTCGAGCTCAGTACCGTGAGGTTGGGGCGATGCAGTGCCGGGTAGAGAAAGGCCCGGGCGGCGCTGCAACGTTCGCCGTTGATCTGGGTGACATGGAACGGGCCGTAGCCTTCCTGCTCTTCGCTGTTGAAATCGGGGTTATAGCGCCAGCCCAGCTCGGCAGCGGCATCGAAGAACACCCGGTTGACCGGGGCCGGGCTGCGCAGGTCGGTGACGTTCAATTCGCCGTTCTGGCCATGCCAGGGCGAGGCGCCAGGCTCGAAGTGCTCGGAGCGCAGAAAATACGGCAGCAGTTCGTCGTAGCTCCAGCCCTGATTGCCGGCGGCGGCCCAGCGGTCGTAATCGTTGCGGTGGCCGCGAATGTAGATCATGCCGTTGATGGCACTGGAGCCGCCCCAAAGCCTGCCGCGCGGGCAGGGAATCGCTCGTTCGCCGCTGCTGCTCTGGGCGCTGAACTGGTGCATCCAGTTCCACTTGGGATTGGCGATCAGGCGAATAATGCCAGCGGGCGTGCGCACATAGGCACCGGGAAACAGGTTGCGATCGCTGGGGCCGGCCTCGATCAGGCAGACCGTGGTCTGCGGATCGGCGGACAACCGGTTAGCCAGCACGCAACCGGCCGACCCGGCCCCGACCACAATGTAGTCGAACGCACGCGGGGCTGAATGAGTCATGGCAGGCTCCTTATCAAAGAATGAAATCAAGGGTGAATAAACAGCTCACAGGCCCAGCAGCGAGCCGACATCGAGCATCACTTGCACGCCAGCGACAAAGCCGTTGGCGCTGAGCTGGCGAGCTTCGGGGTTATAAAAATTGTCTGGGTTGATCACGTACTGGATGCTGGGCTCCAGGGCCAGGTGGCGGGTTATGGCAATGTGCGCGTTGGCCTCGACGGCGTAGACGTTGCGCTCGCCGGGCCGGCTGTCACCGTCATTGGCGATGCGCGCGCGTTGCTGGGCGCGCAACTGGCTGTCGTTGAGGCGCAGATAACTGGCCTTGAGGTTGAGCTTGTCGTGCGCACGGCCAAATGGCGCCAGATAGGTAAGCCCGGCTTCGGCAAAGTGCCGGAAGGGCTGCTTGTCATCGGCCGTTGTCGACAGCGAACCGAACAGCAGCAGTGCTTGCGGCGAATGACGCAGGCCGTGATCGGCCCGCCACAGCGACTGCTGAAACTTGAAAAACGCGCCTGCTGTACCGTTTTCACGTGCCCCGCTCAACGGGTCGATCTGCTCGGCGCTGTTGAAGTAGCCGTTAAGTTCGTAATGCCAGGCGTAGGCGTCGGCGCTTTTGCTGCCGATGCCCAGTAGCACACTGGTACCGCTGGCATCGGTGGTGCTGAAATCCAGGCCGTTGCGCTCTTTGAGGTAATCCTGTGGGTTGGACTCGAACGCGCCGCCATGCACATACAGGTTGGGCGTCAGGTTGTACTTGAGATAACCGCCCCACGCGCCGTAGGGAGGCGGCAGGATGCCGGTGGACGAGTCGATGACCGGGTCGTTGCAGGTGACCACGGTTTCGCAGTTATAGATGTAGAAATAACGCCGGGCGTTGGTGCGTCCCAGACTCATGTCGAGCCGCGCGTCTAACCAGGTTTGCTGATAAGTCAGCAGGCTGAGCTGGTGGCTGGTGAGATCGTTGTGAATCGGCGCGCCGGCAAAGTAACTGCCCGCTGCGCCTTGCCAGTTGCGCGAGGTCGGCTGGCCGGTGCCGTTATCGAGGATAAACAGGGTTTGTTCGACGTGCAGGCTGGCCCCGTCGATGCTTGAAAGTTTTTGCAGGTCGATATCGGCACCCAGATACAGGTTGCCGCTATTGCCAAAGCTGTGTGGGCGAGGACCGGTGTCGAGGTTTTTCATCGACAGGTTCCAGAACTGCACATGCGCCTGGATGCCGTAGCTGGACAATTGTTTGCCCAGGCTGGCCAGCGGAGCGTCGGCGGGCGGGGATTGGGCCAGGCACAGAGGGCTGCACAAGGCCGTGGCCAGTAATGACACCAGCAAAACAGGGGTTTTCATGTTCGCTACTCTTATTGTTTTTGTGGGTGTGTCGAATGCTCAGCCGCGCTGGCGAGCCAGTACCGACGGTGCGGTTTCCTTGAGAAACAGCGCCAGCAATGCCGCGAGCAGGGCGCTGGCGCAGGAAATCCACATGACGATGGGCAGGCCGAAATGATCGGCGGCAAAGCCTGCCAGGGTCGGGGCGATAAAGCCGCCGATCAGTTCGCCAATGCCCATGATCATGCCCAGTGCAGTGGCGATCATTTCCCGCGGCACGGTTTCTGCCGGAATCGTGGCCATGAACAGGGTGAAGCAGCCCAGTCCCGTGTAGGTCAAAAGCATCAAGGCGCCGAGCATCCAGGGCCCGGTGGCATACAGCAGTGCCAGTGGACAGCAGGCTGCAATCAGGGAAAACACCACCAGTGTCGGCCGTCGACCGAAGCGGTCAGAAAGGGTCGCCACGCCAAAGCCCCATACCACCCAGGCTGCGCCCAGGCAGCTCATGACCACGCCCATGCTGGCCGGGCTGTAGCTCATGACCTTGACCAGATAGGTCGGGGTGAAGGCAATCAGAATCACGAACCAACTGACAAACACGCAGCTGATCAGCGTGCACAGCACGATGTTACGGCTCTTGAGCAGGGTCAAAGCGTGTGGCGCTGCGGGTGATCCATCGAGCGTTTTGGGGTTGCTGGCCGGCGCGATATCGGGTTTGACATAGCGCCAGATCAACAGGGCGATAATCAGGCCGGGAATCAGTGAAACGATAAATGCATGGCGCCAGCCCCAGGCTTCGGCCATGGCAACCAGTACTGGCGGGCCAATCACCGCGCCGAACAGGCCGGCTGCCGAGCCTTGTAGCAGGCCCATGTTCAGGCCTCGACGGTGTGGCGACGAGGCCTGAACCATCAATGACTGCGACAGCGGCAGGATGGGCCCTTCGGCCAGGCCCATGATGGCGCGAAACAGCAGCAGGCTGAGAAAGCCTGTCACCAGTCCCGACAGCGCAGAGCACAGTGAGAACAGGATCACCGCGATGATCAGCAGCGGTTTGCGCTTGCCGGTGCGATCCGACCAAGCCCCGACCAGGGCGCCGGAAATCGCCCAGGCCAGTGCCAGAATCGAGGTCAGCATGCCCAGGTGGCTGTTGCTCAGTTGCAGTTCGTCGGCCATGAATGGAAACAGGAACGACAGGGCCAGCCGGTCGAAGAATACGAAGCCGAAGGTCAGGAACAGCACACTCAATAAAACGTTTTCGTAGCGGGCTCCGGTGTTTTTATAGCGCGCAGAATGTTGGGCAGTAGTGGGCATGATCAGCCTCTGATTGTTGTTGTGATGGGGCATTCAGAAGTGACTTTAAGCGGGCAGCCAGCAGCCGGTTTGATCGAATCGGACCGGTTTTTTGTCGTTATCGGACGCTGTCGATCAGCGCCAAGGCAGGCGTTGACAAGGCACATGGTTCATATGTTAATGACCGGCCAGGGCCTGCCGGTTTTGCCTTGTTGAACCTTTGCGGAAGATTCGTCGCCCATGAAAAAAATAATGATGGCGTCATGTTCACTGCTCGAAATCCGACACGCCGATACCCAGAGCATCGCGCCGCCACAGCGGCTGGCGTTCTGGGAACACTACAACGCCGCCTCTCTGGTCGGGCTCAAATGCAACAGCTGGTGCGAGAGTGGCTTTGTGGGCAGGCAGCACAACCTGCAACTCGATGAACTGGGACTGGCATGGGTTGCCGGCAACCAGCATGTGGTCGAGCGCGACAGCTCGATGATCCGCACGGTGCCCAAAGAGTCTGTGTTTGTGTCGCTGGTGACGGGCAGCGGCTCATTCTTCTATCAGGACGGCGACTGCCAGTTGCTGGAGCCGGGCGAACTGATCATCTACCGCACCGATAAACCCTATCTGATCGGATTTTCCGGTACCTGCGAGCAATTCATTTTCGATGTGCCGCAGGCACAGTTCGCCGAGCGCTGCCTGAAGCGCTTCGACAAATCATTGAAAATCAGCGCCGATAACCGCGTGCAACGCCTGCTGCTGCGCACCCTGAGCGAGCAGACCGGCGCCTTCTTTCGGCGGCCGGACAGCGAGCAGGCCAACGGTTACAAGGAGCAGACGTTCGAGCTGTTGGGCAATATCATCGCCGGCCAGCTGGGGATAGGGCGCATCAATGCCCTGAGCGCTTCTTACTTGCTGGCTGCCAAGAAGTGCATTCAGGAGCAACTGAGCGATTCGGACTTGAGTTGCGAGCGGGTGGCGGCGCAGATCGGTATTTCGCCACGCCATCTGACCCGGTTATTCGCGCTGGAAGACACGCTGCCCAGTCGTTTCATTCTGGAGCAGCGTCTGATGCAGGCCCACGAACTGCTGGTCACGCGGCGCAGTGTCGGGCTGGATGTCAGCGAAATCGCTTACCGTCACGGTTTTACCAGCCAGGCCCATTTTGCCCGCGCCTTCAAGGCCCGCTTCGGTGTAACACCGAGTCAGGCCCGTGAGGCGCAGCGTCCGGCGACTTAGGCGGTGATCAGCCTTCGATCCCCAGCAGGTCCCGCGCCACTGCTTCGGCAATACGAATACCGTCCACGCCGGCCGACAGAATGCCGCCGGCATAGCCTGCGCCTTCACCGGCCGGGTACAGGCCCTTGACGTTGAGGCTCTGCATGTCGGCGCCGCGGGTAATGCGCACCGGTGCCGAGGTGCGGGTTTCAAGGCCGGTCAGCACCGCATCGTGCAGGGCATAGCCCTTGATCTGCCGGTCGAAGACGGGCAGGGCTTCACGAATCGCGTCGATGGCGAACGCCGGCAAGGCTTCGGCCAGATCGACCAGCTTCACGCCCGGCTTGTAGGATGGCTCGACACTGCCCAGCGCCGTGGATGGCCGGCCGGCAATGAAGTCGCCAACCAGTTGCGCTGGTGCCTCGTAGTTGCTGCCGCCCAGGGTGTAGGCCAGCGATTCCAGGCGCTCCTGAAACTCGATGCCGGCCAGCGGGCCGCCCGGATAGTCACGCTCCGGGTCGATGCCGACCACCAGCCCCGAGTTGGCATTGCGCTCGTTGCGCGAATACTGGCTCATGCCGTTGGTGACCACGCGCTCCGGTTCCGAGGTCGCGGCCACTACCGTGCCGCCTGGGCACATGCAGAAGCTGTACACCGAACGGCCGTTGCTGGCGTGGTAGACCAGTTTGTAATCGGCGGCGCCCAGTTTCGGGTGGCCGGCGTATTTGCCCAGGCGGGCCTGGTCGATCAGCGACTGCGGGTGCTCGATGCGGAAGCCCACCGAGAATGGCTTGGCTTCCATGTACACGCCACGGCCGTGCAGCATGCGGAAGGTGTCGCGGGCGCTGTGACCCAAGGCCAGCACCACATGACGCGACTCGATGCGCTCGCCGTTGGCCAGCTCGACGCCGTGCACCTGGCCATCGTCGATCAGCAGGTCGCTGACCTTGTGTTCGAAGCGCACTTCACCGCCCAGCGCGATGATTTCGGCGCGCATGTTCTCGACCATGCCGGTCAGGCGGAAGGTGCCGATGTGCGGCTTGTTGACGTAGAGAATCTCGTCCGGGGCGCCGGCCTTGACGAACTCGTTGAGCACCTTGCGACCATGAAACTGCGGGTCCTTGATCTGGCTGTAGAGCTTGCCGTCGGAGAACGTCCCGGCGCCGCCTTCGCCAAACTGCACATTGGACTCGGTGTTGAGCACGCTCTTGCGCCACAGGCCCCAGGTGTCCTTGGTGCGCTGACGGACTTCCTTGCCGCGCTCCAGCACGATCGGCTTGAAGCCCATCTGCGCCAGTAGCAGGCCGGCGAAGATGCCGCACGGGCCGAAGCCGATCACCAGCGGGCGGGTGCTGAAGCCTTCAGGTGCGTGGCCGACGAATTTGTAGCTGACATCCGGCGCCGGAACCAGTTGATGGTCGTGGGCCAGTTTTTTCAGCAGCGCCGCTTCATCACTGACGGTGAAGTCCAGCGTGTAGATGAACAGCAGCTCGGAGGATTTCTTGCGCGCGTCATAACTGCGCTTGAAGACGCTGAAATCCAGCAGTTCGCTGCTGTCGATGCCCAGGCGCTCGAGCAGGGCGCTGCGCAGCGCCTCTTCGGGGTGATCGAGGGGCAGCTTGAGTTCGTTGATTCGTAACATTCAAAAGGTCCAGTTTCCGGGCCGCAGGTTCAGCCCGGCAGCACTACAAGAACCGGGCATTATAGGCGGCATCGAAGACCAGATGTTATGCGTTTAATCGTTGCGCGCACCGCCGTAGTAGCCACAGCCGCGCACGGCTTTGCCGTTGATGCGCAACTCGGCGCTCAGATGGCCCACCGCGCCGGTCTTGCTATCGACGCAGCGCTGCGGCGCGACCCACAGTTCGACGCGCTGGCCGTTGGCTTCGCTGCTGAGGTTGAAGCGCCCGTCCGGCAATTGTTCTTCCAGGTAGGGCAGGGCAACCGGCGGCTGGTCCTGGACCTCGATGATCATGCCCTTGCCGCTGACATTCACATTCCACGCCGGATCAAGGCCCTCGGCATGCAGGGTCAGGCGCTTGAAGTTAGGGTCTTCGCAGGCCTGCCCGGGGCGTTCGACACGGTACAACTGGTACAGATCGACCTGGCCATCGCTGCCGGCCGCCTTGCTGGCATTGAAATGACCGCGCAGGTCGGCGAAGACCCGGCCCTGGCTGTCGGCCAGGCTGGCGGCTTCCTGCAGGATGCCGGTGGCGCCACGGTCCAGCACGACATAGCGGCGCTGCTCGTGGCACGGCTCGAACAACAGTTTGCCGGCCTCGCCACTGAGCGTGCCCTGCATGCGGACCATGCTGGCGGTGGAAACCTTGGCAGGTGCGGCGGTTTGCAGTCCCAGCCACTGACAGCCGGCGAACAGGGGCAACAGGGAAAATACGAGGGCGGTGCGGACAAAGGACATGGGCAGCCTCCAGACAGGAGGTGCCACGTTACGCAGAGTGAGAATGTATCTCAAGAGGGGAGCGCGGGTTGACAGGCTTTGTTCAGCGCATTCATCGCGGCGATAGCGGATCGCCGCGATGAATCTTTGAAGGGCTCGTGAGGCGCTTAACCGCCCAGATACGCCTCGCGCACTTTCGGGTCGGTCAGCAGTTGCTCGCCCGAACCTTCCATCACCACCCGGCCGTTCTCCAGCACATAGGCACGGTCGGCGATCTTCAGGGCCTGGTTGGCGTTCTGTTCGACCAGAAACACCGTCACGCCATCGCGACGCAGTTGTTCGATGATGTCGAAAATCTGCTGGATGATGATCGGTGCCAGGCCCAGCGACGGCTCGTCGAGCAGCAGCAGTTTGGGCTTGCTCATCAACGCACGGCCGATGGCGAGCATTTGCTGCTCGCCGCCGGACATGGTGCCGCCGCGCTGGCTGAAGCGCTCTTTGAGGCGCGGGAACAGGTGCAAGACCTTGTCCATCTGCTCCTGATAGTCGCCCTTGTCGGTGAAGAACCCGCCCATGGCCAGGTTCTCCTCGACGGTCAGGCGGGCAAACACGCGGCGGCCTTCAGGCACCACCGCGATGCTCTTGCGCATGATCACCGAGGACTCCTGGCCCACCAGTTCTTCACCCAGGTAGCGGATGCTGCCGCTGTGCGCGCGCGGCGAGCCGCACAGCGTCATCAGCAGGGTCGATTTACCGGCACCGTTGGCGCCGATCAGGGTGACGATCTCGCCCTTGCGCACCTCGACATTGACGCTGTGCAGCGCCTGGATCTTGCCGTAGAAGGTCGAAACGTTCTCGAACTGGAGCATTTACGCTTCCCCCAGATAGGCTTTGATGACATCCGGGTTGTCGCGGATCTCGTGCGGCACACCGTTGGCCAGGGGCGTGCCCTGGTTGATCACGAAGATATGGTCGGAAATGCTCATGACCAGTTTCATGTCGTGTTCGATCAGCAATACCGTGGCATTGTGATCGTTGCGCAGCACGCCGATCAAGGCCTTGAGGTCTTCGGTTTCACGCGGGTTGAGGCCCGCGGCCGGTTCGTCGAGCATCAGGATGCGCGGCCGGGTCATCATGCAACGGGCAATTTCCAGGCGGCGTTGCTGACCGTAGGCCAGGGTACCGGCCGGGCGGTTGGCGAACTCCTTGAGGTTGACCGCTTCCAGCCAGTACTCGGCGTACTCCATGGCCTCGCGCTCGCTACGGCGGAACGCCGGCGTCTTGAACAGGCCAGCCAGAAAGTTGGTGTTCAAGTGACGGTGCTGGGCGACCAGCAGGTTTTCCACGGCGGTCATTTCTTTGAACAACCGCACGTTCTGGAAGGTGCGCACCACGCCCTTGCGCGCGATCTGATGCCCGGCCAGGCCCTGGATCGGCTCGCCGTCGAGCAGGATGCTGCCGGAGGTCGGCTTGTAGAAACCGGTCAGGCAGTTGAACACCGTGGTCTTGCCGGCACCGTTGGGGCCGATGATCGACACCACCTGTTTTTCATTGACGGTCAGCGCCACGCCGTTAACGGCCAGCAGGCCACCAAAGCGCATGGACAGACCCGAGGCTTGCAATAGTGGGCGGCTCATTTGCGCAGCTCCATATGAGGACGTTGCATGGGCAGGAAGCCTTGAGGACGCCAGACCATCATCAGCACCATCATGGCGCCGAACATCAACATGCGGTATTCGCTGAATTCACGCATCAGTTCGGGCAGCAGAATCATCACGATCGCCGCCAGGATCACGCCCAGTTGCGAGCCCATGCCGCCGAGCACGACGATGGCGAGGATGATTGCCGATTCGATGAAGGTGAACGACTCCGGTGTCACAAGTCCCTGGCGAGCGGCAAAGAAGCTGCCGGCAAAGCCTGCAAACGCAGCGCCCAGGGTGAAGGCCGAGAGTTTGATGATGGTCGGGTTCAGGCCCAGCGCGCGGCAGGCGATCTCGTCTTCACGCAACGCTTCCCAGGCGCGGCCGATCGGCATGCGCAGCAGGCGGTTGATGACGAACAGCGCGACCAGCGCCAGCATCAGGGCAACCAGATACAGGAAGATGACCTTGTTGATCGAGTTGTACGGCAGGCCGAAAAACTCGTGGAAGGTCTGCATGCCTTCAGCGGCCTTGCGCTCGAACGACAGGCCGAAGAAGGTCGGCTTCTCGATGTTGCTGATGCCGTTGGGGCCGCCGGTGAAGCTGGTCATGTTACGCAGCAGCAGGCGAATGATTTCGCCGAAGCCCAGCGTCACGATAGCCAGATAGTCACCGCGCAAACGCAGTACCGGAAAGCCCAGCAAAAAGCCGAACAGTGCGGCCATCATCCCGGCAATCGGCAGGCAGATCCAGAAACCCCAGCCGAAGTAGAACGACAGCAGGGCATAGCTGTAGGCGCCGACCGCATAGAAACCCACGTAGCCCAGGTCGAGCAGACCGGCAAGGCCGACCACGATGTTCAGGCCCAGGCCGAGCATCACGTAGATCAGGATCAGGGTGGCGATGTCGACCGCGCCGCGCGAGCCGAAGAACGGCCACACCAGTGCGACCATGACCATGGCCAGAATGATCCAGCGCTGGGTGCTCGGCAGGGTCAGGAAGTTGCTGGCCTTGGCCGGCACCACCGGCAGGCTCGGCGAGGCGCGCCACAGGGCGGAAATCTGCTCGTGGAACAGGACGCGCAGGAAGATCGCCAGGGCGCTGCCGAGGATGATTGCAATGGTCGAACTGCTGGCATTGAGGACAGTCAGGTTGACCCCGACGATCTCCAGCTTCAGGCCCAGCACCGGGTAGGCGACGGCCAGCACCAGCAAGGCGCTGAAAAATGCCGACTTGAGATTCTTGCTCATACTTTTTCAACCTCCGGGCGGCCCAGCAGGCCGGTAGGCCGGAACAGCAGTACCAGAACCAGCAGGCTGAACGCCACGACATCCTTGTACTGGTCACCGAACACATCGGCGCCAAAGGCTTCGGCAATGCCCAGTACCAGGCCGCCGAGCATGGCGCCCGGAATGCTGCCGATACCGCCCAGTACCGCTGCGGTGAATGCCTTGATACCGACCAGAAAGCCTGCGTTGGGGTTGATGACCCCGTACTGCATGCTCAGCAGCACGGCCGCAACCGCCGCCAGCGCTGCACCGATCACGAAGGTCAGGGCAATGATGTTGTTGGTATTGATACCCAGCAGGTTGGCCATCTTGATGTCTTCGGCGCAGGCACGGCAGGCGCGGCCCAGGCGTGAGCGCGAGATGAACCAGGTCAGGGCGAGCATGGTGATCACGGTGACGACGAAGATCAGCACCTGCATGTAGGAGATCACCACTTCATGAGTGCTGGCCGAGCCAAACACGAAGTTGCCCGGAATCAGGTTGGGGATCGATTTGTCCTTGGAGTCCTGCGACAGCAGTACCGTGTTTTGTAGAAACAGCGACATGCCGATGGCGGAAATCAACGGGATCAGCCGGTTGCTGCCACGCAGCGGCCGGTAGGCAACCCGTTCGATGGTGTATCCGTAGGCACTGGTCACCACGATGCTGGCCACGAAGGCCGCCGTAATGATCAGGGGCAGACTGCCCAGGCCCATCATGGTCAGGCCCGCAATGGCGATGAACGCCACATAGGAGCCGATCATGTACACCTCGCCGTGGGCGAAGTTGATCATGCCGATGATGCCGTAGACCATGGTGTAGCCAATGGCGATCAAGGCGTAGGTGCTGCCAATGGTCATGCCATTAACCAGCTGTTGAAAGAAATGATAGATGTCTATCTCGGGCATTACAGCGCTCCTGAAAACCTGCACGCGGTTCATGGGTCGGTCGTTGTGCGCCTGCGCGTCGTGGTATCGCTCCACGTTGACACAAGCCCGCTGAACGTCGGGCACGGCTTCGAGTTGTTCGGGTGTCGGGGCATCTTGTGGACGCCATGCACCGCGTAAAACAAAGCCCACTGCGATTGCAGTGGGCTCTGGTGTTCATCGAAGGGGTGAAATCACTTCACTGGCGCTTCGGTCTTGGTGCCGTCCTTGTGCCAGGTGTAGACCACGAATTTGAAGTCCTTCAGGTCGCCCTTGTCATCGAAGGCCAGCTCGCCGGTCGGGGTCTTGAAGGTGTTGGCGCGCAGGGCGGCCGCTACCTTGTCGGTGTCTTCGCTTTTGGCCAGGGTGATTGCATCGGCGATCACCTGGACAGCGGCGTAGGACGGGAACACGAACGGGCCGCTGGAATCTTCTTTCTTGGCCTTGAACGCATCGACCAGCGCTTTGTTGGCAGGGTCCTGGTCGAACGAAGCCGGCAGGGTGACCAGCAGGCCTTCGGAGGCATCCTGAGCGATCTGCGAGATCGAGGCGTTACCCACGCCTTCCGGACCCATGAAGCCGGCTTTCAGGCCTTTTTCCTGGGACTGGCGCAGGATCAGGCCCAGCTCAGGGTGGTAGCCGCCGTAGTAGACGAAGTCGACGTTGGCTTGCTTCATCTTGGCGATCAGCGAAGAGAAGTCCTTGTCGCCGGCATTGATACCTTCGAACAGGGCAACCTTGATGCCGTCTTTTTCCAGGGTCTGCTTGACCGCGGTGGCAATGCCTTCACCGTACTGCTGCTTGTCGTGAATGACCGCAACCACTTTCGGTTTGACCTGCTTGGCAATGTAGTTGCCGGCGGCCGGGCCCTGGGCGCTGTCCAGGCCGATGGTGCGGAATACCAGTTTGTAGCCACGGGCAGTCAGGTCCGGGCTGGTGGCAGCCGGGGTGACCATGATGATGCCTTCGTCTTCGTAAACGTCCGAAGCCGGCTGGGCGGAGCTGGAGCACAGGTGGCCGATGACGAACTTCACGCCGTCGTTGACGATCTTGTTGGCAACGGCAACGGCTTGCTTGGGATCGCAGGCGTCATCGTATTCGACCGCTTCAAGCTTCTTGCCGTCGACGCCGCCCTTGGCGTTGATCTGCTCGATGGCCATTTTGGCACCGCTGAACTGCATGTCGCCGTACTGGGCAACAGCGCCGGTCTTGGGACCTGCGATGCCGATCTTGATGGTATCGGCTGCGAACGAATGGCTTGCAACGCCTGCCACTACCAATGCCGCAAACAGCTTGGAAAGCTTCTTGGTACCCTTGATCATGATGCTCCACTCTTGCGTTGTAGTTTTTATAATCCTGACGGCCAAGGCTGCAGGACCGGATGGGTTGCAACCGGTCTTTCCCCGCCCTGCCAACTGTACCGGCACAGTTTAGAGTGCCGCTGGATCGATTGAAAAGCTGGCAGTTTGGATAAGAACCGCTGCATGTCGCCTGATCGACACAAAGTTACATAATTGCACTGTTGTTTCGGTTTGCCGGCGTGTTGCCGGCAGCGGTTCAGGCGACCTGCGGGTGTTACTTGTGCGGTGGCGGCGCTGCTTTTCGCTACGGCCTGGCTAGCGGCCCGTGTGGGCGCCAAACCTCGCATAAAAGCCGCATGTGCCGTCATACACGGGTGTTGCCGGGTTTTTCTCCGGGGAAGGCGGCGCTATCATTGCGTCGATTTCCACTCGGTGAAAC
Organism: Pseudomonas sp. HP_08; assembly: GCF_055284095.1. NCBI lineage: Bacteria > Pseudomonadati > Pseudomonadota > Gammaproteobacteria > Pseudomonadales > Pseudomonadaceae > Pseudomonas > Pseudomonas sp. HP_08. The sequence goes on along the minus strand of NZ_JBTOQC010000019.1, from coordinate 81,139 downwards.
CCATGAACCAAGAACCAAGCACCCTCTATGCCAAAATCCTCGGTGAGACCGCGATTATTCCCTGGCATCAATTGCAACCATTCTTTGCAAAGGGTGCCCTGTTGTGGGTCGATCCCACGCTCGATCTGATTGCCGTGGGTGAAGCCCTCGCCGAAGACAATGCCGCCACTCTGGCCACCTGGATGGACGCAGGCCAGGTCGCCAAGGTGTCTGAAACAAGGGCGCTGGACTTTTTTGAACGTGATGCACAGTTATGGGCGGTAGTGGTTTCGCCATGGATCCTGATCCAGGACAGGGCAAGCAACTGATTTGTGCGTCTTTATGGTGCATAGAGTTGCGCTGTTCTGGTGTTCAATCCGACCAGCGCGTGCGCTTGGTACGGACCGGGCTGCTGCCCGGATGTTGATTCGGCGGCGCGGGCAAATCGTGAAACAGGTCCATTGAGCGCGGCATATCGGTTTCTGCCAGTCGGTCCTGAAGCATGAGCGAGGCAGGCCACAGGCTGGCAGGTTCACATTCGTTCATTCGGGTGATCATGGGCAGCAGCCGCTCCAGCGGCTGCGGCTTGCTGAACAGATAGCCCTGCACATAATCGCTGCCGTACTGGCTGAGAAAGTCCAGTTGCGCCGGGGTTTCCACGCCTTCGGTGACCACCTTCAAGTGCAGGGTGTGGGCCATGACAATGATCGCGTGAACGATTTCCATGTCCTGGGGCGACTTGGGAATGTCCTGGATGAACGAGCGGTCGATCTTCAGCGTGTCCAGCGGCAGTCGCTTGAGATAGGCCAGCGAAGAGTAGCCGGTACCGAAGTCGTCGATCGACAGCGACACGCCCAGGCTGCGAATGTGTTTGAGCAGCACAATGGTGTTACTGATATTGCCCATCAGCGCGTTTTCAGTGACTTCCAGCTCCAGCCGGCCCGGCGCGACATTGGCCTGGCTCAAGGCATCCTCGACCTCATCGCCCAGTTCTTCGCGGGCAAGGTTCAGCGCCGAGCAGTTCACCGCGATGATCAACTCATCGAAACCGTCCAGGCGCAGAGCTCCGAGGTCCTTGCACGCCCGGCGCAGCACCCAGTTGTCCAGGTCGGCGATCAGGCCGTTGGCTTCGGCGATGCCGATAAAACGATCCGGGGTCAGCAGGCCATGTTGCGGATGCTCCCAGCGCACCAGCGCCTCCAGCTTGGCGACATGCCCGGTGCGCAGGTCAATGATCGGCTGGTAATAGACCTGCAGCCCGGTTTCTTCGCGCAATGCATTGCGCAGTTCTTCTTCCAGGTGCAGTTCAAGGCTGGCCTTGGTCTTGAGGGCAGGGCTGAAGAAGTTTGCCCGGTTGCGCCCGTTGCCTTTGGACTGGTACAGCGCAAGGTCGGCGTGCTTGAGCAATTCATCGCTGGTCGAGCCGTCGCGGGGGAATACGGCGATGCCGATGCTGGTGGTCATGACCATGCGCCGCCCGGCCAGGGCGATGGGTTCTTTCATCTTCTGCATGACCCGATGCGCCAGGTGCCGGGCTTCGTCGTAATGCGGGATGCTGAGCAGGATGCAGAACTCGTCGCCGCCAAAGCGTGACACCACGTCCTGAATGCGGGTGGCGCTGCGAATGCGTTCGGCGATCACCTTGAGCAATTCGTCGCCGGCATCGTGGCCCAGGCTGTCGTTGATGCGCTTGAAATGGTCGATGTCGAGGAACATGACCGCCAGCATGCCGTGGTTGGCAGCGTGTTCGACCAGTTTTTCGGCGAACAACTGGTTGAAGCCGCGGCGGTTGACCAGGTTGGTCAAAGGGTCGTAATGCGCCACTTGCTGCAACGATACCCGCGCCTGATCGAGCTGGCTGAGCAGGGCATTGACCCGCTGCAGGTCGCGCTCTTTGCCTTGCAGCTTCTTGTCGGCCATGGCTGCGCTGATGCTGCCGGCGATGATCAGCAGGGTGATGGTGGCCAGGGTCAGGCCCAGTTGCTGGCTGTTCTCGGTGTTGGGTATTTGCAAGGGTGCGCCGGCGGGCAGCACCAGATGCAGGGCCTGCATGCCCAGCAGGTGCATGGCCAGCAAGCCTGCGCCCAGCAGCGCGCTGGTGCCATAACGGAACATCTGATGAAACATGCCACCGTGCTTGCGCAGCAGGCGCGGCGCGACCAGCAACGCTGCACTGGCGACAATCGCGAGAAGAATCGACAGCCCGAACAGGGTCGGGTCGTAATATTGGCTGGCATTGGAACGCATGGCCGCCATGCCGATGTAATGCATGGCGCTGATGCCCAGACCGATCAATACCGCGTTGAACGTCACGCCGGTGATCGTCAGCCTTTCCTGGCAAAGGCTACGGATCGCCAGGGCGCCGGCAAACAACACGATCACTAGCGAGATCAGGGTAATGCCCAGATCGAAGGTGACATTCAGCGGTGCCTGAAAGGCCAGCATGCTGATGAAGTGCATGGCCCAGACACCGCCCGCCAGGCACAGCGCGCCCAGGCATTTCCACAGGCGCCGGTTACGGCTCGGCTCGACATGGATGGCCCGATCGGCGATGTCCATGGTTGCAAAGCAGGCAGCGCAGATCACGCCGTAAGCCAGCGCAACCAGAAAAATATTGTGACTGCAGTCGATCAGCACCTGCCCCGATGTCGGAAGCCCGACAAACACATGCAAACCCGGCCATTCCATAGCGAGCCCTATATCTACACTGCAGGGTCGCCAAGGGCTCTGGGCTCCTTTGGCGATTCGGATATCAGTATAGAAGCTGATAAAAACTCGCCAGTTCCATCGCTAATTAATTTACCGCCGCGCGGCAAGATCGTGGCCTAGGCTGAGTACGGATCTGCAATGCCTTTTCCGTACCGTCTCAAACAGCAAGGATGCCTGGATGAACAAGCCTCTGCCGGACGTTTCCACTCAGGCCAGCAATGCCTGGCGCGTGTTGTTTCTGCTGTTTCTGGCCAACCTGTTCAACTTTTTCGACCGGGCGATTCCTTCGATCGTCACCGAGCCTATTCGCCTTGAATGGCACCTGAGCGATTTCCAGCTGGGGTTGATGGGCACCGCATTTACCCTGGTGTACGCCATCGCCGGCCTGCCGCTGGGACGCCTGGCCGATAACGGTTCACGCAAGGCCATCATGGGCGGTGGCCTGGCGGTGTGGAGTGCGCTGACCGCCGTCAACGGCATGGCCAGCAGCTTCTGGACATTCGTGCTGGTGCGCATGGGCGTGGGCATCGGTGAGGCCAGTTACGCCCCGGCGGCCAATTCGCTGATCGGCGACCTGTTCCCGGCAAGGCGTCGGGCGCGGGCCATGGGTATTTTCATGCTCGGCCTGCCGCTGGGCTTGATGCTGGCGTTCTTTACCATCGGTGCGATGGTCAAGGCCTTCGACAGCTGGCGAGCACCGTTCTTTATTGCGGCCGTGCCGGGCCTGATCCTGGCGCTGTTCATGTTTTTCATTCGTGAGCCACAACGGGGCGCGGCAGAAAGCGTGGTGGTTTCGCACGCGAAGATCGAGCGGCCCATTCGCCGCTTGCTGGGCATTGCCACGTTCCGCTGGCTGATGCTGGCAGGTCTTGCCTACAACTTCGCCGCCTATGCCTGCAACTCGTTCATGGTGCCCATGTTGCAACGTTACTTTCAGGTGTCGTTGCAGGAAGCGGCAGTAGCCACCGGGGTGATCGTCGGCGTGACCGGGTTGTTTGGCCTGACATTGGGCGGGCTGGTGGCCGACAAACTGCATGAGCGTTCGGTCAATGGCCGGCTGTGGTTTGCAGCGTTGAGCATGCTGGTGGCGACGCTTGCAACCGGCTATGCCCTGTATGCGGGGCAGGTGGCAATCACGCTGTTTGTGGCGGTGTTCAGCCTGGGCTGGCTGTTTGCCTATAACTTTTATACCTGCGTGTACCCGGCTATCCAGGACGTGGTGGAGCCTCGCTTGAGGGCCACGGCCATGGCGTTGTTCTTCGCCGGGTTATACCTGCTCGGGGGTGGCCTGGGGCCGGTGATGGTGGGGTTGTTATCCGATCATTTCGCCCAGCAGGCGATGCTGGCCGCGGGCGCGTTGCAGATGAACGAAACCTTCAAGGCGGTCGGGTTGCATGGCGCGTTGTACCTGATCCCGGCCGCCTTGCTGGCGACGCTGGTGTTCCTGCTGCTGGCGACCCGCAGCTTCGGACGTGATGCCGAAGCGATGCGGGCGCGGTTGTAGGCGGCAGGGGATTTAACCTGCTACCAGCACCCTGATCGACTCCAGACGCAGGGCCGCTTTGTCGAGCATGGCCAGGCCTTGCTCGCGCAGTTTGCGCAGCGCTTCAAGTTCGCTGTCGCGCACGGTCGGGTTAACCGCTTGCAAGGCAGTCAGGCGCGCCAGTTCTTCCTCGGTATCGGCCGCCAGGCGACGCTGGGCTTCTGCCACGCGCTCGGCATGACGCGGGGCGATCTTGGCTTCGCCGGCGTTGATCTTCGGCGTCAGCACGTCGCGCTGTGCCTGGATGAACTTGTTGGCGCTGGCGCGTGGCACGCTTTCCAACTGGTCGTTGAGGGTGTTGAACGACACCCGGCCCGACAAGTCGTTGCCATTGCCGTCCAGCAGGCAGCGCAGCGCCGCCGGTGGCAGGTAGCGGCCCAGTTGCAGGGCACGCGGGGCGACCACTTCGCTGACGTAGATCAGCTCGAGCAACACGGTACCCGGCTTGAGCGCCTTGTTCTTGATCAGCGCCACTGCGGTGTTGCCCATCGAACCGGACAGCACCAGGTCCATGCCGCCTTGCACCATCGGGTGTTCCCAGGTGATGAACTGCATGTCTTCGCGGCTCAGCGCCTGATTGCGGTCGTAGGTGATGGTCACACCTTCGTCGTCGCCCAGCGGGAAGCTGGCGTCGAGCATTTTTTCGCTGGGCTTGAGGATCAGCGCGTTTTCCGAATGGTCTTCGCTGTCGATGCCGAAGGCGTTGAACAGGGTTTCCATATAGATAGGCAGCGAGAACTGATCGTCCTGCTCCAGAATCGCCTCGACCAGTGCTTCACCTTCGCCCGCACCGCCGGAGTTGAGCTCCAGCAGGCGGTCGCGGCCGGTGTGGAGTTCACCTTCAAGGCGCTCGCGTTCGGTGCGGGCTTCATCGATCAGCGCTTGCCATTGGTCGTCATCGCCACCTTCAAGCAGCGGCAGCAGGCGCGGGCCGAATTGATGCTGCAGCGCGTTGCCGGTCGGGCAGGTATTAAGGAAGGCATTCAGCGCCTCGTGGTACCACTGGAACAGCCGCGCCTGCGGGCTGGTTTCAAGGTACGGCACGTGCAGCTCGATGGTGTGCTTCTGGCCGATCCGGTCCAGACGGCCAATACGCTGCTCCAGCAGGTCCGGGTGGGACGGCAGGTCGAACAGCACCAGGTGATGGGCAAACTGGAAGTTGCGGCCTTCACTGCCGATTTCCGAGCAGATCAACACCTGGGCGCCAAATTCTTCATCGGCAAAATAAGCGGCGGCGCGGTCGCGTTCCAGAATGTTCATGCCTTCATGGAACACCGTGGCCGGGATGCCGGAGCGCACGCGCAGGGCATCTTCCAGGTCCATGGCGGTTTCGGCATGGGCGCAGATCACCAGCACTTTGACGCGCTTGAGCATCTTCAGCGTGTCGATCAGCCATTCGACCCGTGGATCGAAGCGCCACCAGCGTTCTTCTTCGCCGGTCTCGGCCTGCGCCTGGAAGCTGACTTCCGGGTACAGGTCGGCATGCTCGCCCAGCGGCAGCTCCATGTACTCGTCAGGGTTGGCCAGCGGGTAGGCGTGCAACTGGCGTTGCGGAAAGCCCTGCACGGCGGCGCGGGTGTTGCGGAACAGCACGCGGCCGGTGCCGTGACGGTCGAGCAGCTCGCGGACCAGCCGCGCCTTGGCTTCGTCGTCGCCGGCATTCACGGCGCTGATCAGCGTGTCGCCTTCAGCGCCCAGGAAGCCACTGATGGTCTTGGTCGCCTTGGCCGACAGCTTGCCCTTGTCGAGCAGCTCTTGCACCGCTTCGGCCACCGGGCGGTAATGCTCGCTCTCGGCGCGGAAGGCGGCCAGGTCGTGGAACCGGTTCGGGTCGAGCAGGCGCAGGCGCGCAAAGTGGCTGTCCTGGCCCAGTTGCTCTGGCGTCGCGGTCAGCAGCAGCACGCCGGGGATGACCTCGGCCAGTTGCTCGACCAGCGAGTATTCGGTGCTGGCTTTTTCTTCGTGCCAGACCAGGTGGTGAGCTTCGTCGACCACCATCAGGTCCCAGCCGGCGGCAAACAGCGCGTCCTGGGCCTTTTCGTCCTCGACCAGCCACTCCAGCGCGACCAGCGCCAGTTGGGTGTCTTCGAACGGGTTGCCGGCATCGCTTTCGATAAAGCGTTCGCGGTCGAACAGCGCGACCTGCAGGTTGAAGCGGCGGCGCATTTCGACCAGCCACTGGTGCTGGAGGTTTTCCGGCACCAGGATCAGGACCCGGCTGGCGCGGCCAGAGAGCAGCTGGCGATGGATCACCAGGCCCGCTTCGATGGTTTTGCCCAGGCCCACTTCGTCCGCCAGCAGAACCCGCGGCGCAATGCGGTCGGCCACTTCACGAGCGATGTGCAACTGGTGCGCGATCGGTTGCGCACGCACGCCACCCAGGCCCCACAGCGAAGACTGCAACTGGCGGCTGGTGTGTTCCAGGGTGTTGTAGCGCAGCGAGAACCACGACAGCGGGTCGATCTGCCCGGCAAACAGGCGGTCGGTGGCCAGGCGGAACTGAATGAAGTTCGACAGCTGGGTTTCCGGCAGGGTCACCAGTTCGTTCTGGCTGTTGAAGCCGTGATAGACCAGCAGGCCGTCGACATCTTCGACTTCGCGTACGGTCAGTTTCCAGTTGTCGAAATGGGTGATCAGGTCACCTGGCGAGAAGCGCACGCGGGTCAATGGCGCGTTGCGCAGTGCGTACTGGCGGGTCTCGCCAGTGGCCGGATAGAGCACGGTCAACAAGCGGCCGTCCTGTGCCAGAACGGTGCCTAATCCGAGCTCGGCTTCGCTGTCGCTGATCCAGCGTTGCCCCGGTTGATACTGCTGCGCCATGCTGCCTGTCTCCGCGGTGAAAAAGCGGGCTATGGTAACGGAAGCTGTCGCCAAGACCAAAGGCGGCGTGAAAAAACCGCCTGTTTATATGGCCAAGGCGCCCGTCAAGGGCACTAATTGCCCAAAACATAGTCGAAAAGTTTCTGCCGTAAAGGCTCAAGTCGACGAAATGGCCGCCGAAAGCCTGATAACAGGAGAACTCATCATGCTGCAACCGACGCTTCCTCTGAGTGTGGTCCCAGTGACTTCGCAACTGGACCCGGCCAAACGCCTGCCGGACGTCCCGCCTGTTGCGCCGGTGCAACCGAGCTCCAACGAAACCACCATCGACCTGCGTTACGAAGACGCCGAGCGTTCGGCACTGCTGTTGCGTGAAGAGCAGGAACGCCAGCAGCGCCAGCAACGTGGCGAGGCGCCGCCGGAGCACGATCATGATGACGAGCTGTTGGTCATCCCCGGCGACTCGCTCAATGCCGACAACACCGTGCCGGTGGTGCCGTTGATCGACAACGAGCCACGTCAGGGCTTGTGGGTCGACGTCGAGGTCTGATACATCTGGCCAACCCTGTTGTCAGAGAACTGCCCATCATGAGCGATGAAGCCCAACTGATCGATTTCGGCGCCGAGCGTGCCAAGCGTATCCATGATGCCAATGACAAACGCTTGAACGAGATGCGCAAGGCGTTCGAGCAGGTCATGCCGCTGAGCAGTAAAAAGAAGTCGAAGAAACCGAAGAAACGCTGAACCCCCGCCTTGATAACACCGTGCGAGCCCACAGGCTTGCACGGTGCATGACCTGCCTCTGCGTCAGAACTCTCTGCCAACCGTCTCGATCACTGATCCAGATCAATGCCTGGCTGTGCGCGGCGGATTAATCTTTCTCCATCGAACAGCAACACACCGGAGGAAGGCCATCATGTTCCTGGAAAATTCTGACACCGTTATTACCGTCGGTTACGTCACCCTGACCATGCTGGCCTTGTTCTTCACCGGCATGGGACTGTTTATCTGGAAAGACTCGCGCAACTGAGAGCCGGCTTTCCATCACGAGCACGCAAGGCATTTAGGGCGACTTCGGTCGCCTGTTTTTTTGTCTGGAATTTGAGGGGCTGTTTCGCGCGAACCCCGGTCGTTCAAACGGCCGGGGTTTTTCGGGTCAACCGAAGGTGATGGGCGGCAATACCGTCAATTCAACCGTCTGCTGCTTGCGGGGGGCCAGAATCTCGGCTTCGCCATCGACCACCAGATCATCGTTCTGGTTGAACACGCGGGTGGCGATGCGCACGCGGAACTTGGGCAGTTTTTCGAGGATTTCCAGGCGCACGGTCAAGGTATCGCCCAGTTTGACCGGCTTCTGGAAGGTCATGGTCTGGCCGATATAAATAGTGCCAGGCCCAGGCAGCTCGCAGGCGACGGCGGCGCTGATCAGGGCACCGCTGAACATGCCGTGGGCGATGCGCTCCTTGAACATGGTCTTGGCGGCGTACTCGGCGTCCAGGTGCACCGGGTTGTGGTCGCCCGACATGGCGGCGAACAGCTGGATATCGCGTTCTTCGACGGTTTTGCTGTAGCTGGCGGTCTGGCCGACTTCGAGGGCTTCGTAGGGCGTGTTGGTGACCTGGGTCATTCGATTATCCTGACTATTAAAAGAAAAGGCCGGTGCGTCATTCGGCTCTAGGCGGTCGTGGTTGTTCAATGGCCCATTGCAGCCAGTCGATCACGTCGCGCGTTACTTCATCACGGTTGGTTTCGTTGAACAGCTCATGGCGAGCATCGGGGTAGAGTTTAAGCTGTAATGCCTGATGACCCACCCCGGTCAAAACATGGGCCAGTCGTTTCAGACGCTTGCCATGGCTGACCGGATCACATTCGCCGCCGATTATCAGCAGCGGCAGCCTGGAGTCGATCTGCGCCAAAGCCTGCGGCTTGCTGATTTTTGCCAGCCCGCCCAATAGATCGAACCACAGCTGATTGGTGCAACGAAAGCCGCACAACGGGTCTTGCAGGTAGGCATCAACTTCTTGCGCATCACGGCTGAGCCAGTCGAAGCGGGTGCGCGCCGGCTTGAAATCCTGATTGAAGGTGCCGAACGACAGCCAGTCGATCAACGCGCTGCGCCCGCGCGGCCCTTGACGCAGGCGTTCAAGACGGGCGATCTGGCGGGCGCTGCGGTACAGGGCGACGGGCTGGTAGTTCGAGCCGCTGAGAATCGCACCCTGCAGGCTGGCGCCGTGATGCATCAGCCAGGCCTGGGCGATGTAGCTGCCCATGCTGTGGCCCAGCAAAAACAACGGCCGCTGCGGGTGCCGCTCTTCAAGGGTTCGGGCCATGAGCGCCAGGTCGCCAAGCACCTTGCTCCAGCCATTGTCATCGGCGAAATGCCCCAGCGTGCCCTGTGCGGCGGTCTTGCCGTGGCCGCGCTGATCATGGGCATACAGGGCGATGCCCGCCGCATTCAGGGCCTCGCCCAGCCGGGCATAGCGGCCACTGTGTTCGGCCATTCCGTGGGACAGCATGACCACGGCGCGCACGGACGACGCCGGCACCCAGGCATGGACGAACAGGCGGCAATGATCGTGGGTGTCGAGCCAGAAGGTCTGCTGTGTCATGGTCGTGTCCGCGAGCAACGGCGATGGGGTTCAGTGTATACCGGCAGGGGCTTGCAGGCCGATGGCGCGGTGCAATCAAGGGTGCATGGGAATATTGAGGTGCGTCGCAAATCGTGACTATTTGTAACCTTTCAGTCGCATTTGTGACTCGTGCTGACTCGTTTGCTGCTAGTCGCTGTTTGGCAAAGCTGCTAATCTCGGCCCGCTTTTTGACTCGTCATCAAGCGAAAGCGTGAATCGCATAACTCCAATACATTCACTCACCATCGCGCCTGCGATGGGCAGAGTTCGCTATCGCTAAGGAGCTGGCTTGCATGATCGAAAACTTCTGGAAGGACAAGTACCCCACTGGTGTGGCTGCCGAGATCGATCCTGACAAGTACCCGAATGTCCAGACCGTGCTCAAGCAGTCCTGCCAGCGCTTTGCCGACAAGCCAGCCTTCAGCAACCTGGGCAAGACCCTGACCTATGGCGAGCTGTATGAATTGTCTGGCGCCTTTGCCGCCTGGATCCAGCAGCACACTGACTTGAAGCCCGGCGACCGTATTGCCGTGCAACTGCCCAACGTCCTGCAATACCCGGTCGCGGTATTCGGCGCCATGCGTGCGGGCCTGATCGTGGTCAACACCAACCCGCTGTACACCGCGCGGGAGATGGAACACCAGCTCAATGACTCCGGTGCCAAGGCGCTGTTGTGCCTGGCCAACATGGCGCACCTGGCCGAGAAGGTGGTGCCCAAGACCCAGGTCAGGCACGTTATCGTCACTGAGGTGGCCGACCTGCTGCCAACGCTCAAGCGCCTGCTGGTCAACAGCGTCATCAAGTACGTGAAGAAGATGGTCCCGGCCTATCACCTGCCGCAGGCCGTGCGCTTCAACGATGCCCTGGCCAAGGGCCGTGGCAAAGCGGTCGCCGAGGTATCGCCCGCCAGCGACGATGTGGCGGTGCTGCAATACACCGGTGGCACCACCGGCGTTGCCAAGGGCGCGATGCTGACCCACCGCAACCTGATCGCCAACATGCTGCAATGCCGTGAACTGATGGGCTCGAACCTTAATGAAGGTTGCGAAATCCTCATCACGCCGCTGCCGCTGTACCACATCTACGCCTTCACCTTTCACTGCATGGCGATGATGCAGTGCGGCAACCACAACGTCCTGATCACCAACCCGCGCGATTTGCCGGTGATGGTCAAGGAACTGTCGAAGTGGAAGTTCAGCGGTTTCGTCGGCCTCAATACCCTGTTCGTTGCCCTGTGCAACAACCAGGATTTCCGCAACCTGGATTTCTCTGCGCTCAAAGTCACGCTGTCTGGCGGCATGGCCCTGCAACAGGCGGTGGCCGAGCGCTGGAAAGCGGTGACCCAGTGTCCGATCTGTGAAGGCTACGGCATGACCGAAACCAGCCCGGTGGCCACGGTCAACCCGATTCAGCACATCCAGATCGGCACCATCGGCATTCCGGTGCCGTCGACCCAGTGCAAGGTCATTGACGACGCGGGCACTGAACTGGCGTTCGGCGAAGTCGGCGAACTGTGCATCAAGGGCCCGCAGGTCATGAAGGGCTATTGGCAGCGCGTCGAGGCCACCGAAGAGATTCTGGATGCCGAGGGCTGGCTCAAGACCGGCGACATCGCGCTGATCCAGCCCGACGGCTACCTGCGCATCGTTGACCGCAAGAAGGACATGATCCTGATCTCCGGCTTCAACGTGTACCCCAATGAAATCGAGGACGTACTGGTCAGCCTGCCGGGCGTGTCGCAATGCGCGGCCATCGGTGTGCCGGACGAGAAGTCCGGTGAGGCGATCAAGGTGTTCGTGGTGGTCAAGCCTGGTATGACCCTGACCAAGGACCAGGTCATCGAGCACATGCGCGCCAACCTGACCGGCTATAAAGTGGCCCGCAGCGTCGAATTCCGCGATGCCCTGCCGACCACCAACGTCGGCAAGATCCTGCGCCGCGAACTGCGCGACGAAGAGCTGAAAAAGCTTGGCGTGAAGAAATGATGCAGGGCCACGTTTTGTTGCTGACATAACGCTGTCGCGCAGCAAACACTGGCCTTATGCAGGAGAGTGCTTGCCGGAGTGCCGGACCAGCGCGACCGGTGCGTCAGCAGTCTTAAAATTTCTGCGTTTCATCCATTCCTGTGGGCGCTTCGCGCCCAGTCGCGGGCAAGCGCGCTCCTGCAGGATCTGCGACAATCCCCGCTTTGCCCCTTAGACGTGACCTTGCGTACCTGATGACCGCCGAATCGCCCTCTATCGACCAGTTGTTGAAAAACCTCGACCACGCCATGAGCGGCGACCGTCACAAGCTGCGGCGTCAGTTGCATGAGCTGCGCAAGAAGCCCGACGAGGCGAAGCTGGCGGCGTGGCTTGAGCGCTTCCAGGCGTCCTGTGCCAAGGTCGAGGCGCGACGTCTCAGTGTGCCGAAGATCCGCTACGACGATCACCTGCCCATCGCTGCCAAGCGCGACGAGATCAAGGACGCGCTGCTCAAGCACCAAGTGCTGATCATCGCCGGCGAAACCGGCTCTGGCAAAACCACCCAGCTACCCAAGATCTGCCTGGAAATCGGCCGCGGCCAGTACGGTCTGATCGGCCACACCCAGCCGCGACGGATCGCGGCGCGCAGTGTCGCCACCCGGGTCGCTGAAGAACTGGCCACGCCTTTGGGTTCGCTGGTCGGCTATCAGGTGCGGTTCGAGGACCAGAGCGGCGACAACACGCTGATCAAGCTGATGACCGACGGTATCCTGCTGGCCGAGACCCAGAACGACCGCTTTCTTGAGCGCTACGACACCCTGATCGTCGACGAAGCCCACGAACGCAGCCTGAACATCGATTTTCTGCTGGGTTACCTCAAGACGCTGCTGCCGCGTCGCCCGGACCTGAAAGTCATCATCACCTCGGCAACCATCGACCTGCAGCGCTTCTCCGAGCATTTCGACAATGCGCCGATCATCGAAGTGTCGGGGCGCACCTTCCCGGTCGAGACCGTCTACCGGCCCATGACCAGCGAGCAGGACGAGGAGGGCAACAGCGTCGAGGAAGACCTGACCGTCGACCAGGCGATCCTGGCGACCCTCGACGAAATAGCCGCCGTGGAGCGCAGCGAGGGCAAATCGCCGGGCGATGTGCTGGTGTTCCTGCCGGGTGAGCGCGAGATCCGCGATGCCGCCGAAGTGCTGCGCAAGGCGCAGCTCAGGCACACCGAGATTCTGCCGCTGTACGCGCGCCTGTCGCCGGCCGAACAGCAGCGCATCTTTCAGTCGCACCCCGGCCGGCGCGTGGTGCTGGCCACCAACGTTGCCGAAACCTCGCTGACCGTGCCGGGCATTCGTTACGTGATCGACACCGGCACCGCGCGCATCAGCCGCTACAGCTACCGCGCCAAGATTCAGCGCCTGCCGATCGAGGCGGTGTCGCAGGCCAGCGCCAACCAGCGCAAGGGCCGCTGTGGCCGGGTCGAGCCGGGTGTTTGCTTCCGTCTGTACAGCGAAGAAGATTTTCTCGCGCGCCCGGAATTTACCGACCCGGAGATTCTGCGCACCAACCTGGCGGCGGTGATTCTGCAGATGCTGCACCTGCGTCTGGGTGACATCAGCGAGTTCCCGTTCATCGAGCCGCCGGATGGCAAGGCCATCAGCGACGGCTTCAACCTGTTGCAGGAGCTGTCGGCGGTCACCCGCGAGAACCAGCTGACGCCGCTGGGCCGCCAGCTGGCGCGCCTGCCGGTGGACCCGCGCATGGGCCGCATGCTGCTGGAAGCGGCGCAACAGGGCAGCCTGCAAGAAGTGTTGATCATCGCCAGTGCGCTGTCGGTGCAGGATGTGCGCGAGCGCCCGCCCGAGCGCCAGCAAGCCGCCGACCAGGCCCACGCACAATGGAAAGACGCCGACTCGGACTTCGCCGCGCTGGTCAATCTGTGGCGCGGCTTCGAGGAGCAGCGCCAGGCGCTGACCTCCAGCCCGTTGCGCAACTGGTGCCGGCGCAACTTCCTCAATTACCTGCGCTTGCGCGAATGGCGCGATGCGCACCGGCAATTGAGCCTGATCTGCCGTGAACTGAAACTGCCGGTCAACGCGGAACCGGCCGATTACCCGAAATTTCACAAGGCTATCCTGTCCGGTCTGCTCAGCCACATTGGCCAGAAGACCGAAGAGGGCGATTACCTCGGCGCCCGCCAGCGGCGCTTCTGGGTGCATCCGTCTTCAGGGTTGGGACGCAAGCGACCACAGTGGGTCATGGCCGCCGAATTGATGGAGACCACCAAGCTGTACGCGCGCATGGTGGCCAAGATCGATGTCGACTGGATCGAGCCGCTGGCCGGGCACCTGATCAAGAAAAACCACTTCGAGCCGCACTGGGAGAAAAAGCGCGGCCAGGTCGTGGCCTTCGAGCAGATCACCCTGTACGGGCTGATCATTGTCGGTCGTCGCCCGGTGCATTACGGCCCGGTGGACCCGGTGGTGTCGCGCGAGATGTTCATTCGTGAAGGCCTGGTGCGTGGCGATATCCTCTCCCGCGCCAAATGCCTGAGCGCCAACGCGCGCTTGCTTGAAGAGCTCGACGAGCTGGAAGCCAAGGCGCGCCGCCGCGACATTCTGGCCGACGAAGAAACCCTGTACGGCTTTTATGAAGCGCGGCTGCCGGCCGAGGTGCACCAGACCGCGACCTTCGACAGCTGGTACCGGGTACACAGCCAGAAAGACCCGCAGTTGTTGATCATGCGCGAAGAAGACGTGCTGGCCCGCGATGCCAACGAAGTCACCGCTGCGCAGTACCCCGACACCTTGCGCCTGGGCGAGTTGACCCTGCCGCTGACTTATCACTTCGAGCCCAACCACCCGCGTGATGGCGTGACCCTGCGCGTGCCGGCGCCGCTGTTGCAGTCGCTGCCCGCCGAGCGCCTGGAGTGGCTGGTGCCGGGCCTGCTGGAAACCAAGTGCATTGCGCTGGTGCGCAACCTGCCCAAGGCGACCCGCAAGAACTTTGTGCCGGTGCCGGACTTTGTCCGCGCCGCCCTGCAGCGCATCACCTTTGCCGAAGGCTCGTTGCCGCAGGCGCTGGGCCGCGAGCTGCTGCGCATGACCGGCGCACGGGTCAGCGACGAGGTGTGGAGCGAGGCCGCCGAGCAGCTTGAAGGCCATCTGAAAATGAACCTTGAAGTGGTCGACGGCAACGGCAAGTTCCTTGGCGAAGGCCGCGATCTCGACACCCTGACCGCGCGCTTTGCCGAAGCCGGACAAGCTGCGCTGGCCATGCCGAACACCGCGAAAAACCAGCAGCCGGTTGAAGCCAAGGGCTTTGCCGCCGTGGCCCGGCAGACCCAGCAGAAAATTGCCGGCCTGTCGCTGACGGTGTACCCGGCACTGGTCGAGGAGGGCGGCACGGTCAAGGAAGGGCGCTTCCCGACCCAGGCCGAAGCCGAGTACCAGCACCGGCGTGCCTTGCAGCGCTTGCTGTTGCAGCAACTGGCCGACACCGCGAAATTCTTGCGCGGCAAATTGCCGGGGCAAACCGAACTGGCCCTGTTGTACCGCGATCTGGGCCGCGTCGACGCGCTGATCGAAGACATCCTGCTGGCCAGCCTGGACAGCTGCGTGCTTGAGGGTGAAGAAACATTACCCCGCGACGGCGCTGGCTTGCTGTCGCTGGCCGAACGCAAGCGCGGCGACTGGGCCGAGCATGCCGAGCGCCTGGCGCGTCTGACCCTGGAAATTCTCAAGCTGTGGCACGGGCTGCAAAAGAGCTTCAAGGGCAAGATCGACCTGGCCCGCGCCGTGGCGCTTAACGATATCAAGGCGCAGATCGGCAAGCTGGTGTACCCGGGCTTTGTGCGCGAGACCCCGGCGCAATGGCTCAAGGAGCTGCCGCGCTACCTCAAGGCAGTAGAGCTGCGTCTGGAAAAACTCCCGGCTCAAGTGCAGAAAGACCGCGTGTGGAGCACGCAATTGATCGAGCTGTGGGCGCAGTACCAGGCCCGCGCCGACAAGCACGCCCAGGAAGGCAAGCGCGACCCGGAACTGGTCACCTGGCGCTGGTGGCTGGAGGAATACCGTGTCTCGCTGTTTGCCCAACAACTGGGCACCCGCATGCCGGTGTCCGACAAGCGGCTGAACAAACAATGGAGTCAGGTGCAGGGTTAACGTGACGTTACCGGTGCGATAGCGCCTAAATGCGGCGATATGTCACACTTTGCGCCTTGCCTGACCTGTCGGCCCCTACCTTTAAAAAGAGAGAAACGACCGTGTATAACGTCGTCATCAGTGGCACCGGCCTGTATATCCCGGCCCAGAGCATCTCCAACGAAGAATTGGTGCATTCCTTCAATGCATGGGTGACGCAGTTCAACCATGAAAACGCCGCTGCCATCGAGCACGGCGAAGTCCAGGCGCTGGCGCCCTCCGATGCCGCCTTCATCGAAAAGGCCTCTGGCATCAAAAGCCGCTTCGTAATGGACAAGCAAGGCATCCTCGATCCGCAGCGCATGAAACCCTCGCTGCCGGAGCGCAGCAACGATGAGCGCTCGATTCTTTGTGAGATGGGCGTGGCTGCCGCTGAACAGGCCTTGCAGCGCGCCGGCAAGACCGCCGCCGACATCGACGGTGTGATTGTCGCCTGCTCCAACCTGCAACGTGCCTATCCTGCCATTTCGATCGAGATCCAGGCCGCGCTGGGCATTCAGGGTTACGGCTTTGATATGAACGTTGCCTGTTCGTCGGCGACCTTCGGCATCCAGACCGCCTACAACAATGTGCACCTGGGCCAGGCCCGCGCCATGCTGGTGATCAGTCCGGAAATCTGCACCGCGCACCTGAACTTCCGTGATCGCGACAGCCATTTCATCTTTGGCGATGCCGCCACTGCTGTAGTGGTCGAGCGTGCCGATCTTGCCACTTCGGCGCATCAGTTCGAGATTCTCGGCACGCGCTTGTCGACCCAGTTCTCCAACAACATCCGCAACAACTTCGGCTTCCTCAATCGCACCGCCGAAGAAGGCATTGGCGCGCCGGACAAGCTGTTCGTCCAGGAAGGCCGCAAGGTGTTCCGCGAGGTGTGCCCGATGGTCGCCGAACTGGTCGGCAGCCACTTGCAGGACACCGGCTTGAATGTCAGCGACGTCAAACGCTTCTGGCTGCATCAGGCCAACCTGAGCATGAACCACCTGATCGTCAAGAAATTGCTGGGCCGCGAGGCTGATCTGGATGAAGCACCGGTGATCCTCGACACCTACGCCAACACCAGTTCGGCAGGTTCGGTGATTGCGTTCCATAGGTATCAGGACGATTTGCCGACGGGCGCACTGGGTGTGCTGAGTTCGTTCGGGGCCGGCTATTCGATTGGCTGCGTGATTCTGCGCAAGCGCTGTTGACATCCTCCCCCACCTCGCCTTGTTAGGCGCCGGCTTTCGCCGGAAAGGAAGGGGATTTCCTACTGCGTCAGCCGACGCGAGTCGGCTGCTCGCTTCGATGGGTTCCTGCTGCTGGCGGCACTGAAACACCACTCACTTCACAGGCGATCCGGCCAAGTGTCCTTGCCTTTGAGCAGTTCAATCCACGCTCACGGATATTCTTCGACGCCACCAGATCGGCGTTCTCTGTGTGGCCGCAGGCCACGCAGAGAAACACGCTCTGGCTTTTTCGATTGTCTGCGTGGGTATGACCGCATTCCGGACATTCCCGACTCGTGTTTGCCGGTGGCACAGCTACCAGCCATCCACCTTGCCAGGCGGACTTGTAATCGAGCTGGCGGCGAAACTCGCCCCAGCCCTGATCCAGGATCGACTTGTTCAGGCCTGATTTGGCCCGCACGTTTTGACCCGGTTCTTCTTGTGTGCCGCTCGCCGAACGACTCATGTTTTTGACCTGCAAATCCTCGACACACAGCATCGCGTGGTTTTTGCTGATGCTGTTCGAGGTCTTGTGCAGGAAGTCGTTTCTGACGTTGGCAATCTGGGCGTGAACCTTCTGGACACGTGCTTTGGCACGCTTCCAGTTGCTGCTGAATTTAACCTTGCGACTCATCTGACGCTGGGCTTTAGCCAGACGATGCTCATGTCGCTTGAAACTTGACTCCGGCTGGACGACAGTCTCTTTTTGTCCATCCCAGAGGGTCGCGAAACGAACCACACCAAGGTCGATCCCGGCCGCTGTCGTGGCGGGGTGGCATGTGAGTGCTACCTTGCGGTCCGTCTGGATAGAAACGTACCAGTGCCCCGCCTTTTGGCTAACGGTGACGTTTTTGACGAGCCCCAGAACCTTGCAGCTTTTTCGGTAATTCAACCAGCCCAATTTCGGCAGGGAAATCCGTTCCTGCTGCTGATCAAGCTTGATCTGCTTACCGTCCGGGAACTTGAAGCTGTCTTTCTGCCCACGTTTCTTGAACGTTGGGAAAGAAGCCTTCTTTTCAAAGAAATTCTTGTAGGAGCGGTCCGCGTGCTTGAGCGCGTGCTGCAAGGGATGCACGGGTGCGTCCTTTAGCCATGGGGTCTCATCGCCGTTGCGCCAAGCGGTCAATTGCTTGGCCATCGGGACGTAGTGAATGTACTTTCCGCCCGCCTCGAAGTTTTCCTTCTGGATTGCCAAAGCCTTATTGAAAACGAAACGAGTCATGCCAGCAAATTGCTGCAGCTTTCGCCGCTGCTCACCGGTTGGCTCGATTCTGAATTTGTAGGCTTGGACTCTCTTCATGGCATTGACTATAGTTTGGTCTATGAATAAAGCAAATGACATCAGAACAGGCAGGCATTGCGTTTTCGCAATGAATGTGCATTTGGTTTTTCTCACCAAATACAGGAAAGACGTCTTGACGCAGCCAATGCTGGAAAGCCTTGAAGGGCTGTTTCGGAAGGTTTGCGAAGATTTTGAGGCGCAGCTTGTGGAATTCAACGGCGAGGACGATCACGTCCACCTGCTGGTGAATTACCCGCCAAAAGTAGCCGTTTCAGGGCTGGTAAACAGCTTGAAAGGTGCTTCCAGCAGAGTACTTCGAAGCCAGTTTCCGGAGCTGGAAAAGTATCTTTGGAAGGGGGCCTTGTGGTCGCCGAGCTACTTTTCAGGGTCATGTGGCGGGGCACCCATTGAGGTCATCAGGCAGTACATCGAAAATCAGAACTCACCGAAAAAACCAGGCCGGCCTTGCCGGCAACGCTATCCTTCCCCCACCTGAAGGAAGGGGTTTGCCGCGTTCTTTGATCAGCCGAAGAAAGGGGTAGGGCGCTGGAAATTCCAGCGCCCCGGTGCAGCGGTTTAGAATTTGACTTCGGCGTCCAGTTGCAGGATGTCGACGTCTTTGTTGCGACCGCCACGGCTGGCGAAGTCGGCTTCGGCCATCATGTAGGTTGCGCCCAGGGCGAAGTTCTTGTCGATTTCATAACCGACCTTGAACTTGTGGCCACGGGAACCGGTGGTGCCGTTGGCGAAGTCCGAGTCGGTGAAGGCACCGACCACAGCGTTACGCTGCACGTCGCGGTAGTTGTAGTCCAGGCTGAAACCGAACGCCTTGGTCTTGGCACCGGCCAGCCAGGCGGTGTCGTGACCGTCGGTGGATTCGTCGTTGATCACGTACTGGCCATAAACGGCCAGAGGCACGGCCAGGCCGCTGACGTCGATCTGACCGAAACCTTCATACAGACGGAATTCGGTGCTGGTGTTGCCGTTGACCGACAGGGCGCAAGGCGTGGTGGTGGCGGTGCCGCACGCGCTGTCCTTGTCGTTGTCGTAACCGTAGACGCTACCGCCCAGGGTGACTTTCAGGTTGTCGATCGGAGCGAATCTGGCGCCCAGCTGGCCTGTGTACAGGCGCAGGTCGTTCTTGAATTCCACGCCGTTGCCGTCGACGTTGTCCTTGAGGGTGTAGTGACCGGCGCTGGCAAACAGCTCGGTCTTGCCGGCCAGTGGCAGTTTGTAGGTCAGGGCCAGACCTTCCGGGTTGATGTCGCTATCCCAGATGATGTCGCCCATGTTGACCCACGGCTGGTTCATCTTGCCGCCGATGACCGACAGGCCCTGGATGGCGGTCGGGTGGTAGTCGATGTACGCCAGGTCCAGCCAGATCGACTTCTTCGAGAAGTAGCCGTCCAGGTCCTGGTTAGTGGAACGGGCGTCGTTGCCGCCACCGGTGGCGATACGGATGCCGCTGTCGACTTGCGGGTTGATCTCGGTGTAGGCACCCAGACGTGCACGCACGCGCTGACGGTCCTTGTCACGGCCGCCATTGTCGGCTTCGCCGGCGATGTCGATGTTTTCCTGGCGGATACGCACGTCGCCCTTGATCTGAGTCTTGGCCGCCCAGGCGACTTTCTTCTCGAAATCGCTCTGCGTCGACGACTTGGTGGCGGCGGCAGCTTGCTGCTCCTTGGCCAGGTCGGCTTGCAACTCGGCGTGCTGAGCGGTGCTGATCGAGCCGTTGGCTTTGAGCATGTCGAGCAGTTTGGCATCGACTGCGGCGCTGGCCGGTACACTCATGGCCAGCGCGAAGCCGCCACACAGGGCCGCTGCAGTACGAATAGAAACAGGACGCATAATCTTCTCCAAGATGAGGACGCAGGTTCGTGTCGACCCGCTGAACATCCCTTGCGGGATAACTACAAAGAGGGGTATGTAACCCCCCGGTTCTAAAAACAGGCGCCAGTATTGCTGCCAGTCATTACAAAAAAGTGGCAATGTAGTGGCATGTCCGTGACAATCCTGTTTCAGGCTGAAGGCTCAAGAGGCTTGAGATAGAGCGGTCCGCATGTGCAAGGCGTGTATAAACCTGACCGATCGGTAATACTCGGGCCCTGCCTGAACACCGGGGGAGAAGCTGATGTCCGTTGAAGTTGTCGACAGCCTGAGCCGCGTGACTGCCGCCCAATGGGACGCATTGCTGCCCGATGCCCAGCCGTTTTTGCGCCATGCTTTTTTAAGTTCGCTGGAAGACAGCGCCAGCCTGGGACCGCGTTCCGGCTGGCGTGCCGAGCACGTGCTGCACCTTGAGCAAGGCGAACTGATTGCCGCGTTGCCGGCGTACCGCAAGCGCCATTCCTACGGCGAATACGTGTTCGATCACGGCTGGGCCGATGCCTGTCGCCGCGCCGGCATTGCCTATTACCCCAAGCTGCTGGTAGCGGTGCCGTTCAGCCCGGTCAGCGGCGCGCGGGTGCTGGCCCGAACGCCTGAGGCCGGGATGGCCTTGCTGGAGGGTTTGCCGGGTTATCTGCACGCTCAGGGCCTGTCCAGCGCCCACGTGAACTTCACCGACCCGCACGCCGATGCCTTGCTGGCCACACAACCCGGCTGGTTGCAGCGCTATGGTTGCCAGTACCACTGGCACAACCGCGGCTACCGGGACTTTCAGGACTTTCTCGACGCCTTGAGCTCGCGCAAGCGCAAGCAGATGCGCAAGGAGCGCGAGCAAGTGGCGGGGCAGGGCATCGAGTTCGAGTGGCTCGACGGCGCGCAGATGAATGAAGCGCTGTGGGACTTTGTCTACGCCTGCTACAGCAACACCTACGAGGTGCGCGGCCAGGCGCCGTACCTGACCCGCGAATTCTTCAGCCTGCTGGGCGAACGCATGCCCGAGGCGATTCGCGTGGTGCTGGCGCGCCAGGGCAATCGCCCGGTGGCCATGGCCTTCAGCCTGGTGGGCGGCGGCAGCTTCTACGGGCGCTATTGGGGTTGCCTGGCCGAATTCGACCGGCTGCATTTCGAGACCTGCTTCTACCAGGGCATGGACTACGCCATCGCCGACGGCCTGCAACGCTTCGACGCCGGCGCACAAGGCGAGCACAAGTTGATCCGTGGCTTCGAGCCGCAGATCACCCATTCCTGGCACTACCTGCTGCACCCGGGCCTGAAAGAGGCGGTGGCGGATTTCCTGGAGCAGGAACGGGTAGGGATTCTGGCCTACGCCGAAGAGGCCCGCGGCGCGTTGCCGTATCGACAAGACTGATTCAGGGTCCGCGTCTGATCATGCACACATACAGGGAGACGTTTTGAAAAAGCTGGCAGGGATCTTACTGGGTAGCGCCTTGATCACAGGCTGCGTAGGGCATTATCAGCAACCGGATGCGCAGGCGCCTCACGCTGTTCTTGAAGCGATCGAGGGTGAGAACCAACTGATATTCAGTGGGTTTCATGGCTACTGGGCTTACCACGATGCCGACTGTACCGACACTGAAGAAACAGGCGTTTTAGGTACCCGAAAGGCGGATACAACCGAGCGTTTTCTGCTTAAACCGGATCGGCGCATCTTTGTAAGTGTCATGACCTCAGGAGGTTTGAGACAGACCGACGGCTACTACAGCGTTGCCTGTCTAAACGTAGGCAGTTTCATTCCGTCTACCGGCGCGACTTATCAGGTTCGCCAGAGGGTCGAGCCGGACACGTGCGCGCTGAGCATCATCGATGCCCGAACAGGCAAAGCTCCCGAGAGCTTTCGTCGCGAGCAGATAACAGAAGGCTGCCGCTGACACAGCGCTGACGCGCAGCAAACATGGCCCTGTAGGAGCGCGCTTGCCCGCGACCGGCTGCGTTAGCAGTCGTAAATTTTCAGCGTTTCTGAAATTTTGCGAGCGCTGGCGCACTCGGTCGCGGGCAAGCGCGCTCCTACAAATGTGTCCGGTCAGGTTCAATCCACCCCGACAAATCCGCCTGTCTGATGCTGCCACAGCCGTGCATACAGCCCGCCATGGGCCAGCAGTTCGCTGTGGCTGCCCATTTCCACGACCCGGCCTTTATCCAGCACCACCAGCCGGTCCATGCGTGCAATGGTCGACAAACGGTGGGCGATGGCGATCACGGTCTTGCCTTGCATCAGGGTTTCCAGGCTTTCCTGAATCGCCGCTTCAACCTCCGAGTCGAGTGCCGAGGTGGCTTCGTCCATGATCAGGATCGGCGCGTCCTTGAGCAGTACCCGCGTAATCGCGATGCGCTGGCGCTGGCCGCCGGACAGCTTGACCCCACGTTCGCCGACGTGCGCATCGAAGCCGGTACGGCCCTGCGCGTCGGACAATAACGGGATGAACTCATCAGCCTTGGCGCGGTGCACCGCTTCCCAGAGTTGCTCCTCGGTGGCGCCGGGATTGCCGTACAGCAGGTTGTCGCGAATCGAGCGGTGCAGCAGCGAGGTGTCCTGAGTGATCATGCCGATCTGCGCGCGCAGGCTTTCCTGAGTGACTTCGGCCACATCCTGGCCATCGATCAGAATCTTCCCGCTCTGCACGTCGTACAAACGCAGCAGCAGGTTGACCAGCGTCGACTTGCCCGCGCCGGAAGGGCCGATCAGGCCGATTTTCTCGCCGGGACGGATGTTCAGGTCCAGCCCCTGAATGATTCCGCGGCCATTGCCGTAGTGGAAATCCACAGCGTCGAATTTCACCCCGCCCTGGCTGATCGCCAGTTGTTTTGCGCCAGGCTTGTCGTTGACCGCCACCGGCTGCGAGATGCTTTCCAGGCCGTCCTGCACGGTGCCGATATTTTCGAAGATGCCGTTGACCACCCACATGATCCAGCCCGACATGTTGACGATGCGGATCACCAGGCCGGTGGCCAGGGCGATGGCGCCCATCGAAATCAGCGACTGGGTCCACAGCCACAAGGCAAGACCAGTGGTGCCGACGATCAGCAGCCCGTTCATGCTGGTGATCACCGTGTCCATGGCAGTGACCACGCGGCCGGCCAGTTGGGTCTTTTCAGTCTGTTCGGTGATGGCTTCACGCGCGTACTGCTGCTCGTGATTGGTGTGGGCGAACAGCTTGAGGGTGGTGATGTTGGTGTAGCCGTCGACGATGCGGCCCATCAGTTTGGAGCGCGCATCGGAAGCGTCCACCGAGCGCTGCTTGACCCGTGGCACGAAGTAGGCGAGGGCCAGGATGTAGGCGAAGATCCACGCCACCAGCGGGATGACCAGTCGCCAGTCGGCTTCGGCGAACAGCACCAGGGCGCTGATCGAATAGATCAGCACGTGCCACAGGGCATCCATGGCCTGCACCGCCGAGTCGCGCAGCGAGTTGCCGGTCTGCATGATGCGCTGGGCAATGCGCCCGGCGAAATCGCTCTGGAAAAAGTTGATGCTCTGCTTGAGCACATAGCGGTGGTTTTGCCAGCGGATCAGGCTGGTCATGCCCGGACCGATGGTCTGGTGCACCAGCAGGTCGTGTAGGCCGACGAAGATCGGCCGCAGCAGCAGGGTGACCACCACCATCCAGATCAGCTCGTTACGGTGGCGGCTGAAAAATTCCGCCGGTGGCGTGTTTTGCGCAAGGTCGATGATCCGGCTCAGGTAGCTGAACAGCGCGACTTCGATCAAGGCGACGATCAGGCCGACCACCAAGAGGGCGGCAAATGCCGGCCAGACCTGGCGCAAGTAATGAAGGTAAAAAGGCAGGACCCGATTGGGCGGTGCAGCACCGGGATCTTCCCGGAAAATGTCGATTAATTGCTCGAAACGACGATAAAGCATCAGCATGACGCCCACATCAGTGGGCTCTCCTTGAGGGTGGGAAAGATTCCCGTCCGGCCCGCCTTGTCGGCAAGGCGGGCCGGCCCCCGATCACTCCACGCGCTTGGCGGACTTGATCAGGATCGGGTCGATTGGCACGTTCTGCATGCCTTTCTGAGTAGCGGTACGGGCATTGACGATCTGGTCGACGACCTCCATGCCCTTGGTGACCTTGCCGAACACGGCGTAACCGTAGTCACGCACGCCGTTGTCGAGCATTTCATTGTCATTGGTGTTGATGAAGAACTGGCTGGTGGCCGAGTTCACGCTGGACGTACGCGCCATGGCGATGGTGCCGCGCACATTCTTCAGGCCGTTCTGAGCCTCGTTCTTGATCGGGTCCTTGGTGGACTTCTGGTTCATTTCACGGGTAAAGCCACCGCCCTGGACCATGAAGCCCGGGATCACGCGGTGGAAGATCGTGTTGCTGTAGAAGCCGCTGTCGACATAGCCGAGAAAGTTCTGGGTGCTGATCGGCGCTTTATCATCGGCCAGTTCCAGTTCGATCTGGCCGAAGCTGGTGTCGAGCACGACGTGCGTCCTCTTGGCGGCAGGCTCGGCAGCCATCAGATTGGCCGAGAACAACACGGTGCAGGCAGCGAGGGCGAGGGTCTTGAACATGAGGCAGTGAGTCCTTCAGTGGTGGTATCGACTGGCCGGCAAGCAAATCACGTTTGGCCGGGCTTGCCCAGCCCGATACACCTGATCTGTGCTGTCAGACTCGAAGTGCGCCAATGAATTCCAGCACGATGCGGTTGAAGTCCTCGGGCTGGTCCAGCGGCGTGGCGTGGCGGGAATTGTCGATGACCACCAGGCGCGCATTGGGGATCAGCTTTACATAGGCCTGTTTTATGGCGACCGGCGTGTAGTCACGGTCGGCGCTGACCACCAGTGTCGGGCAGGTGATGCGCGACAGTCGCTCTTGCACGCCCCAGCCGACGATGGCATCGAAACTGGCCAGATAGGCACGCTTGTCGTTACGCGCCCAGCGCTCGGCGATCTTGCGGCGCAAATCACTTTGCTCAGGGTGTGGAAACAGCAACTTGCCCAGCGCCTTGCCCAGCGTCTGCATGCTCATGACCCGCGCCAGGCTCCAGCGCTTGAACCACTGCCAGACATCATTGGCACCACGCACCTTGACCTGCGGCCCGCTGTTGACGATGCACAGGCTCTTGAGCAACTGCGGCTGATCCACCGCCAGTTGAAAGCCGACCATGGCGCCCATCGACAGGCCGACCAGGTGCACCGGTCCCAGGTGCAAGTGCTCGATCAACGCTTCGACATCGGCACTGAACGCCTTGATGCTGTAGCGCTCGCGCGGTTTGTCCGAGCGCCCGTGGCCGCGTAAATCCAGGGTAATGACCCGGTAATGGGCGCTGAACGCCGGAATCTGGTATTCCCAGTCCAGGCCACTGGAGCCCAGACCGTGCAGCAGCAGGAGCGGGACGCCCTGGCCATATTCTTCGTAGTGCAGCGAGCAGTCGTTGTGTTCGAAAAAGGCCATGCGTCCATCTCCTAGGCTTGGGGTGGCGCTGCGAACGGCGCACTCAGCGGCGCGGTGTCAAAGGTGCGGATCAGTTCGATCAGAATCTGTGTCGCCGGGCCCAGCGGTTTGTCCTTGCTGGAGTAAAGATAGAACGCCGGGTTGCGCGTGCCGCCTTTATCCAGCGGCAAAGGCTTGAGCACGCCGTCGCGCAGCTCGCGTTCGATCATGTGCCGGGGCAGCCAGGCAAAGCCCAGGCCGCTGCTGACAAAGGTGGTCGCGGTGCCGAGGCTGCCGACGGTCCAGCGCTGTTCGGCGCCCAGCCAGCCGACATCCTTGGGTTGCTGGCGGCCCGAATCGCGGATCACCACTTGCAACTGCGATTCCAGATCCTGAAAGGTCAACTCGCGGTTGGCCTGGTGCAGCACATGCTCGGGGTGCGCCACGGCGACAAATTCCACCGTGCTCATTTCCGTGCCCAGATAGCCTGGGATATTGAAGCCGCTGATTGCCAGGTCTGCCACGCCTTCGAGCAAGACTTCTTCGACACCCGACAATACTTCTTCGCGCAGCCGCACCCGACAGCCCCGGCTTTGCGGCATGAACGCGGTCAGGGCGCGGACAATGCGCGCGGTCGGGTAGGCGGCATCGACCACCAGGCCCACTTCGGCTTCCCAGCCTTGCTCCATGTGGTGGGCAAGGTCTTCCAGCTGGCTGGCCTGCTTGATCAATTGCCGCGAACGGCGCAGCAGCACGGCACCGGCTTCGGTCAGCACCGCCTTGCGCCCGTCGATGCGCAACAGCGGGACGCCGAGTTGCTCTTGCATGCGCGCCACGGTGTAGCTCACCGACGACTGCGAGCGGTGCGTGGCCTCGGCGGCCTGGGCAAAACCGCCGTGATCGACCACCGCCTGCAAGGTGCGCCATTGATCGAGGGTTACACGCGGGGCTTTCATCGGCTCGGACTCCAGTGTGGGGAGAGGGAAATGTCTGGGTTGTAGGCCGGCAGGTTAGTCCAATAGAACAGATTGTTCGATGGGTTTAAGCCGGTTTTTGCGCTTTTTTATCGATAGGTCGATGATTAAGCTGTGCTCCATCAACTCGACACTCATTTAGATAGATGGAGCACTTCACATGTCCCGCGTACTGATCATCGAAAGCAGCGCCCGCCAACAGGATTCGGTCTCCCGCCAACTGACCCGTCAGTTCATCGAACAGTGGAAAGCCGCGCACCCTGGCGATGCGATCACAGTACGTGACCTGGCGGTTAACCCGGTTCCGCACCTGGACGCGACCCTGCTGGGCGGCTGGATGAAGCCTGAAGATCAACGCGACGACACCGAACAGGCCGCGCTTGAGCGCTCCAACCTGCTGACCGATGAACTGCTGGCCGCCGACGTCGTAGTGCTGGCCGCGCCAATGTACAACTTCGCGATTCCCAGCACCCTCAAGGCCTGGTTCGACCATGTACTGCGTGCCGGCGTGACCTTCAAATACGGCGAAACCGGCCCGCAAGGCCTGCTGACCGGCAAACGCGCCTTTGTTCTGACCGCTCGCGGCGGCCTGTACACCGGCAGCAGCCTGGACCACCAGGAACCGTACCTGCGTCAGGTGCTGGGTTTTGTCGGCATCCACGACGTGACCTTCATCCACGCCGAAGGCCTGAACATGGGCGGCGAGTTCAGCGAGAAAGGCCTGAACCAGGCGCTGGCCAAACTGGCCGAAGTGGCTTGATGGGTTCCTGATTCAACGTAACGACTCCCTTTGGTACCTGTGCTCCTGGGTACGTAACCCGATCAATCGCCTGCTGGCGGTTGATCGGGTTTTTTGTTGCAAGGGCCAGTGATTGTTCATGGACAGCGCCTTGCCCAACCCGCTAAGGTCGCCTCCGTTCATCCGGGGGCACTCATGATTTATCTACTTATCGTCACGCTGATCCAGGCGTTTTCCTTCAGCCTGATCGGCGTTTATCTGGCCGGGCATGTCGACAGTTACATCGCCGTGCTGATCCGCGTGCTGCTGGCGGGGCTGGTGTTCATTCCCCTGACGCGCTGGCGTCAGGTCGAGCCCGGTTTCATGCGCGGCATGCTGTTGATCGGCGCCTTGCAGTTCGGCATCACCTACGTGTGCCTGTACCTGAGCTTTCGCGTGCTGACGGTGCCGGAGGTGCTGCTGTTCACCATTCTGACGCCGCTGCACGTGACCCTGATCGAAGACGCCATGAACCGGCGCTTCAATCCCTGGGCGCTAGTCGCGGCAATGGTAGCGGTGCTGGGCGCGGGAGTGATTCGCTACGACGGGCTGGACGGCGATTACCTGGGCGGCTTCCTGCTGCTGCAACTGGCTAACTTCACCTATGCCGCAGGGCAGGTGCTGTACAAGCATCTGGTCGCGCGCTATCCCAGTGACCTGCCGCATTACCGGCGTTTCGGCTACTTCTATCTGGGGGCGCTGGCGGTGGTGCTGCCGGCGTGCCTGGCGTTCGGCAACTTTCAACATCTGCCGGAGGCGCCGCAGCAGTGGCTGGTGCTGGTATTCCTGGGGCTGTGCTCCACCGCGCTGGGCATGTACTGGTGGAACAAAGGCGCCTGCCTGGTACACGGCGGCACCCTGGCGGTGATGAACAACCTGCATGTGCCGCTGGGGCTGTTGGTCAACCTGCTGATCTGGAACCAGCACGAGGACTACACCCGCTTGCTGATCGGCGGCGCAGTGATTGTCGGTTCGGTGTGGATCAGCCGCCTGGGCGTACGCCGCGAGCCGGTGGCGTCGCGGCTGTCCTGAAAGACAGCCGCGACTTGAAGCGCTATCAGCGATAGCGTTCCAGCCAGTGCGCGTACGGCGCCGGCAAGGTCCAGGAAGCCTTGTCGACCCCCAGCTCTTTAGCGGCAAAGTAGGCCCAGTGCGGATCGGCCAGGTGCGCGCGGCCTACGGACACCAGGTCCAGCTGGCCGGCCTGCACGGCTTCGTTGGCCAGTTGCGGGGTGCCAAAGCCCCACGCCGAGGTCACCGGGATACCGGCTTCGCGGCGTACTTGCTCGGCAATCGGCCCCATGAACGCAGGCCCCCACGGAATGTTGGTTTCAGCGATGGTGAAACCGACGCTGACGCTGAGCAGGTCCAGGCCGCCGGCCTTGAAGCGGCGCGCCAGTTCGATGGACTCGCTGAGGGTCTGCTCGTCGCGACCGTCGTATTCGATCACGCCGAAACGGGCGGTGAGCGGCAGGTTTTCCGGCCACACTTCACGCACCGCCGCCAGGGTTTCGAGCAGGAAGCGGCTGCGGTTGTCGAAGCTGCCGCCGTAGGCATCGGTGCGCTGGTTGCTGTGTTCCGAGAAGAAGCTCTGGCCCAGATAACCGTGGGCAAAGTGCAGCTCAATCCACTCAAAGCCGACATCGCGAGCGCGGCGGGCAGCGTCGACGAAGTCCTGTTTGACCTGAGCGATGTCATCCAGGGTCATGGCGCGTGGCACGTTAGGCAGGTGGTGACCGAAGGCGATGGCCGACGGCGCAATGGTCTGCCAGCCGCGTGGATCGCCTTGGGCGATATGGTCGTCACCTTCCCACGGGCGATTGGCGCTGGCTTTGCGACCGGCATGGGCGATCTGGATGCCCGGCACGGAGCCGGCGGCCTTGATGGCCTTGACCGCCGGAATGAACGCCTGGGCCTGCGCGTCGGTCCAGATACCGGCACAGCCCGGCGTGATACGCCCCTCAGGTGCTACGGCCGTGGCTTCGACCACCACCAGCCCCGCACCGCCGCGCGCCATGCTGGCCAGGTGCACGTGGTGCCAATCGTTGACCACGCCTTCTTCGGCGCTGTACTGGCACATAGGCGGGATGGCGATTCGATTGCGCAGGGTCACGTCTTTGAGCTTGAAGGGCTCGAACAGTGCAGACATGTAAAACTCCAGGGGTCAGGTTTGATTCGGTAGTTCGATAGTATTCGAAATATGGCGCGGATTGAACCCCCTCGTTATCATGGCGCCCATGAGAACCTTCAAACACCCCGCCATCCAGGACTTCGTCCTCGAACGCTTGCTCTATGCCTTGAGCGATCCGGTGCGCATGGACATCGTCCGCCATCTTGCCCGCGTCGATGAAGCCAGCTGCGGCGAACTGGACGGCGGTCGGCCCAAATCCAGCATGTCCCATCACTTTCGCGTGCTGCGCGATGCAGGGCTGGTGCACACGCGCAATATCGGCACCACGCACATGAATTCATTGCGCAAGGACGAATTGAGCGAGCGGTTTCCGGGGTTACTGGACGCGATTTTGAAGCAGCGATAAGGCCTCGGGCAGCGTGGCGTGCCTGACCTGAGTGCGCTGATCTGTATGAAGCTGATCTGTATGAAGACAGACGCGACCCTCTTGTCGAGGGCCGCCGTCATCAGGCTTCAGACACTCTTCAACTGCCACCGCCTGCACCGCCACCTGCGCCACCACCGCTCGAACCGCCGGTGCCGCCGCCACTTGTACCGCTACCACTGGTGCCGCCCATGCCGTCACCGCCATTGCTGGAGCCGCCCGCGCCGGTGGCGCCGCCAGGGCCTGCGCTGCCGGCATCAGTGGCGTTACCTGCGCCAGTGCTAGGGGCAGTGCTGCCGCTGCTGGTCCCGTCGGTATTGCCACCGTTATCAGTGGTCGAACTGGGGTTCATGGTGCCAGTCGGCGCACTTGGATTGACCGTGGTCCCCGGCGTCTGGGTACTCGAAGGGCTGGTGCTTGTGCCGTTCATGTTAGTGGCGGCAAAGCTCAGGGGGGTGAAAACGCCCAGGCATAACGCCAGGGCAAGGTGTTGAGGACGAATCGATTTCATGGTGAGACTCTCCTTGTTAATCACCTATGATTCGGCCGTTACCGTGGCCTGCGGTGCCGTGCAGGCGACGGATGGTCATGTATTTATATCGCGCCCGCCTATGAACCAATGCGCTGCAAATGACTCCATCCCAGCCTCAGGGACGTGACCATTGGCGTAATAAAGACCATGCAGATCAAACTTAAAGCGTTGTGCCGTTTTGCCGCCTTCGCTGTTATTGCATTGCCCCTGTCAGGCTGTGTGTCAGAGCTGATCAGTGCCAGACAACAGGCGATCGACCCGCCGTTGCAGATCACCATTCGGGTACTCGATGATGATGGCCAGCCCATTGCCGATACGGTCGCACTCGCCACACAGTCTCTTGATGTAGGAGAGAAACTGTTCTGTATGAACCTGTTTGGCGGGACCTGCAGAAAGTTCTGGAACATGCACGTTTTCAAAGGTGAAGTAGGCCCTGATGGTGAAGAGACGTTTACCGTGAAATACGCCACCCAGATGACTGTCCAAGTGGCCCTTCCTTGTGCTGACCCCAAGGGTTATCGCGGGTATTTCACCCGCCATATCAAATGGCAAGATCTTTCAACGCAGCGAGTCTTCATCATGGAACGTGATTGGGATCCTGCAAGAGGCTACTACGTCGGCTCTCTGCCTTGCGCCACAACAACTCCGCCGCTCAAGGGCTGGAATGATTATTTCTGATATAACTCCGTCCCCCCTTCTAGGGCGTGACCACTGGCGTGATAAAGACCATGAAGATCAAACTTAAAGCGTTGGGCCTCTTTGCCGCCTGTGTGGTTATCGCCGTGCCCCTGGCAGGCTGTGTGTCAGAGTTCATCAATG
Source organism: Pseudomonas sp. HP_08 (assembly GCF_055284095.1). Lineage (NCBI taxonomy): Bacteria > Pseudomonadati > Pseudomonadota > Gammaproteobacteria > Pseudomonadales > Pseudomonadaceae > Pseudomonas > Pseudomonas sp. HP_08. The sequence goes on along the minus strand of NZ_JBTOQC010000019.1, from coordinate 49,852 downwards.
CCAGAAAGCAGGCGATCGACCCTCCTGCGCAGGTCACCCTTCGGGTACTCGATGAAAATGGCCAGCCCATTCCTGACACGATTGCGATGGTCAAACAGGATCTTGTGGTGGGGCAACAGCTGTTCTGTCTGGGCATACTCGGCACCCATTGCGACAAGTACCGCGACATTTACATTTTCAAGGGCGGTCTCGGCAGTGATGGCGAACAGCATGTTGAAGTGAAGTACGCCAGCTTACTGACTGTCATCGTGGCTCTTCCATGCCGTGATCCCCAAGAGAGTCGTCGGTATTTCAGTCGCCAGATTGAATGGAAGGCCGCTTCAAAAGAGCGGGTGTTAATCCTGAGTAATAATAAGGACCCGCAAAACGCAACGCGCGTCAGTTACTTACCCTGCTACAGCACGCCCACGCCCTTTGAAAGCGGGAGTGATTATTATTGATGCCTGTTGCCCTGGCGCCTGACCGGCGTCAGATAAGCCTGATGACAACTTTGCCCTTGGCCCTGCCTTGTTCCACATAGCTCAACGCTTCGGCTGTGGCGTCGAAAGGGAAGGTTCGGTCAATCACCGGTTTGATGATTCCAGACTCGACAAGCGCGGTGATTTTCTTCAGTTGTTCGCCGCTCGCCCGCATGAAAACAAAGGCGTATCTGACGCCTTGTTTGCGCGCTTTTCTGCGCACGCCGCGGCTTAACAGGCGCATCACCCAACCCAGTCCCCAGAACAGTTTTTGCTCCTGCGCAAACGCTGGCGTCGGTGGTCCCGAGATGGACACAAGCTGGCCTTCCGGTTTGAGAGTCCTGAGTGATTTTTCAAGTTCGACAGGACCGAGACTGTTCAGAACAACGTCGTAGTCGCGCAGGATGTCTTCGAAGTGTTGCTGCTTGTAGTCGATGACGACATCCGCGCCCAACGCTTTGACCCACTCCACATTAAGCGTGCTGGTGGTTGTCGCCACGAAGGCCCCCAAGTGCTTTGCAAGCTGGATGGCAACCGTGCCGACGCCACCGGAACCTGCGTGGATAAACACTTTCTGGCCCTTTTTCAATCGGGCTGTTTCAACCAGCGTCTGCCAGGCGGTCAGCGCAACCAGGGGCAGGGCGGCGGCTTGTTCCATGCTGATGTTTTCAGGTTTAAGCGCAACGGCGCTTTCCTCTATCGCAATGAACTCGGCAAACCCGCCGATGCGCCCTTGTGGCGGCCGGGCATACACTTCATCGCCCGGTTTGAAGTCGCGCACATTCGGCCCCACACCGACCACGACGCCGGCCAGGTCATTACCCATGATCAACGGCAATGCATACGGCAGGATCAGTTTGAATTCGCCTGTGCGAATCTTCGAATCCAGCAGGTTGACGCTTGCGGCATGCACTTGAATCAGGACGTCATTGGCGCCTGTTTCAGGCACCGGCAACTCGGCAATACGTCCTTGGGTTTTTCCGTAGCGGTCGATAACAAAGGCTTTCATCGTGATTCGGCTTGATAGCGCGGGGCAACAGTCGATTGCCGGATATCAGCCAGCAAGCCCTGGCGAGCAGCCTGCAGGGCATCCCAATGAGCGGCGTCTTGTAGCGGTGGAATGGTCACTGGTTCGCGACGATCAAACCCGGCCAGCGCTGCATCGACCAGATCGCTCACGTCCATGATTTCGCTCAAGGTGTTGATATCGATACCCGAGCGCTCCCAGATTTCCGTACGGGTGGCGGCTGGCAGAACGGCTTGCACGTAGACGCCTTTGGGCAAGAGCTCAAGGCTCAGCCCTTGCGACAGGAACAGCACAAACGCCTTGGTCGCACCGTAGACGCTCATGCCGAATTCCGGTGCCAGGCTCACGACCGAGCCAATGTTGATAATCGCGCCGTTCCCTGCTTGTGCAAGGCGCGGGGCGATGGCGCTGGCGAGTCGCACCAGTGCGGTGGTGTTGAGCGCGACCAGGTTGGCAACGCTGTCGGTGGATTGCTCGATGAAGTTGCCGGATTGAGCGGCCCCGGCGTTATTCACAAGGATGCCAATGCTGGCGTCATCACGCAGGCGAGCTTCGACGGTCGACAACTCACTGAGTTGCGTCAGGTTCGCCTGAATCACATCAACGACAACGCCGTGTTGTTCGCGCAGCCGCGAGGCAAGGATATCCAGGCGGTTCTGGTCGCGGGCAACCAGCACCAGATTGTGACCGCGCTGGGCAAAACGCTCGGCATAAACAGCGCCGATACCAGTCGAGGCGCCGGTGATAAGAACGGTTTGAAGAAGGCTCATGAATGGATGCTCTGGAGTGGTGGTCGGTAAGTGATTTGGCCTTATGATGTTGATCATCATCTAAAGTGTCAATCTTTTTGATTATGACTGACATCAAAAAAGGCTCGGACCGTTGTCTGACGCAGCGAAGAGGAGAGTGAGGAAAATGACCAAGACGCAATCGCTCGCCAACCGGACGCCTGGCGTACACATGGTTTCAGAGCGGTTTCATGAGCTTGGTCGGGATGGCGGGAGAAGGGCGGAACTGATGGAGACTGCGCATGCAATCGGCGCAGTCATGCGCGGATGAAGCGCCTTTGGCAGGTGAAATACCTGATGTTTGCTGTACCGGGATCCAGAGGCAGAACAAGTCAATCAGACGGGCGCCCTGCTCAAAGGACGCTTGAAGCCGGAAACAGGATGCGCCCCTGTAGGGCTAATGCCGATCAGTTAAGACGGTTTTCGCCGATATTTCGTCTGGCACCGAATCTGACAGATCGCGAACAGATAAGGAGCGAGCGTAGAGCTCGCGAAAGGGCCCGTGAAATCCACATATCCGCCGTGTCTGTACCATAGCATTCGCGAGCTTGCGCTCACTCCTGCGAGGCCGTGTTGTCTTTAACTGATCGGCATTACCCTTAACCCTGCCGCACCAGATGCGGCGCCTCAGCCTCGGTCTTCTCCAGCGTCACCTCAGGCGCCGGCAACGCCAGTCCGCCCACCGCAGGCTCCCTTCCCGACAGCCCCATGCGCATGTCCGCGCCGCTCGGCTGTTGATACAAGCTCAAGCCAAACTCCGGCAGCACCGCCAGCAGGTAGTCGAAGATATCGCCCTGAATCCGCTCGTAGTCAGCCCACACCACGGTGCGGCTGAAACAGTAGATTTCCAGCGGCACGCCGTGTTCGGTGGCGGCCATCTGGCGGACCATGCAGGTCATGTCCTGGTGCACTTCGGGGTGGTTTTTCAGGTAGGCCAGTGCGTAGGCGCGGAAGGTGCCGATATTGGTCATGCGCCGGCGGTTGGCCGATAGCGCTGCGACGTTGCCCTGAGCGTGGTTCCAGGATTTGAGTTCGGCCTGTTTGCGCAACATATAGTCGGTCAGCAGGCGCACGGTGGAGAACTTCTGTTCTTCTTCATCGTTGAGAAAGCGGATGCCGCTGGTGTCGATGAACAGGCTGCGCTTGATGCGCCGGCCGCCCGATTGCTGCATGCCGCGGTAGTTGCGAAACGACTCCGACATCAGTCGCCAGGTGGGAATCGAGACGATGGTTTTATCGAAATTCTGCACCTTGACGGTGTGCAGGGTGATGTCGACCACATCGCCGTCGGCGCCGACCTGCGGCACTTCGATCCAGTCGCCGACGCGCAGCATGTCGTTGCTGGTCAGTTGCACGCTGGCCACGAACGACAGCAGGGTGTCTTTGTAGACCAACAGAATCACCGCCGACATTGCACCCAGACCGGACAGCAACAGCAGCGGCGAACGGTCGATCAGGGTGGCGATGATAATGATCGTGGCGAAGATGTAGAGAATCATCTTGGCCAGTTGCACATAGCCTTTGATCGAGCGGGTTCGGGCGTGCACGGTGCGCGCGTAGATATCCAGCAGCGCATTGAGCGAGGCGCCGATGGCCAGGGTCATGAACAGGATGGTGAACGCCAGGGCGATATTGCCGATCACGTTCTTGCCGGCAGCGCTCAGGTCGGGCACCAGATTGAGGCCGAACTGGATGACCACCGACGGGATCATCTGCGCCAGGCGATGGAAAACCTTGTTGTGGCGCAGGTCGCTGATCCATTGCAGCGCGGGTTTGCGGCCCAGCGCCTTCATGCTGTAGATCAGCATGAAGCGCGCCAGACGGCCCAGCAGCAAGGCGGTGATCAGCAGCAGCGCCAGTGACAGGCCGGCATTGATCACGGGGTGCTTGTCGAGCAGATCCCAGAGTTTCTGCAGGCGCAGGGTAAGGGTTTGAATCTCCATTGCGGCAACACGATTCCGGTGGTGAAAGAAGGGTGACGATTAGAACATCCATAGCGCCTTGATGACAGGCGAGGGCCTGCAAGGTCATACAAACGTCATGATCGCTCAAGGTTTTGCCTTTTCAGGCAGGTGCGATATGGACTACTTTCTGGCCTGGATGCTCAAACCAGGGACTGTATTTTGTTCAACGTTCGACCTGCCTGTGTAATCACCCTTGCGTTACTGACGCTGACGTCTGCCAGTGCCGACGATCATTCCTCTGCGCCTGAGCAATTGCCACTGCCGCCCGAAATTGCCAGCGGCTATCGGTCAGACATGCTCGCCGTGCAGTCCTCGAAACACATGGCTGCCGCCGCCAACCCGCTGGCCACTGCGGCAGGCCTGCAAATGCTGCGTGCCGGCGGCAGCGCCATCGATGCGGCGGTGGCGATGCAGGCGGTGCTGACCCTGGTCGAGCCGCAATCGAGCGGCATTGGCGGCGGTGCTTTTCTGATGTATTCAGACGGGCAGTCGGAAGGGCAGCGAGTGCAGGCCTTCGATGGCCGTGAAACCGCCCCTGCCGGCGTCGACGAAAACCTGTTCCTACAGGCCGACGGCAAGCCGATGGCGTTCAACCAGGCGCGCATCGGCGGGCGTTCGGTGGGCGTGCCCGGCGTGCTCAGGGCCTTGAAACTGGCGCATGAGCAGCACGGCAAGCTGCCTTGGCGCGACTTGTTCGAGCCGGCCATCCGTCTGAGTCGCGAGGGCTTCCCGATTTCCCCGCGCCTGTATACGCAGCTCGCTGCCAGCCGCTTCATCAAGGACTCGCCCGAGATGGCGCGCTATTTTCTTGATGCCAATGGCGAGGCAAAACCGGTCGGCAGCCTGCTGAAAAACCCGGCGCTGGCCGAGACCTTCGAAGCTATTGCCAAGGACGGTCCCGATGCGTTCTATCGCGGCGCCATTGCCGAAGCGATCGTCAGCAAGGTTGGCAGTCATCGCAACCCCGGCACACTGAACCTTGCCGACCTTCAGGGTTATAAGGCCAAAGAGCGCACGCCGGTGTGCGCCGACTACAAGCGCTGGAAAATCTGCGGCATGCCGCCGCCGTCCTCGGGCGGCATTGCGGTGGTGCAGACGCTGGGCATCCTTGACGCGCTGCAGCGTCAGTCGCCGCGGTTTGATCTGGCGTCCATGCGGCCCACGGCCAGTGATTCTGCGGCGCGCCTTGAGCCTGCGGCAGAGGCGGTGCACCTGCTGGCCGAGGCGCAGCGCCTGGCGTTTGCCGACCGGGCGCTGTACCTGGCCGACAGCGATTTCATTCCGGTCAACGTACAAGGCTTGACCGACAGCGGCTATCTGGCCGGGCGTGCCGCCCTGATCGGCAACCAGAGCATGGGTCGGGCGCAGGCCGGGACACCGCCGGGGCTGAAGGTGGCCTACACACCTGACCGCTCGCCGCTGCGCATTTCGACCTCGCACCTGACCGCTGTCGACGATCAGGGCGGCGCGATTGCCATGACCACCTCGGTGGAGGCGGGGTTTGGCTCGCACATCATGGTCAACGGCTTTTTGCTGAACAATCAGTTGACCGATTTCTCGTTCATCCCGCGTGAGGCCGGTAAACCAGTCGCCAACCGCATCGAGCCCGGCAAGCGGCCGCTGTCGTCCATGGCGCCGACGCTGGTGTTCGACAAGGCCAGCGGCGAACTGCTGGCCACGGTCGGTTCACCTGGCGGCTCGCAGATCGTCGAGTACGTCAATAAGACCCTGATCGGCCTGCTGGACTGGCAGCTCGATCCGCAGGCGGCGGTCAACCTGCCCAACTTCGGCAGTCGCAATGTCGGCACGGAAGTGGAGGCCGAACTGATCAGCGACGGCGTGATCGAGCAACTCAAAGCCCGTGGCCACGACGTCAGGCCCATGCACATGACCAGCGGCACCCAGGTGATCATGCGCACCGCCAACGGCTGGTCAGGCGGCGCCGACCCGCGTCGCGAGGGCAGTGCGGCGGGGGATTGAAGGCACAATTCACGGCGGTTCGGGCAACAAAATCCACCTGCGGCACTAAAGAAACTCGGCCCCGAGGCTCGAAACCGTTACGATACGCGACTGTATTTTTGTATTCCGTCGAGGTAGCACCCGTGTTTTCCGAATTAGCCCTGCACGAACGCCTGCTCAAAGCTGTGGCCGAGTTGAAGTTTGTCGAGCCTACGCCTGTGCAGGCAGCGGCCATTCCCCTGGCCTTGCAAGGGCACGATCTGCGGGTGACGGCGCAAACCGGCAGCGGCAAGACCGCCGCTTTCGTACTGCCAATCCTCAATCGCCTGATCGGCCCTGCCCGTGTGCGGGTCGACATTCGTGCGCTGATCCTGCTGCCGACCCGCGAGCTGGCGCAGCAGACCCTCAAGGAAGTCGAGCGCTTCTCGCAGTTCACTTTCGTCAAGGCCGGCCTGATCACCGGTGGCGAAGACTTCAAGGTTCAGGCAGCGATGCTGCGCAAGGTGCCGGACATCCTCATCGGTACGCCGGGGCGCATGCTCGAGCACCTGAATGCCGGCAACCTGGACCTGAAACTGGTCGAAGTGCTGGTGCTCGACGAAGCCGACCGCATGCTCGACATGGGCTTTGCCGAAGACGTCGAGCGTCTGTCCCAAGAATGTGCCCAGCGCCAGCAGACCCTGCTGTTCTCGGCCACCACCGGCGGCGCCGGCCTGCGCGAAATGGCGCAGAAGGTTCTCAAGGACCCGCAGCACCTGCAGCTCAACCGGGTCAGCGAGCTGGCCACCGGTACGCGCCAGCAGATCGTGACGGCCGACCACAACGTACACAAAGAGCAGATCATCAACTGGCTGGTGGCCAACGAGACCTACCAGAAGGCGATCATCTTCACTAACACCAAGGCCATGGCCGACCGTCTGTACGGGCGTCTGGTCGCACAAGACCTCAAGGCCTTTGTGCTGCACGGCGACAAGGACCAGAAGGACCGCAAGGCCTCCATCGAGCGCTTCAAGCAGGGCGGCGCGAAGATTCTGGTCGCCACCGATGTCGCGGCCCGTGGCCTGGACATCGACGGCCTGGACCTGGTGATCAACTTCGACATGCCGCGCAGCGGCGATGACTACGTGCACCGTATCGGCCGCACCGGTCGTGCCGGTGGCGAAGGCCTGGCCATCTCGCTGATCTGCCATGGCGACTGGAACCTGATGTCGAGCATCGAGCGCTACCTCAAGCAGACGTTCGAGCGCCGCGTGATCAAGGAAGTCAAAGGCACCTACGGCGGACCTAAAAAGGTCAAGGCCTCGGGCAAGGCCGTTGGCGTGAAGAAGAAAAAGACCGACGCCAAGGGCGACAAGAAGAAAACCACCGCCAAAGGCCCGAACAAGCGCAAGACGGTCAACCGTCCAAAGCCTGATTCGCTGGTCAGCGAAGACGGCATGGCACCGCTGAAAAAGCGCAAGTCCCCGGCGCCTGCCGCTGAGTGATGTCGGGCGGCATACGCCGCCTGCCATCCGGCAACCCGCTTGAACGCCGCGCATTCCCCTCTGTCACAACCCATGAGGCCACCCATGACCGGACGTCATGGGGCCATTAATCCATGCGGGACGGAGGGTTTGCACCATGGCTTACAACTGGGACCTTATCGAACGACTGCTACACGAAGTACAGAATGGCGCCGACGAAGCATTCAAGCCGCGCCAGTACGCCACCGATCATGCCCAGGCTCAGGCCGTACAGGGCGAGCCGCAGGACAACCTCGACCAGCTCAAGGCCGAAGCCTCGCGGCTTGAAGCGTTACTGGTCGAACGTGGCTATATCGAATCCAGGCCTCAGGAAGAGGGCGGCACCGGCAGCAATTTCATCCTCACCCCGCGCGGTGCCAGCCTGTTGGCGATGATCGACAGCAGCATCCCCGGTAACGACCACCCGCGTCAGGTGCTGGATGAGCAGGCCGATGCCCTGGACCCTGCGACCTTCGACGAAGTCGCGACCAAACCACAAGTGGCCTGATCAGGAAGCGCGTGCGGCCTTCAGGCAATCCAGGTCGTTGAAGTCCTTGCGCATGTCATCGATACGCCGCAGCAGCCGTTGACGCTGCTCCGGCGTGCTTTGCGCATACACATCCACCACCAGATTGATCGCCGCCTGTTCGGTGCGGTCGTAGGCTTCGCGGTAATCCTGGGTCCAGAAGGTTTGCCGGTCTTGCAGCAAGGCGGTAATGCGCGGGGCGAAGTCGCTCTGGTTGCGTTGTTGCACGGCGGTCAGGAAGCGGCTCTGCCAGCTGGCGCGGTTAGCCAGCCAGGCCTGGTTCTGCTCGCCCAGTGACGCCGACCATTGCTGCACGCGGGCTTTCTGCACGGTATTGAGCGAGCCCATCCATGGCGACAGGCGTTTTTCCATGCGCTCGGCGCGCTCGGCGATCTGCTTGTCCAGCGGCTGGTTCAGGTATTGCTTCTGGCGCTTGGCCTGGTCGCGCTCGAACGCTTGCTGCATCTCCTGTACCTGGCGGTCGTCCAGCTTGCCCAGCAATTCCACGGCCGACGGCGTGACCTGCTGTGCAATGCGGGCGATGGCCTGTTCCGCTTCACGGGTGCGGGCCTGCAGCCCGGCGGCGGTCACCTGATCGTCGCGAACCATCTGCTCCAGGCCGTCGAGCCAGGTCAGGTAGCCGGGCAATTGCGTGCTGCAATGCCATTGCAGGTGCTGCTTGAGGCGTTCGTCGAGCCAGTCTTTCTGCTCGCCCCGCACCTTCAGATAGTCATTGAGCGACCACGGAATGATCATGTCCAGATTGCGGTAAGCAAGGCTCACCTGGCTGCAACCGGTCAGTAACGACACGGCGAGCAATAACGTAACGAGGGCTTTCGACAGGTACTCCATGACCGCTCCTTGATCGACTGGCTGTCCAATAGAGGGCAGCGCACACAAGGCAGTTCCATGGATCTCAGAACAGCGCGCGTACCGCCTTGATGGTGAAGGTCTGCTCGCAGCGCGGATTGTGTCCGCTGTAGACGTTGCAGCTGTCGCCCGACAGGCTCGAGCCGCTATAGATCAGGTTCATGTCGATGCCCAGCCAAGGCCGCGACAGCTTCAGCGACCAGTCGTTGAAGCCGCCGATCAGGCTGCCGTCGCTGGCGATCTGGGTGGTGTCGAACTGGTGAGTGGCGTACTGCATGCGCACGTTCATGCCCAGGCGCTCCAGGCTGCCGAGGTCGACGAACAACGTGCTGTTGCGCACCCCGACGTCGTCGCTGTAGGCAGCCCCCAGGCGACTGTCGAGTACGCGCAGGCCGGCGTAGAACTCGTGGCTGTCGATCTGGCTGGTTTCGGGGTAGCTGTAGCGAATCATCCCCAGTTCGTAACCCAGGGTCTGATCGAAGGGCTTCTTGAAGCCCATGTAGGAATCCAGTTCCAGATCGCTTTCAGGCACCAGGCCCATATTGGGCGACCACTGACCGATGTACAGGCCGCTCTCGTGGGTCAGGTCCAGACCGCCATGAAACGCTTCGGAGCCGCCGCTGGGCGCCACCAGGCCCTGGGCCATGGTGCGCGTCGGCGTGGTGCCGACTTTCAGGCTGAAATCGCCCAGGCTGCGCTCTAAAACCTGAGCAGCAGCGGGCTGACTAAGCAACAGGGCACCCAACAAGGGCGCCAGTGATCGAAAAACGAGCATGGCTCACTCCAGGAGAGGGCAAGGAGTGGAAAAAGAAAGCGGCAAGTTATGCGCTGCAAGCCTCAAGCTAGAGCCGTGCCAGCATACCGGCGAAATATTGCAGGGTATGACCGTTCGTCGATCCGCGTTTAAATCAGCGTTTAAATCAGCGTTTAAATCAGTGCGACGCAGTCATCTCGGTGCGGGGAATCACCAGGCCGCGAATCACCACCAGCGCCTGCTCGAACGACGGATAGCCGCTCTTGGCCACATCCAGTTCAGCGTACTGGTCGCGCCAGTAGGCGGCCTGTTTTTCGTCACGGGTCGTGAGTTGTTGCGAGAGCAGGGCGATCGCCAGTGGATGGCGATGCCTGGCCGCAGTTTCCAGCAGCGCGATGATGGGTTCTGGCTCGGCCTGTTCACGAATCAGCAGCACGGCCTGGTAAAACTGGGCCTCGCCCGAAGCATCGGTCAGGGCGGCGCGGCGCAGCATCGCCTCGGCCAGTTCGTAATTTTCGCGGTCGGCCTGGCTGATCAGCAGCTTGGCCTGGAGCATGTCGTTCTGGTACAGCAGTTGTCCTGCCCGGCACTGGTCCGAGGGTGCGTCGCCGGCGGCGGCCTGGTCGCGGCCGTATTGGCAAGGCGACGAAGCACAGCCGCTCAACCCGATCAATGCAGCCAACAGCATCCAGTTTTTCATCACACAATTCCGCCGAGGAGATTGCCGAAAGGTCGTGTGACCTTTGCTTCCTGTTTCCTGACCAGCAGATTAGCAGCCTGTACGGGAAAGTCGCCAGCGCAGTGCCATACTGCGTGGCCATCAGATGCGCAGAATGGCACCTCAATGAAAATCGCCTGGCAAAACCGGTTAGAATGCGCGTCACGCAATCAGGGTATCGGCACATGGCTTTAATCGGGCGCTTCAACAGCTTGCAAATCGTCAAGCACACCAACTTCGGTCTGTATCTGGACGGCGGCGCGGACGGCGAAATCCTCCTGCCTAACCGCTACATCCCGAAGGACACGCCCACCGAGGTCGATGACTGGCTGAACGTCTTCATCTACCTGGACAGCGACGACAAGCTGATTGCCACGACCTTGAAGCCCAAGGTTCAGGTCGGCGGCTTTGCCAGCCTCAAGGCGGTGCAGGTCAACAATATCGGGGTGTTCCTCGACTGGGGCCTGCCCAAGGACCTGCTGCTGCCGTTCTCTGAAGAAAAGCGCCAGATGGAAGCCGGTGAGTATTGTGTGGTCCACGTGTATCTGGACAAACACACCAAACGTATCACCGCCACCTCGCGGCTGGACCGCTATCTGGACAAGACCCCGGCCAACTACAGCGCAGGGCAAGCGGTCGACCTGTTGGTGGTCGAGGCCACCGACATGGGCTTCAAGGCGATCATCGATAACCGCCACTGGGGCCTGATCCACAAGAACGAAGTGTTCAAGTTCCTGCGTCCGGGCATGCAAGAGAAAGGCTTCATCAAGCAAGTGCGCGATGACGGCAAGATCAGCCTCAGCCTGCAACCGGTGGGCAGCGAGGCGGCCGACGGCTTGTCGGGGCAGATCCTGGCGCGCCTGCGCGACAATCAGGGCGTATTGCCGGTCAACGACAAGAGCGACCCGAAGGTCATCAGCGATCTGTTCGGCGTCAGCAAGGGCAACTTCAAGAAAGCCATTGGCGGCTTGTACAAGCAGGGCCTGATCGTGATTCATCCAGACCGTATCGAGCTGGTGTAAAGCGCTTCACTGCAAGAGCGCGTCGATCTCCCGGGTCAGGCGTTGCAAGGGCAGGGTGCCATTGAGCACCTGAGCCTCTGCCAGCGGCTGATCGGCGCGGCGCAGCAGCAGCGCCGGCACGGCACGCAGGCCCAGGTCATTGGCCAGGCCTTCATCGGCCAGTACGCTGGCGCTGTATTGTTCCTGTAGCAGAGCCTCTTGCAGCGCATGTGAATCCAGCCCGGCCTTGTCGGCCAGTCGCAGCAGGATGTCTGTCTCGCCGATGTTTTGGCCCTGCTCGAAAAACGCTCTGAACACCGCCCGGTTGAACGCCTCGAAACCGCCGTGGGCGCGCGCAAAGGTCGCCGCTTCCAGCGCTTTGCGGCTGTGCGGTTGTACCGGCGGAATCTTCATGTGCAACTGACGCTTGTCGGCCATGGGCAACACCGCCCGTGACCAGGTCATGCGCAGGTGTTCGGCGCACGGGTCTGGCGTATCAAGGGGCTCGGGGCGCAGTTCGAATGCGTGCCAGGACCATTGGATGGAGGTGCCGTAAAGCGTCTGGAGCTGTTCGAGCACCGGCAATTGCAGGTAGCTGAAAGGGCAGACGTAATCACTCCATACGTCGACCCTGAGGGTATTAGGCGTACCGATGTTCATGGGTAAGGCTCCGTGGCGGCTCCTTACGAGTGACTGCCTTGTTCCGGGAAAAGTCCGGTTATTTGCAAGATTGTGTTACGAACGGCACGGGCGGCGCTTTCACACCTGCACAAACACCGCAAATCCGAGCTGAGTGCCTGACGGGCGCAAATCCTTGAGGTAGGAGTCACGGTCCGCGCTCAGCTCCAGGCTGATGGTCGCCTTGCGCTTGCCCTCGTTGCGCACTTCAAGCCCGGCAATACGGGCGCGCAGGAACGAGGTTGGCACCTTCACATGCAACAACTGCTCAGGCTCTGGCGTGTGCAGCAGCAGGTTCAGCCATTCGAGGCTTTTCAACTGGCTGACGGGCAGGTCGAACCACCAGATATTGCGCCGTGGGTCGAGCACGGCAAAGTAGCTGTTGTCGGCGTTCAGCACGGTGCCTGCCTGTTTCTGGTTCTCGGCAAGTTGCTGGTTACGGCGATCAATGGCCTGCTTTTTATCGAGCTTCATAAGGTTTTCCGGAAAATTCATACAATCTGTGCGGGCCCAAGCGCCCGTCGCTGGCGCGTATTGTGGCATAAGCGCCTGCATGAAGTTGTCGCCGTCAGCGGATGAACGGAAAACGGATCGTGCAAATAATTGAAACTCTGTGCGAAGGCCTCGGGTCCATGATTTTGTCGGCTTCATAACGACATCCTTCTTACGATGCGGGCCCAGCGGCCCAGGAGAGTCCTCATGAGCAGCACCAGCGATAAAGCCAAAGGCCTGGCCAACGAAGCGATCGGCAATGTCAAACAGGGCGTCGGTAAAGTGACTGACAACGACAAACTGCGCGCCGAAGGCAAAGCCCAGGAAATCAAGGGTGAAGGCCAGCAGATCAAAGGCAAGGCTAAAGACGAGATCAAGAAAAGCGTTGATCGTTAATACAGCCGGTCGTATACACCAACCGTCACGGCCGCGTGCAGGCGCCGTGACGGTTACCCTTGCTTGAAACCTTTTGCTGTTATTCAAGTCCATGTGTGCGCTGAAGCTGAATCAGGATGCAAGCGTCCCGACTCAGATAATGCCCGGGCCTTGATCAAGACAACGCCAATCGTCGTGAAGACGTAAAGTATCCGGGTCTGTTCGCGAAAGGAGACGCCATGAATTTTCCCCACATGCACAATTTGTCATTCAGCAAAGTGATGGTCCGTACCGTCAGCGAGTTCATCGATGACGAAATGTCGACCTACGCCTCAGCCCTGGCTTATCAGGCACTGTTTTCGCTGTTCCCCTTCCTGCTGTTCCTGATTGCCCTGATCGGTTTCCTGCACCTGCCGGATTTCTTTTCCTGGCTGCGTTTGCAGTCCGAACTGGTGTTGCCGCCCCAGGCGCTGGAGCAGGTCAACCCGGTGATCGATCAGTTGCAGCAATCCAAAGGCGGGCTGTTGTCGATCGGTATCGTCGTCGCGCTGTGGACCGCCTCGGCGGCGGTGCGCTTGATGATGAGCGCCATGAACGCCGCTTATGACGTGGTTGAAGGCCGCCCGCTCTGGAAGCGTCTGCCACTGTCGATTTTCTACACCATCGGTATCGCCGGCATGTTGCTGGCCGCCGCTGCGTTGATGGTTACCGGCCCTCAGGTCATGAACTGGTTCGCAGCCCATCTGGGCATCGAGGAGTTCATCGTCACCTTGTGGACGATCATGCGCTGGCCGTTGATCATCCTGCTGATGATGATTGCCGTGGCCCTGATCTATTACGTCATGCCGGACGTCAAACAAGAGTTTCGCTTCATTACTCCAGGTTCGGTATTGGCGGTGGTGGTGTGGATTATCGCCTCGCTGGGCTTTGCCTATTACGTCAAGACCTTTGCCGACTACAACGCTATGTACGGCAGCATCGGGGCAATCATTGTGCTGTTGCTGTTTTTCTATATCTCGGCGGCCGTGCTGCTGTTGGGTGCAGAGATGAATGCGGTGATCGAGCACATGTCCCAGGAAGGCAAGGACAGTGGCGAGAAAGTGCCTGGCGACGGCGGCTTAGAGGCTTCCAGCCCTGAAGAGCCAGGAGTGGGCGGCGCGCACACGCAACCGCATGCCTGAGCCTGCAATCGACGCCCGGAATGTGTCAGGATTGCGCTTTGTCTTACAGGATGTTGCCTGATGATCCGCGAGATTCTGAAAATGGGCGATCCGCGTTTATTGCGTATCGCCCCGCCCGTTCCTGAACATCTGTTCGGCAGTCAAGAACTGCAAACCCTGATCGATGACATGTTCGAGACCATGCAAAGCGTGGGCGGCGTAGGCCTAGCCGCGCCGCAGATCGGTGTCGACCTGCAACTGGTGATCTTCGGCTTCGAGCGCAGCGAGCGTTATCCGCAAGCCGAAGCGGTGCCGCGCACCATTCTGCTCAATCCCTTGATCACGCCACTTGAGCCGACCCTTGAAGCCGGCTGGGAAGGCTGCCTGTCGGTGCCCGGCCTGCGTGGGCTGGTCGAGCGTTATGACCGTATTCGCTATGAGGGCTTCGACCCGCAAGGTCAGCCGATCCTGCGTGTTGCTCAGGGCTTTCATGCCCGGGTGGTGCAGCATGAGTGCGATCACCTGATCGGCCGGCTGTACCCGTCGCGGATTACCGATTACAGCAAATTCGGATTTACCGAAGTGCTGTTTCCAGACCTTGACCCCAACGCCGACGACTGACCTGTTGCAAGGACGCTGCAGATGCGGGCACAAACGCCGCTGATCCTGTCGACCCGGCGCCTCTGCTTGCGCGCCTTTCATCCCGACGATTTGCCTGAACTGTCAGCCATGCTTGCCGACCCGCAGGTCATGCAGTATTCGGTGCGCGGGGTCATGAGCGCTGCGGCCAGCGCCGAGTTCATGCAGCATTGCCGTGACGCCTTGCCGCGCGAGGGTTTTGCGCCGCTGGCGATGATCGAGCAGGCCAGTGGCCGGTTGGCCGGGTTCTGCGGGTTGAGCCTGGAAACCTTCGAGAATATTCCCGAGGTCATGCTCGGTTACCGGCTGTGCCCGGCGTTCTGGGCGCAGGGGCTGGCCACTGAAGCGGTGCGGGCGGTGTTGGCGCATGGCTTTGACGTGCTGGAGCTGGGCTCGGTGATCGCCGTGGTCCAGCCCGAAAATCGGGCCTCGGTACAGGTGCTGCACAAGGTCGGTTTCAGTGGCTACCTCACGGCGATGTATCACGGCATGGGCGTACGCATTTACCGGCTCAACCGTGATGAGTGGCTGAACAGGCGTTGCTGAGAACGGCATGTTCGGGCTGGATGCGACCTTGTGCATGTCAATGCGTCGCATTGGCTGCTAGCGTCAGGTCTACAGCCAGTCAATCAGCCGGGAGGAGCAATGAAAGACTGCACTGCAGCGTTCTTGCCCGGTGTGCTACTGGTGCTGGCCGTCCTGAGCGGTTCGCTGCCGGCGCGTGCGGGCGAGGTCGACGATACCGCGCTGGCCTTTGTCCGGGAGCGGCAACTGGGCGATGGCCTAGGCTGGCTGGGCTATCAGGTGGCGTCGCGCACCGTGACCTTTACCGATCTGGTCGAGCGCCTGGGCAAGACCCAGGCGCAGACGCTGGTGCAAGCCGAACTCAAACGCCTGCAACCGCAGTATCAAGGGCAATGGGAGCGTAATCTGGCGGCCGCGTATGCCCATTCATTCAGCGTCGACGAGCTGCGCCTGCTCAATCAGGGGCAAGGTTCGACGGCGCTCAAGAGTCGCTTCAAAGTGCGTAACAACGAAGTCGGCCAGGAAATGAAAACCAGCTCTTCGCAGCTGTTGTCCGAGTTTGTGGCGCAAGCGCTGACTAACGCGCAGAAGACCCCGACACCCTGATTTTTTATATTTGACGAGAGAGTTCCAATGGACCCATTCATGCAAGCTGCCATCGATGAGGCGCAACAAGGCCTGGCCGAGGGCGGTATTCCGATCGGCTCGGTCATTGTCCATAACGGCCAGATCATCGGTCGTGGCCACAACCGGCGGATTCAGGAGGGCAGTGCCATCAAGCATGGCGAGATGGATGCCCTGGAAAATGCCGGCCGCCAGCCGGCCAGCGTCTACCGCGATGCGGTGCTGTACACCACCTTGTCGCCTTGCTCGATGTGCAGCGGGGCGATCTTGCTGTACGGCATTCGCAAGGTGATCGTCGGCGAAAACCAGACGTTCATGGGCGAAGAGCAGCTTCTGCGCAGCCGCGGTGTGCAGGTCGATGTGCTTGGCGATGCCACGTGCGAGCACATGATGCGCGACTTCATCGCCAGTCAGCCGCAGCTGTGGAACGAAGACATCGGCGAGTGAGCCTCACTCGCGGCTGATCAAGATCGCCACGCCGAACAGCGCCACTTCATGCAGCGCGCCGTCGCGCTCGGTCAGGCGCAATGGCGCGGTGCCGCCCGGCATCGTCACCAGCACTTCACCGGCCACCACCAGCCCGGCGGCCCATGCCGCACAGGCCACCGCGCTGGCGCTGGTGCCGCTGGATGCGGTGGGCCCTTCGCCGCGCTCGAACACCCGCGCTTCAAGCTGGCCCGGCGCCGTACGGCAGGCCCATTGCAAATTCACCCCGGCGGGGCAGGGCTCGCCCGCGCCAAACTCGCCTTGGGCAAACGCAATGCGGGTCAGCGCCTGATTCAGTTCGGGCTCATGCAGTTGCGCAAATGTCGGCAACTGTCCTGCGTCGGTCAGCAAGGTCACGCAATGCGGATTACCGACCCGCACAAAGACACTGTGCGCCCAGGCGCGATGGAGGGCGGCCAGAGACAGCACCCGCGTGGCCGGTCGCTGGTTGAATTCAACCGTTTCGACGCAGGATGCCTGCGCCTGCACGGCCTTCGGGCCGAAATGCGGTGTACCCAGGGTCAGCCAGAAGCCTTGATCGCCTTGCCGTGTGGCGGGCTCGATCACCGTGTTGACGGGTGAATCCGCCTGCCCGCCCGCATGGTGAACGCGCAGGGTAAAGGTGGCATCAGGGGCAAGGCCGCTCTCGGTCAGCGCCTGGGCAAAAATGGTCAGGCCATTGCCGCTGCGCTCGGCCAGAGTTGCGTCGGTGTTGACGATCAGCAGGTCGAACGGGGCCTGATCCTGAAAAGGACCGATCAACAGCCCGTCGCTGCGATGTGCCTTGGCCCCGGCTGGCTGTTGCCCGGCCGGCCAGTTGCACACCGCCTCGATGGCAGCTGCGGCCCAGTGTTTGTGTTCGCGTGCCGCCATGGCGGCATCAAGGTCGATCGGCACGCCTTGGGTGCGCAAAGCCTGGGGTGTGATAACGGCATAGCGATTGCCGCGGGCGTCGAAAATTCGGGTCATGTTGAAGCCTTCATCAAAAACAGGGCAACGTGCCATGCATTTTGCACTGTCTGGTGCGGTGAACGATGCTAATCTCGGCGCATTGTCGTGGCTGCGCATTCCGTTGTGCGCGGCTCTGGGGCGGGAGCTAAGGATGCCGGTGCAACAACGCAACAATGTGCATGTGATAGGCGACGGGCCTGTGACGCTGATCTTTGGCCATGGATTTGGCTGTGACCAGCGCATGTGGCGGTTCGTGGCGCCGTCTTTTGCCAACCGTTACCGGGTGGTCCTGTACGACCTGGTGGGCAGTGGCGGTTCGGACCTGTCAGCGTATTTTCGGCACAAGTACGAGCGCCTTGATGGCTATGCCCGGGATTTGCTCGAGATTATCGAAGCGTTCGGCCAGGGGCCTGTGGTGCTGATCGGGCATTCGGTCAGTTCCATGATCGGCGTGCTGGCCGACCGCATGGCGCCTGGGCGCATCAGCGGCCACATCATGGTCGGCCCGTCGCCACGCTACATCGACGACGAAAGCTATGTGGGCGGTTTCAGCCGCGCTGATATCGATTCCCTGCTCGACACCCTCGACAGCAACTATCTGGGCTGGTCGAGCAGCATGGCGCCGTCGATCATGGGCGCCCCTGACCAGCCAGAACTGGGCCAGGAGCTGGCCAACAGTTTTTGCCGCAGCAACCCCGAGATCGCCCGGCATTTTGCCCGGGTCACGTTCATGTCCGATAACCGCAACGATGTGCAGGGCCTGACGACGCCTGCGCTGATCCTGCAATGCAGCGATGACCTGATCGCGCCGGTCGAGGTCGGCGATTACCTGCATGCAGTGATGCCGGGCAGCGTGTTGCGCCTGATCGAGAATATCGGCCATTGCCCGCACATGAGTGCGCCACAGGCCTGTACCGAAGCCATCGAAGAATTCTTGCAGCCTTTTGGACACACCCCTGATGCCGCTTGAGCTACCTGACAGTGACACGCTGTTCGATGAAGCCCCCTGCGGTCTGCTGCTGACCCAGGGCAATGGCAGCATCGTGCGCGTCAACGGTACGTTTTGCCGCTGGCTGGGCCGTGAGCCCGAAGCGTTGTCGGGCTTGCGCTTCCAGAACCTGCTGACCATGGGCGGCAAGATTTTCAGCCAGACCCACTGGTTTCCGATGCTGCAGATGCAGGGCTCGGTGTCGGAGGTCAAGCTTGACCTGCTGCATGCCGATGGCCATCAGGTGCCGATGATGCTCAATGCCGTGCGCCGCGAGCACGGTGGCGTCTTCTATCACGAGTTGGCGCTGTTCGTGGCCGAAGAGCGCAACCAGTACGAGCGCCAGTTACTGGAAGCGCGGCAGTTGGCCGAAGAACTGCTGCAACAGCAACTCAGCACGCAAAAAGAGTTGAGCCTGGCGCAGAACCGCCTGCGTCTGGCGCATGCCGAGGCGCAGATTCGCGCCAATTTTGCCGAGCAGATGGTCGGCATCGTCAGCCACGACATGCGCAACCCGCTGTCGGCGATCAAGATGGCCGCCGACCTGTTGCATCGTGGCCCGCTCGATGAGCGACAGAGCCGGGTGGCGGGGCATATCTCGCAATCGGTCGACCGCGCAGGCCGCTTGATCGCCGATTTGCTGGACTTTACCCAGGCCCGGGTCGGGCAGGGCCTTTCGGTCAATTTGCAAAGCATTGACCTGCATGCGGTAGCCGAGCGCAGCATCGAGGAGTTGCGCATGGCCTTTCCCGATCGCACGCTGCTGCACGTGTGTGAGGGCGAAGGGGCGTGCAATGCCGATGCCGACCGCTTGTTCCAGGTGATCGGTAACCTGGTGGGCAATGCGTTCAGTTATGGCGCTGCCGGCGGCGTGGTGACTGTGACCTCGGCCTTCGATGCCAAAGGCAGCTACCTTGCGGTGCATAACCATGGCGGGTTGATAGCGCCGGAACGTTTTGAAGAATTGTTCGAGCCGCTGGTGCGGGGCGACACCCATGACTTCAGCCGCAGCGTAGGGCTGGGACTGTTTATCGTCCGCGAAATCATGCGTGCCCATCTGGGCGATGTGACTGTGCAATCGAGTGTCGAACACGGCACAACCTTTACCGCCCGCCTGCCGCGAGCCTTCTGAACGGCGCTCGCGGACCAGTCTTGTTACAAACTCCCTCCCTTCAATATTTGCCTGAGGGCCTGTGCGGGTCGAACCTGTACGGGCAATCGTCCTCAAAGGCGTGAGCCTTTACCTTTTATTGGGTAGGAAAATGATCAATCGTCTTGTGCAATGCCTCGCCATGGCCCTGCTGCTGGCGGGGGCTGCGTCTGCCAGCGCCCAGTCCGCGACCGCTACCGATCGCGGTGCCAACAGCAATCCCTATAACAGCCCGATCAAACGCGCCAACCCCAATAGCCGCCAGGGCACCGCGCCGGCGACGCCGCCGGTGCGCGGGCCGAGCACGGCGCCCACGCCACGCCCGCCAACGCTGGAAAACGGCGGTATCGGCAACGGTTATCCCACCCGGCAACAAGCCCCCGTTCGGCCGACCATCGACCCGCGCCCCAGCGCGCCGGTGCGCGGCAACTGAGTTTTACCGACCTTTACGTCCATGCATAAGGAATCGCCCATGTTGAGAAAAACCCTGATCGCAACGCTGTGCGCCGGCGCGTTTGCCAGCTTGCCACTGCTGGCTTCGGCCGACGGCTTGCCCAAGCCCAAGGAGTACAAGAGCGAGCTGGGCAGGGTGACGGTGACTGAACTGGCCGGCAGCCTGGATCACCCTTGGGCCCTGGCCTTTCTGCCGGACAAGAAAGGCATTCTGATCACCGAGCGCACAGGCGACCTGCTGCTGGTTGGCGTTGACGGCAAGCTGTCCAAACCCATCTCTGGCGTGCCACAGGTCTGGGCCAACGGGCAGGGCGGTTTACTCGATGTGATGCTGTCGCCCGACTTTGCCAATGACCGCATGGTCTACCTGGCCTATTCCGAAGGCGATGGCAAGACGGCTGCCGAAGGCGACAAGGCCGGCACGGCGGTCGGTCGCGGGCGGTTGTCGGCAGACCTGAGCACGCTGGAAGACTTCAACGTGATCTTCCGCCAGCAACCCAAGTTGTCGGTGGGCAACCACTTCGGTGCGCGGCTGGTGTTCGATCGTCAGGGCTATCTGTTCATCGCGCTGGGTGAAAACAACGACCGCCCGACGGCCCAGGACCTGGACAAGCTGCAAGGCAAAGTGGTGCGCATCTTCCCCGACGGCAAGGTGCCTGAAGACAACCCGTTTGTCGGTCGCGAAAACGTGGCCCCGGAAATCTGGAGTTTCGGCCACCGCAACCCGCAGGGCGCGGCGCTCAACCCATGGAGTGGCACGGTATGGCTGAACGAGCACGGGCCTAAAGGCGGCGACGAGATCAATATTGTCGAGCGCGCACAAAACTTCGGCTGGCCACTGGCAACCCACGGCGTCAACTATTCGGGCCAGCCGATTCCTGAAGCCAAAGGCAAGCTGGTCGAGGGCACCAAGGCGCCGTTTCATGTCTGGGAAGTTTCGCCGGGTGTCAGTGGCATGGCGTTCTATGACGACGGCCGCTTCAAGGCCTGGGACCACAACGTATTTGTGGGCGCCTTGAAAACCGAAGAGTTGATTCGCCTGCAGTTCGAAGGCGACAAGATTGTGCATGAAGAGCGCTTGCTGGGGGATCGCAAAGAGCGCATCCGCGATGTACGTCAGGGACCGGATGGTTATCTGTATCTGCTGACCGATGACGACAAGGGCAAGTTGCTGAAGGTGGGCCTGGAATAACGTAGGAAATATTGCATTGATTAAATTTCGCGGCTAAAGCCACGCCCATGCAGGCGCTGCTTTAGCCGCGAAGCATCAATTAACGGTCTTCTTTATCCAGCAACACGGCGCCGGTCTTGGCATCGACGTGGTAATCCCACTCTTTCTTGTTGGCATCACGCAGTTCGATTTCATAGACATATTGGCCGCTGGCCTTGTGGTCCAGTTCGGTGTCATGAATGGTAAAGCCGGGGTGCGCTTTCAGCGCTTGTTCATTGAACTGTTGCAGGTCACCGATGGTGCCGGCCTTTTGCAGGCCTGCAATTTCATCGGGGCGTACATCGGCCTGGGCAACACCGGCAGCAGTGGTCAGGGCAATAGCGGCAAACAGGGCAGGCATCAGTTTCATGAGGGTCTTCCTTTATCAGGTAGGGAATCTGTGTGTATAGATACACGTTCAACCGAGGGGTTCAGTTGTTTCGTTGAAGCCAGATTATCCACGCTGACTTAATTCACCCTTAAAAGCGGATTCGTGACGTTGTAGTTGTTTTTTATTCAACGCGCAGCGCCAAGGGTTGTAAAACCGCTGGCATAAACGTACAAGGTTGCCCCCCGCCGATTCCAGGAGTAACCGCCTCATGAGTACGCCGCACCGACTGGCCTGGCCCTTGTTGCCATTGGGCATGGCTGTCGCCGCCCCTGCGTGGGCAGCGGAGCCGGTGAAACTCGACGCCACGCAGATCAGCGGCGCAGCCACTCAGCCGGCCGCCGACGCTTATCAGGCCAGCCGCGCCGCTGTGGCAGGGCCTGGCGATGCGCCGTTGCTCGACACGCCGGCCTCGGTGTCGGTGTTCACCGAGGCCTTGCTTCAGGACCGTCAGGCCAGGCTGCTCAGCGAAGTGCTGCGCAACGACGCCTCGGTGGGCGAGGCCTATGCGCCGGTGGGTTACTACGAAAACTTCCTGGTGCGCGGCTTCTCGCTCAACGCCGGCAACAGCTATCGCATCAACGGCCGCAGCATTGCCGGCGAGCAGAACGTGGCGCTGGAGAACAAGCAGCAGGTCGAATTGCTCAAGGGCGTTTCCGGCTTGCAGGGCGGTGTTGCCGAGCCGGGCGGGGTGATCAATTACCAGACCAAGCGCGCCGAGGACGTACGCTCGGTCACCGTGGCCACCAATGAACATGGCGAGCGCTACATTGCCACCGACGTCGGCGGCTGGTTCGGCACCGAGCGCCAGTTTGGTCTGCGCGCCAACCTGGCCCATGAAGACATCCGCTCTTATGTCGAGCACGCCGACGGCCAGCGCGATTTCGCCTCGCTGGCCTTCGACTGGGCCATCAGCGAGCGCGCCACTCTGCAACTGGATGCCGAATACCAGACCCGCGAACAGCGCTCCGTTCCCGGCTATCAGTTGCTCGGCGGCAACCAGCTTCCCCATGACGCCTCGCCGCGCAAGCGCCTGGGTCATCAAAGCTGGTCGAATCCGGTGGGCATCGACTCGCTGAACCTCGGCGGGCGCTTCGAGTACCGCTTCAACGACGCCTGGACCGGCAGCCTCAGCGCCTCGCGCAGCCGCGTGGTGATCGACGACTACAGCTCGTTTGCCTGGGGTTGCTACGGCGCGGCCAGTTGCGCGAGTGCGGCGGTGCCGAACTATTTCAGTCCCGAGGGCGACTACGACATCTATGACTTCCGCAGCCCGGATGACACCCGGCGTAACGACGAAGTCGAAGCGGCGCTGACCGGACGCTTTGCCACCGGCGCGCTCGACCATGAACTGACCGTGGGTACCAGTGCGTTCCGGCGCACGGTCGATACCCGTGGCACCTTCAACGAGTGGGTGGGCTCGGGCAATATCGACCAGGCTCCGGAAGAATTTGCCCCGGCCGATCTCGCCCTGCCGCACACCGAGCGGCGGCTGGACAGTCGCCAGTACGGGCTGTTCTTCACTGACCGCATTCGTTTCGACGAGCACTGGCAGGTGGTGGCCGGCGGGCGTCAGGTGTACCTCGACGAACAAGCCTGGAGCGAAACCGGCGGCGACATTCGCCACACCCGGCGTTCGCTGTTCCTGCCGCAGGCGGCGCTGATCTACAAGCCGCTGGAAAACCTGTCGCTGTACACCCGCTACAGCAAGGGCTTGTCATTGGGCGGCACGGCGGCGTGGTTCACTAATAACGCCGGCGAAATCCTTGCACCGACCGTGTCGCGTCAGCTCGAAGCCGGGATCAAATACGACCTGCAACGCCTGAGCCTGACCGCGGCGCTGTTCCAGATTCGCAAGGCTTACCAGTACTCGCAGCCTCAGGACGACGGCACCTTTACCTATGTGCAGCAGGGCGAGCAGAAAAACCTTGGCCTGGAACTGGGCGCCAATGGCTGGGTGACCGAGCGCTTGCAGATTTCCGCCAGCGCCGCAGCCATCCGCGCGCGGGTTCAAGGCAGCGGCACTGAAGCCTATGAAGGCCATCAGGCACTCAACGTGCCCAAGTACCGCGCCAGCCTGCAAGCCGATTACAGCCTGCCGATCAAGGGCCTGGCGGTACTGGGCGGCGTGCAGTACAGCGCCAGCAAATACGCTGACCGTGTGGGCGATGTGCAGGTCAACGACTATGCGCTGTTCAATGTCGGCGGGCGCTACAGCACACGGCTGGGCGGCTATGACACGGTCTGGCGGCTGAGCGTCGACAACCTGTTCGACAAACGCTACTGGCGCGATGTCGGTGAGTACCTGGGCGACGACTACCTGTTCCCCGGCGCACCACGCACGGCACGCTTGTCGGCGTCGGTGAATTTCTGACAGGAACGGCCGGCGGTCGGCAGGATTCGCCGGTCATTTCCTTGTCATCAAATTGCCATCTTTGCCTGATTCAATCCCGTTCACAGGGACGTGTCACCGACTTCACGACGGCGCATGCCAAGACCTCGCGCCGTCCATTCCTGTGAGATTGCCTGCCGCTATGTACAAATCCCTGAGACTTCAGATTCTCGCTTTGCTGGGCGTCAGTCTGGCGTTGTTGCTGGTCATTGCCCTGGCCTGTTTCCACCTGCTGTCCAATAACGTGCGCGACTATCGCGGGTTGCTCGACGGGCCGCTGCGCGCGTCGCAATTGATCGATGAAGCCAACCTGCAATTCAAGATTCAGGTTCAGGAATGGAAAAACGTGCTGTTGCGCGGCAAGGTCGTGGCCGACCGCGACCGCTACTGGGCGCAGTTCGAGAAGCAGGAACAAGAGGTGCAGGCCGCACTGGGCAAGCTCGGCGCGTGGCCGGGCATCGATGCCGCCAGCAAGAGCCAGGTCGAGCGCCTGCGTCAGGAACACCGCACGTTGGGCGATGCCTACCGCAAGGGTCGCGATGCCTTTATCGCGGCAGGCGGCGATCCGGTGGCCGGCGACCTGGCGGTCAAGGGCGTGGACCGTGCGGCCAGCGAGCAGATGAGTGCGCTGGTCGATGCCTTGCGTCAACAAAGCCAGGCGCAATCGCAACGCATCAGCGAAGCCGCCAGCCAGACGATTTTGCTGGGCGCGCTGATCATGCTGGCCTCGGCGCTGCTGGTCGGGTTGTTCACGCTGTGGCGGGTCAACCGCAACATTGTTGCCCCGGTGCGCATGCTGATCGACTATGTCGCGCAATTGAGCGAAGGCAAGTTCAGTGAGCGGGTCAATGTTAGCCGTCGCGATGAACTGGGGCGTCTGGCGGTGGCCGCCAACCTGTTGCGCGATTTTCTCTCGCAGACCTTTATCAGCCTGCGCAGTGGCACTGCCGATCTGGACGGCGCCAGCGTCGAACTCAAGAGCATTGCCGGCATCATGGCCAAAGGCACCGGCGAACAATTCGAGCGCACCGATCAGGTGGCCACGGCGATGCACGAGATGTCCGCGACCGCCCAGGAGGTCGCGCGCCATGCCGCCGAAGCCGCCAACGCCGCCGACGAAGCCGACCGTTGCTCACGCGAAGGCGAGCAGGTCATGGGCGCGACGATTACCGCGATCAACCTGATGCGCACTGAGATCGGCAACACCGCCACCGTGATTCGCCGCCTTGAAAGCGACAGCGAGCGTATCGGCAAGGTACTGGAAGTGATTCGCGGCATCGCCGAGCAGACCAACCTGCTGGCGCTGAACGCGGCCATCGAAGCGGCACGGGCCGGAGACGCCGGGCGCGGATTTGCCGTGGTCGCGGACGAAGTCCGAACCCTGGCGCAGCGCACCGCCTCGTCCACCGCCGAGATCAACCAGATCATCAATTCGGTGCAGACCGGCGCGGTGGATGCTGCCCACGCCATCGAAAGCGGCCAGGCCCGCAGCCAGGAAAGCGTCGACCAGGTGGCGCTGGCGAGTCAGTCATTGCAACGGATCACCACGGCCGTGGAATCGATTCGCGACATGAACCACCAGATTGCAACGGCCGCCGAAGAACAGACCTCGGTGGCCGAAGACATCTCACGCAACCTGACCCAGATCAGCGCCATCGCCACCATCAACCAGGACAACATCCAGCGCACCCAAGTGGCCAGCGATGCCCTGCACGACCTGTCGATCGGCCTGAACAAAGTGACTGCCGGATTAACCCCATAACCGATTGCCAACACCGCTCCCGTGGGAGGGAGCGCCAGCTCGCGAATGCGAAGGTGCAGTCACCGCAAATGTGCTGATTTCACTGGCCCTTTCGCGAGCTGGCGCTCGCTCCTACGAGGTTTGTGTCGTGCTCAGTATCAAGGCCGGAATGCGCGAAGCCTTGGAGGCTGACGCGCATGTGGCTTGAGAACACAACACAGTTGCTACGAGATTTGCGGCGTTATCCCACTTTGCTCACTTCGAACTGCCCCACCAGTTTCTGCAGTTTGTTGGCGTTCAGGCGCACGATCTCGGCGCTGTTTTGCAGGCCGGTGACGGTCTGGCGCATTTCGCCGCTGGCCAGGTCGACCCGTTCGATGGTCTTGCCATAGTCCATGCTGCGTTCGCTCAGTTGCTGGATGATGGTGATCATGCTTTCCACCTCCTGATGCAACTGGGCGTTTTCGCTGGAGGCGTCGACGCTGGTGCGCAGGTGGTTGTCGACGTCCTGCACGCCGCTTTCCATGAACGCCACCGCTTCGCGGGTCTCGTTTTGCAGGCCTTCGACCATCTGCCGGATCTCGTCGGCGGCGCCGGCGGTGCGTACCGCCAGTGAGCGCACTTCATCGGCCACCACCGCAAAGCCACGACCGTGCTCGCCGGCACGCGCAGCTTCGATGGCGGCGTTCAGTGCCAGCAGGTTGGTCTGGTTGGTGATGTTGGTAATCAGGCCGATGATGGTGCCGATCTGCCCCATGCGCGCATCCAGCGACTGCACGCTGGACGCCGAGCGCTCGACCACATCGCGAATCGACTGGGTGCCGACCCGCGCCGCCTCGAACTGTTCGCGGGCGCGGCGCACCACGTCATCCATGGCCAGGCGGGTCTGCTCGGCGGTCATCGACGCTTGCTGGATCTCGCCCAGTTGCCCTTCGACGATGTTCATCATGCGGTTCACCGCCTCAGTCACCTCGGTCGAGGTGTGGCTGGCTTGCTGACTGCTGCCCAGCATCTGCGCGTTGGTCTTGCCCATGCTGTGCGACGCCTGGATCACCTGGCCGACCACCGCATCGAGGCGGTCGATAAAGCTGTTGATCCAGCGGCCCATGTCACCGGTTTCATCGTTGGCCATGCGTGAGGCATCCAGGCGCTGGCGCAGGTTGCCTTCGCCCTCGGCAATCGTACGGATCACCTCGGTCATGTCGTTCAGGCGCGCGGCCAGGCGTTTGGGTCCCAAGGCACAGAATGTCGTGGCGGTGATGATCACGGCCAGCACCTGCAGGCCCTCGATCATCCAGGTGTTCAGGCCGCTGTAGTTCTGCAACGCATAATTGAAGGCGAACAGCCCGCCCAGTGTCGCCAGATACGGCTTCATCAACCCATGACTGAGCGAGCGGCGGCGGTAGACCTCTTCAAGGTCGGCTTCGCACATCATGCCCCAGCGATCGACGGAGCCTGGCAATTGGAAGGTCACGCCTTTGCCGATCACCGGAATGTGCCGGTAATCGGCGTAGCCCGGATAGGTGACGAACAGGTTCGAGCCCTGGCGAATGGTTTCACGCACGCCGGGGTGCAATTGCCCGGTGGCCGGGTCGGTAAAGCGCAATTCCAGTTCGGTGTGCTGGTTGATGCGCACGGTGCCCCAGTCGGTCTTGACCCCGCTCTTGAGGTTGTCGCCGTGGGTGAAGGCGTTGTCTTCGAAACGCGAACGCGACAGCGCGGTGCCCGGCGCGATGTTCGGCTCGAACACCGCCTTGGCCATGAACAGGTAGTTGTCGCCGGACTCGGGGTACACATGCCCGGCCTCGCGCTGGATCAGGTCACCCAGCACATCGTTGGGCACCCGGCCGCACAGGCAGCCCAATACACGACCGTCGTGCACCAGCGGCTGATAGAACATCAGCGTCACTTCATCGTGAAAGCGCGACGAAGACGGGCCGATCTTCAAGGTCAACGGGTCGTTGTACGGGCCATGCAAAAACGGCTTTTCCAGACCGCGTGCCAAGGCTCCGCTGTATTCATGGCGGCCGCTGCGCTGGGCCCAGGTCGAACTCAGCACCACGCCGCTCGGGTCGACGACAAACAGTTCGGAAAAGTCCCGCGCCTGGCTGAGCTTGGTCTGTAGCAGGCTGGCATCGAGGTGATCGAGCGCATTGCCGCGCAACTGTGTGCTCAGTTCCTTGAGGTGATCCCAATACTCCTGAGCCCAGTGTTGCAGCAGGCGCACGCGGGTTTCGGCGATGGATTCAAAGGTGCGTTCGACCACTGGATAAAACGAGCGGTTAAGCCTGCACGAGCGGCCCAGAGCCAGCTTTCCGGTTTTGCCCAGCCAGGGCAGCCAATGCTTTTCAGCAGAAGAGAGGTGCATGGATTCGCTGTATAGGGTCATGCCAATACCTTTTTAGCCAAACATCAGATAGCCATCACTACGCAAACTCCGCGCCAGACGCTTCGCTTCAGATTGATTACAGTTGTGTGATGACTAACCAGTCACCTGTCGCAGGGATGAAACAGGCCGCAAAGGCTGGGTCTTGACCGTTCGTCGGGGTAAAGAAGCCTGCCTTTATGAAGCTCCATCGCCGAATTTGGTCGGGTTGCTACTAATTGAAAGGGTGAGGACCAGAAGGCACGTATTTGGTGCGCGTTTATAGGGCGTGCCTTGAAGTAGAGCGTTCGTTGCGATGGCGGTGGGAAAATCTCATCAGCAAATGTCGCTTTTAGAGATGCAAAAAATATTCTTGTGAGGAAATAGGAAGTGTTCGCACTTATCTGGTGCGATTTTTTGTTGTGATTTGCCAAAGGGTGATGATGGCGGTGCGGGCCAGCTTTGCTATTCTTCGCGCCTTTCGAGCGCCGGGCGCTCTTTACTGCCACGTTTCGAGGTGCCCAATGACGGCCACTGTTCGACCACGTCCCCAACCCTTTTCCCGCTCCGACTACCGGACCCTGGGCCTTGCGGCGCTCGGTGGAGCGCTGGAAATCTACGACTTCATCATCTTTGTCTTCTTTGCCCTGACCCTGAGCCAGCTGTTCTTCCCGCCCGAGATGCCCGAATGGCTGCGCCTGCTGCAAAGCTTCGGCATCTTTGTCACCGGCTATCTGGCCCGGCCGCTGGGCGGCATCCTGATGGCGCATTTTGCCGACCGGCTGGGGCGCAAGCGGGTGTTCAGCTTGAGCATCCTGATGATGGCCCTGCCATGCCTGCTGATCGGCCTGATGCCGACCTACGCGCAAATCGGCTATTGGGCACCGTTGCTGCTGCTGGGGCTGCGTATTCTGCAAGGCGCAGCGGTGGGCGGCGAAGTGCCCAGCGCCTGGGTATTTGTCGCCGAGCACGCGCCCGATGGCCATCGTGGCTATGCGCTGGGCGTGTTGCAGGCCGGCCTGACGTTTGGCTACCTGCTCGGCGCCCTGACGGCCACGTGGCTGGCGCGGGTCTACACCCCGGCAGAAATTCTCGATTACGCCTGGCGCATTCCTTTTCTGCTGGGCGGGGTATTCGGCGTCGTCGGGGTGTGGCTGCGCCGCTGGCTGAGCGAGACCCCGGTGTTCATGGCCTTGCACGCCCAGCGCGAGGACATGAAGCGCCTGCCGCTGGGCCAGGTGCTGCGCGAGCATCGCCAGGCGCTGCTGCCGGCGGCGCTGTTGACCTGCGTGCTGACCTCGGCGGTGGTGGTGCTGGTGGTGATCACGCCGACGGTCATGCAGCAACGCTTCGGTTTTACCGCCAGCCACACCTTTGCCCTCAGCGCGCTGGGCATCGTGTTTCTGAACATCGGCTGCGTGCTGGCCGGCCTGTTGGTCGACCGCATCGGCGCCTGGCGCAGCGTGCTGCTGTACAGCCTGTTGCTGCCGGTGGGCATCGGCTTGCTGTACGCCAGCCTGATCGAACAATGGCTGACGCCGGGCATTGCCTACGCCCTGGCGGGCCTGTGCTGCGGCATTGTCGGCGTGGTGCCCTCGGTGATGGTCGGTCTGTTTCCGGCGCGCATCCGCGTCTCGGGCATTTCGTTCACCTACAACATTGCCTATGCGCTCTGGGCCAGTATCACGCCGCTGTTGTTGATCGGCCTGATGCCCTGGAGTCCTTGGGTGTGCGTGGCCTACTGCATGGTGATGGGCATGGTCGGCGTGTTCGCAGCGGTGGTGTTCGGCGCCCGGCAGAACCTGCTCATCAAGGCGGGCACCGTCTGATGGTGTAACTAAATGGATCCAAATGTAACGGGTTGATTGTAATTGATCAGGCGCAAGTTTATCTTGCGCCTGATGCGTTTCTAGTGCGTGAAAAACTCTGCGGTTATCAACTCTGTACACGTAATGTGTGTTGAATAAGTGGCTGTGTGGGATTTGGATATTAAAGTTTGAGGATGTATCTCTGTTGTTTGTAGGAATTATCTACTTCAATAAATAACAGACAGGTTCATTCGTCTGGCGTGAGTGAAACTGCAGAGCAACATGAAGATCATTCAGGGAAGGGAGTGGTTGCAGATTAATAAGATAGCGGGCACGTCAAACCAGGGAAGCGACAAAAAAACAGAGGAAGCATCATGTGCGTGACGATCAGGGAGCGGCAGGTGTTGAGGTTGCTGTTGCAGGGGCGGACCAACAAGGAAATCGCCGAACAGCTGAGCATCAGCGGCTATACGGTGCGCGATCATGTCTCGTCGTTGCTGCGCAAGTGCCGGGTCAAGAGCCGCACCGAACTGGTCGGGCATTGCACGGGCGGTGTTCTGACACCACCTTTTGACTGACCCCCTACATCTGTCGGATTGTGCAGTGACGTAATTCTTAGATAATCGTCTTATTACCCGTTTGCTCAACGCCTGACGCCGACCTGTCGTGCTATGCGCGAGGCAGGTATGACTCAACATAATCACAAGGAAGTCACGATGCCGACAAGCCGTAAAGGGTGTTCAGGGGTGCCCTGCAAAGCGTTGTCGTGAACTTTTATCTCGCTGACAAGGAGTTAATTCATGGCCGTAAGTCTTGATCAACACCCACAACCTTCTGCCGCTTCGATGTATGAAGTGTCGGAAGCTGATTGCCTGCAAGCGTTTCGCAAGTTGTCGCAGCGTCAGGCCAGGATGTCCCAGGCAAAGCTGAACGAGTTGCACGACCGCCTGCTCGGTCCCAAGGGTGTCTTTGTGCGGCTGGGTCGTGAGCTTGAGCGACTGGGGCGTCAGGCGCCCTTGCTCAAGGACATGGAAACCCTGTGCGGGCCTGCGCGTCGTACCCTGGCCGACAAGGTCTTGAGTTATGCATTGGGCTATCACAACCGCCGCAGCGCTTCCTGGAACCCTTTTCGTGCGGCCAGTCGCGAACGCCTTTGCTGGATGATCTATGACAAGAACGCGCCGTTCATTCTGGTCGAGCGCTATGTGGCGCTACTGGCCTTGCACCAGCGCGACGGCATGTTCTTCTCCCGCTTGATCGAGACCACGCGCGGCAGCGTAGAACGGCGCATCATGTTTTGTGGCCTGCTGGAACATCATGACGCGCTGCTGCCGGTCGAGCGCAGCGTTTACCCGCCCAGCTACCGCATCGCGCAACAAAGCCATCTGGACCATGAAGAAGCCATCTATGGCCCGCTGAACCTCGGCGAGCCGGTGTTGGCGCTGCTTGAGGCGCGGGGCCCGAAAAGGCTGCTCAAGTACGTCATGACCCAGCTGGAGCCGGGCACCATGCACTAGAGGTCAAACTATCTGCAGCACCAGCGGCTGACTGTCGGGCTTGTCCACCGAGGCGCCGACCACCCGGTTGCGCCCACTGCTCTTGGCGGTGTACAGCGCCTGATCGGCGGCGTGCAGCCACATGGAAGCATCGGTGATATGGCTCTCGAAGGCGGCGATGCCGATACTCAGGCTCACTTTGAGCCCGGGGATTCGGGCATCGCAGTGGTTGTCCACGACC
This sequence comes from Pseudomonas sp. HP_08, assembly GCF_055284095.1. NCBI lineage: Bacteria > Pseudomonadati > Pseudomonadota > Gammaproteobacteria > Pseudomonadales > Pseudomonadaceae > Pseudomonas > Pseudomonas sp. HP_08. Next base: position 18,123 of record NZ_JBTOQC010000019.1, on the reverse strand, counting down.
TGGCGCAGGCGATCAAGAATGTCGACCGCCTGGTACAGGTGAGTGCCGGGCAGTATCAGACCGAATTCATCGCCGCCGTAGCGGCCGGCCAGGTCGGTGTCGCGAATGTTGTCGCGCAGCGCCTGGCTGAGGTGCTTGAGCACCGAGTCGCCGACAAGGTGGCCGTAGCGGTCATTGATGGCCTTGAAATGGTCGATGTCGATCAGCGCCACGCAGCACGGACGGTGCAGGCTGCGGCCCTTGCTGAACTCCATTTGCAGCAGGTCTTTCCAGGAGCCGTGGTTGATCAGCCCGGTAAGGCTGTCGGTGCGGCTCAGCCGGCTGAGAATCCGTTTGTGCTCGGCCAGCTTGCGCGCGACCTTGTAGCCCATCCAGCCGACAAAAATCGGGTAGATCACCAGCAGCGGCAGGCAGGCGTAAATCTCCAGCGGGGTGCTGACCAACTGAACGAGCGGCGACACGACAATAAAGCACAGCAGTGCGCCGAGTAGATTGGCCAGAAGGCCCAGGCTCATCAGGCGCAGCCCGTTGGCGGCGATATTCTGCATGGCCATCATTGCCAGAATGGCAACGCTCGGCAGCACGTTGAACCCCATCAAGGCGACCCATACGCCACCGGCAAACGAGTCGCAGAGCATATTGCGCAGTTCGGCCTTGTACGGGTTGGCACTGTGCCGCGCCCATTGCCAGGCCAGGTGTGGCCAGACAAACGCATGCAGCACCAGTAAGGCCCAGACCCAGTGAGCCGGCGGCAGAGGATAAAGCGCCGTTGCCACACACAGCGAACCGACAGCCAGGCCAATGGCGCGCGGCAGATAAATGCGCCGCGCAAATGACAATCCCTTGCCCTGACGAATATCCCCTTTTTGATTTTCCATAATTCCTACCGGATGTTCCGTACTGCCCGGTCAGAAAAAGACTGCCTGACCGCCAGACGGAGTTTCGCCTGTGGTCAAGGGCATGGGAAGAGCGTTCGGCCATTATTATGGAACTATCAGATAAATAACCGGTCGCGGCTTTGAAAATTCATCAATGATTCATCCAGGGCTGCTTGAAAAGTGCGTTCTAGCCGTCTTACTTGCCAATCACGATCTTGACCGCCGCTTCATGCGCGGCAGGGTCCTTGGCGCTGGAAATCACATTCAGCACCGCCGAACGTTTGCCCGAGGCCGCCAGCAATGTCGTGCTCAATACCTCGGCGCCACCCAGCGTTGCCGAAGCATCCAGCTGGCGCACGCCCAGGCCATTGTCCTTGACGATGCGCTGCTCGCCCAGGCGCTGCACATTCTGGTAACTGGTGCCTTGCTGGGTCAGGGCGGCGGCGGTCAATTCGTCGAGCACCTGGGCGTCGTCGTCACTGGCCTCGACGCCTACGGGAATGGGCGTTTCGGTGACGATCAGCACACGTTTTTCGGCCTGATGGGTATACATCGCGCCGCTCACGCCCTCGGCCCGCGCCTTGGCATCGACCTCCGGCATCTCATCCTTGATATAGCCGGCAGGCAAGGTGAACGCCAGCTTGCCGCCCAACAACGAAACCTTGAGGCTGGCGGTGGCGGCCTTGGCAGGCTTGCCCCGCGTTTCGGCCTGCACCGCCACAGGCACCAGCGTGGTGCTCAGCAGAAGGGCCAGCAGAGCGGAGTTGAAACGCGGGATAGGCATCGTAAAAACCTTGATCGGTGGGTGCAGAAGGGCGCGCAGTTTGCCTGAATGGGGCGTGGGCTGCCTGTGGCGAGGTCATAAATTTTCGGTTGTCACCACATCGAACGGCAGCAGCCGCACGTGCGTGCCAGCGCCTTCCTGATGACCGGACACAGCTTCGATCAATGCCTCGATCAATCGTTCACGCGGGTGCGAGAGCACCACATCCGCTACTTCATCGATCAATGCTGCGCGGGTGGTTTCGGTCAGGTCCGTGCAAATCACCACCACCTCGCGCTGGCGTCCACTTTCCTGCAGCGCCTGCACCACGCCTTCGATGCCGCCGCCGCTGACATACAGGCCGCGCAAATCCGCATGGGCTGCCAGCAAGGTGCGCGTCACTTCATAAGCACGGTCCGGGCGCTCCAGCGTCAGTTCAGTTTCCAGCACCGTAAAACCTGCACCGCGTTCACGAAACCATGAGCGAAAGCTGATCTCGCACAGTTCCTGACACAAGAAGCGGTGGTCGCCGATCAGAATCCCGACTTTGCCCGTCGTGTGGCTCATGCGTGAAATCGCCCACGCGGCGGTGCGCCCGGCCTTGCGGTTGTCGATGCCGATATAGCCGGCGCGGCGCGCGGCGGTCACATCGGTGACCAGCGAAAACACCGGCACGCCTTGGCGGCTCAACGTGTCGATGGCCTGGTTGATCGCCGGATGATCCAGGGTTACCAGCGCGATGGCGTCATTGCGGCTGCCCAGTTCCAGCAACAGGGCGGCGATCTCGTGCGGCGACTCGTGTTCCAGCGTCAGCACCTCCGGTTCGCCCGCGATGTACTCGGATCGAGCCGCCTGCGTGCGGATGACCTTCTCCAGTTCTTGATAGAACGTTGATACCTGCCTGAGCAATACAAACGCCAGGCGCTTTGCCGGGACGCGCGGCCTGGAAGGCGCCGCCGCTTCTGTAAGTTCCTCGAAGATCTTGAACTTCTCCAACGAAAAACCCAGCTCAAGCGCCGCATTCAGGACCTTTTCCTCGGTGTTCTTGCGTACCGCCGCGCGTCGGTTAAGCACGCGGTCCACCGTCGCGACACCCACGCCAGCCACCCGGGCGACATCCATCATGGTTGGAGAATGACTTGACATCAAAAAATACCTCAATATTATCCGCTATACCTATCTTGATTAAATCATAAAAAGATAGGTTCTATCATCTGTGTGTAGGTAATTTCTTTCTTGAAGCCCAGCCGGGCTTTGCCTGAGGGTACCTGCGCAAAGTGAAAGGAAGCTATCAAAAAACTATCGCAATTGCATCAAGCGAGCGGCTGCAAGGCAGCGACGGTTCAATCACAACAACAAGAGGTCAAGCGATGATCAACGGTGAAAAGATTCTTCAGCAACCCCTGCGCTGGGCCATGATCGGCGGCGGCCGGTTGGGACAGGTCGGCTACAAGCACCGCACCGGTGCGCTGCGTGACAACACCGCTTACCAACTGGTGGCGGGAGCTTTCGACATCGACCCGGCGCGTGGCCTGGATTTCGGCGTCAACCTGGGCGTGGCGCCAGAGCGCTGCTATCCCGACTACCGCGCCCTGTTGCAAGCCGAAGCGGCACGACCTGATGGCGTGCAAGTGGTGTCGGTGGCAACCCCCAACGGCACGCATTTCGAAATCACCAAGGCCGCCTTGCAAGCCGGCCTGCATGTGATCTGCGAAAAACCGCTGTTCTTCACCGTTGAAGAGGGCGAAGAAATCCGCGCTCTGGCGCACAGCAAAGGCTTGATTGTCGGTGTGACCTACGGGTTCTCCGGTTACCCGCTGCTGATGCAGATGCGCGCGATGGTGGCGCGGGGCGACCTGGGCGACATCCGCATCGTCGACTTGCAATACACCCACGGCTTCAGCGCCACCGACAGCGCCGACAAGCAGGTCGAAGCGCAGAAATGGCGTATCGACCCCAAAGTCGCCGGCCCGTCGTTCGTGCTCGGCGACCTGTCGACCCACACCTATTACATGTCGCGGCTGATTCTGCCGCACCTGAACATCACCGAAGTGCTTTGCGACCGGCAGAGTTTTATCAAGGCCCGCGCCCCGCTGGAAGACAACGCCCGCTGCCTGATGCACTACGACAACGGCGCGGTCGGCACGCTCTGGGCCTCGGCCGTCAACGCCGGCAGCATGGACGGCCACCGTATTCGCATCGTTGGTGCCAGGGCCAGCCTGGAATGGTGGGAAAACCACCCCAACGAGCTGCGCTATGAAGTGCAGGGCCAGCCCGCGCAGATCCTCAACCACGGCATGCCGTACCTGGACGACGACTGCAACGCCTACAACCGTCTCGGCGCGCTGCACACCGAAGGGCTGTCGGAGTCGTGGGGCAACATCTACCTGAAGATTGCCCAGGCCATCGACGCGCGCATTCGTGGCGACGAGGCGGCACTGGCCGCGCTGGTGTACCCCGACATCGAGGCCGGCATCGACGGCATTCGCTGGATTCAGAGCTGCGTGCGCTCGGCAGACGCCGGCGCGACCTGGGTTGCTTTCCAATAACAACAAACCAAAGGCCTCCAACCATGAAACTCTCTTACGTCACCGACAGCCTCGGGCACTTGCCTTTCGAACAGATGCTCGACACCGTGGGCGAGCTGGGCATCAGCGCCGTGGAAATGACCACCGGCGGCTGGTCTTCGGCGCCGCACCTGCGCCTCAATGAATTGCTTGAAAGCGCCGAAAAACGCCGCCAGTTCCGTCACGCGCTGGACAGCCGCGGCATCGAGCTGTGCGCGCTGAACGTCTCCGGCAACCCGCTGGACCCCGGCAAGCTGGGCGCCACCCACCGCGATGTCACCGAGCGCACCATGGAGCTGGCCGAAGAACTGGGCGTCAACAAGGTCATCATGATGAGCGGCCTGCCGCCGGCCACCGCCGAAGACAAGGTGCCCAACTGGATCTGCTACACCGTCAGCTGGCCGCCGGTGCTCAAGACCTACCTCAACTACCAGTGGAACGACGTCGCCATTCCGTACTGGGACAAACTGGTGGCCAAGGCGACCCGCCACGGTGTCGACAAGATCGCCCTGGAAAACTTCAGCAGCATGCTGGTCTATAACCCCGAAACCCTGTTCCGCCTGCGCGATGCGGTGGGCCCGGTGGTCGGCCTGAACCTGGACCCCAGCCACCTGTTCTGGATGGGCGCCGACCCCATCGCCTCGGCCCGCGCCCTGGGCCCGGCGATTCACCATGTGCACGGCAAGGACTCGCGCCTGGAGCGCGGCCTGGTCGACATCAACGGCCTGCTGGAAACCAAGGAAGTCACCGACACCGTGTCCCGCGCCTGGAACTATGTCGCGGTGGGCTGCGGCCACGATCTGCAATGGTGGCGCGAATTCTTCTCGGTGATCCGTATGCTCGGCTACGACGGCCACGTCTCGCTGGAAATGGAAGACCTGACCATGAGTGTCGAAGCCGGTATCCGCACTTCGGTGGATGCGCTCAAGCAGAGTTTGAGCATGTAAGCCATTCCGTGGGAGCGGCTTGGCCGCTCCCACGGACTGCTCCGCCGCTATCCAATTCGATGATCCGCGCCAATAACAACAAAAGGACACCATCATGCGAATGTTTTACCTGCTGCTCACCACCTGGCTATTGCTGCTGGGTAATCCCGCCCAGGCGCAATACCGCATCGGCGTCAGCATCGCCAAGGTTGACGATAACTTCATGACCTGGGTGCGCCGTGCGCTGGAAGACGCCGGCAAGAAAGACGACGTGCGCCTGCAGGTCGAAGACGCCCAGGGCGATGTCGTGCGCCAGCTCAATCAGGTACACGGCTTCATCAACCAGAACGTTGACGCCATCATCGTACTGCTGGTCGACACCGCTGGCGCCAGCAATATCACCCGCGCCGCCACCGCCGCGAAGATCCCGCTGGTGTACGTCAACCGCCGCCCCGACGAACAACAACTGCCGGCCGGCGTCGTTGCCGTCTCATCCAACGACACTGAAGCGGGGCAACTGCAAATGCGCTACCTAGCCGAAAAAATGGGCGGCAAAGGCAACCTGGCAATCATCCTCGGCGACCTGGTCCACAACTCCACCCGTGGCCGTACCCAAGGCGTGAAAGATGTGCTCAAGGACTACCCGAACATCAAGGTGGTCGAAGAGCAGGGCGCCGAATGGCAGCGCGACAAAGGCATGGACCTGACCAGCAACTGGCTGCTGGCCGGGGCGAAATTCGATGCCATCGCCGCCAACAACGACGAAATGGCCATCGGCGCGGCCATGGCCCTGCAACAGGCCGGCAAGGCCAAGGGTGAAGTGGCGGTGATGGGCGTCGACGGCCTGCCCGACGGCCAGGCTGCCATCAAGCGCGGCCTGCTGGCGGGCTCGGTATTCCAGAACCCCATGGGCCAGGCCGACAGCGCCATGCAGGCGGCGGTGAAGATGATCAAGGGCCAGGCCGTGGAGGCCAATGTCTGGGTGCCGTATACATTGATCACTCCCGATAATCTGGCGACGTATCAGCAGCTATTTAAATAGCGTGCGCGATAAACACGCTTCTGCGCAGTCGCCGGGAGCGTGTTTAAAGCGTTCTTGTTCTGCGCCTCCTCAAGAAAGCCAATGGCGCGCCGATTCCCTCCAACTGGCGTGACTTGCTCGCCGGGGTTTCTTCGCTACGCTTGATTTGCAAGTACGGTCTGGCAGCCACAGGCCGTGCTCATCGGGCTATCGCGCCGATATGCCAAACCTTCAAGCGTGCCAGGAAATTTTCAGTTTCATCAGGAGAGGTTGCAGTCGATGCGTTTGAATATGCCCGTCACCCAGAACGAAAGAACGTTTCCTGCCCACGAGCGGCTTATTTCCACCACCGATCTCAACAGCCACGTCACCTACTGCAACGACGCCTTCGCCGCCATCAGCGGCTTTACCCGCGAAGAACTGATCAACCAGCCGCACAACCTGGTGCGCCACCCGGACATGCCGGCCTCGGTGTTCGCGCACATGTGGGAAACCATCAAGCAGGGCAAGCCCTGGATGGGCATCGTCAAGAACCGCTCCAAGAACGGCGACTTCTACTGGGTCAGCGCCTACGTCACCGCCGTGTATGAAAACGGCCGCATCGTCGGTTACGAGTCGGTGCGCTCGCTGCCCACCCGCGACCAGGTACGCCGCGCCGAAGCCTTGTATGCCCGCTTGCGCGCCGGCAAATCCGCCGTGTCGACCAGCAGTAGCGCGGCCTACCACCTGCTGCGCCAGCTGCCGATGATCCTCGCCGCCCTGTTTCTGGTCGTCGGTAATTACCTGCTGGATGACACGCCGTTTCTGGCGCTGATGCTGGTGGTCATGCTCGGGCTGGGCATCTACCTCGAAGCGCGGCACCGGCGCAGCCTGCAGAAAACCCTCGACGAACACCCCAAATCGTTTACCAGCGCGCTGGTGGCCCTGACCTACAGCGACAACCGCGGCCCGCAAGCGCAACTGGACCTGGCCATGCTCAGCGGCGAAGCCCGCCTGCAAACCGCCCTCACGCGGCTGGTCGACACCGGCGAAAGCGTCAAGCAACGCGCCGGCCAGTCGGCGCAACTGTCCGTGCAGCAAGCCCGCTCGCTCGATCAACAGCGCAACGAAACCGACCAGTCGGCCACCGCCATCAATCAAATGGCCGCGACCATTCAGGAAGTGACGCACAACGTCCAAAACACCGCCCACGCCGCCGAAGAGGCCGACAAACTCGCCCAGCAAGGGCGCAACCTGGCCGACGAAAGCCTGCTGGCGATCCGGCACATGGCCAACTCGGTCAGCGAAATCGGCAACGCCGTTGGCGAGCTGGCCAACGCCACCCAATCGATCGGCAGCGTGGTCGACGTCATCACCTCCATCGCCCAGCAAACCAACCTGCTGGCCCTCAACGCCGCCATCGAAGCCGCCCGCGCCGGTGAACAGGGCAGAGGCTTTGCCGTGGTCGCCGACGAAGTCCGCAGCCTGGCCTCGCGCACCCAGTCGTCCACCGAAGAAATCCAGAAAATCATCACCTCCCTGCGCGACGGTGCCGACCGCGCCGTCGCCACCGCCAGCCGTGGCGGACAAATCTCGCAAGAAAGCGTGGCCAGCGTGGAAGCGGTGCAACAAGCCCTGGACGGCATTAGCCAGGCCGTAACACGCATCACCGGCATGAGCCAGCAAATGGCCTCGGCGTCGGAAGAGCAAAGCCATGTGGCCGAAAACATCAGCCAGCAGATCACGCGGATTGCGCAGCTGTGCGATCAGAGCGCGGGGCAGGCGGAGCAGGGGTCGGTGATCAGCAGTGAGCTGGAAGAGATGGCGCAGTACCTGCACAGCTTGGCGGAGCGGTTTAGTCGCTAAACCAGACAGCAAAGAAACGTGTTGCGACAGGGTGGCACCTGTAGCACTAATGCCGATCAGTTAAGACGGTTTCGCCGATATTTCGTCTGGTACCGGATCTGTAGGAGCGAGCGTAGAGCTCGCGAAAGGGCCGGTAAAATCAGCACATTTATGGTGGCTGTACCTCAGCATTCGCGAGCTAAGGGGGCGGCCATCCGCCTCACTCTACGAGACCGTGTTGTACCTTAACTGATCGGCATCAACCCGTAGGACCGGCTTCAGCCGGGAATCAGGCGCCGCCGATTTGCGCAAGCGCTACGCTCGGTCACGGGCAAAACGAATCGCCGCCCGACTGCCTACCGCCCGACACACCCCCGCCACCAAGCCCCACCACCCTTGCCACCCTCCGGCACCGGCAACACCTGCGGCACATCCCGCAACCTGATCCACGGCTCGCTCTGCCAATGCAGCAAACTCATCGACACGCCCGGAAACTGCAACACACTCAACACCGGCGCCTGCTCCGGCATCGACGGCTGCGCATCCCGCAGCACCGCCACCACCTCATTGGTAATCCACTGCCGCAGGCTGCGATGCTCGGGATGGTGATGATGCACCAGCAGCACATACACGCCCGACTCGCTGATCATCAACTCCTGCTCACACTCGCCATGGCTTTCCAGCCAGAGCGTACGGCGCTGGTCCGGGTCGAGTTTGAAGGTGGTGCGTTCGTTTAAAGGCCAGGCGATGAGCTTGCTGAGATCGCGGGCGCAGAACCAGACCTGGTTTTCCAGGAGGAGGACGCGGAGCTGGCGGGTGTGGCGGATGAAGATGTGGGGGATGGAGCTGGATTGATCGTTTTTCATGATGGACCTCTACGTTTAAGAGAGCGGTGCTGATGACCAACGTAGAGAGGGGTGAAGAAATCCCAACGGCGCAACCCAAGGCTCATTCCACTAATGTAGGAAGAAGCCTTGGGTTGCGATTTCTACGTTGGGTGTTTCTTAGGCACCGGTGGCAGAGGATACGGAACGCAAGCGGGTTCAGGAATGCGGGAGCAGCTGAGATTCATGTAGGAAATATCAGCTGGATCGGTAATGCCTATGTATTTCTGAGCAACTTAGCCACATCGCTCACAGTGATTTTCGCAGCTGCCAACGTGATCTTAGAGCTTCTACACTTGGACGATCTACCAGAAGGTCGGGAAGCCGTATTACGGTGTCCGCTAACGATGCATACTCACTGTGTTTGAGTTCAACTTTTAGGCTCAATTGAAAAGTGTCGGGATCAATCCATAGGAGCCCGAGATCAAATAGCGTATGGATGTCTGCACGAAGCAACAAACCATTATTGACTACGTTCGTTTGCTCGCCCATATATGGAGCAATATGTGCGGCCTCCAGCAAAGCCTCAACTTTACAGCCGGTGACAGCACATTGACTTGAGTAGGCTTTCAACAGTTTTTTACGGAACGCGCTTTGACCTTGGCGACGAACAATGGTTGCGAGTGTGCGCTTGCGCGCATCTACCACATTCGTAGGATCAAAAGTTTCTTGAAGTTCTAGCTCGGCTTCAATACTGGCTATAGTGGGGAGTTGGGGTGGTTCACGATGCAAGATAAACTGAGTTGGGCCTGACCCCTTATGAGATTGATAAAGGAATCGACCTTCAAATCTGAAGCCTGCACCAGGGTGTTCATACTTTTTCTTGCGATAAAAAACTATGAGCTCTAGGCCGCGCTCAATATGCTCCTTAATCAGTTTGTCGGTCATTCCTTTAAGCTGGCCATCCATGTAGAGCACGTCACCCTCTAAAAGATCCTCATATTGAGTGCGATCTGGCGTTTTGTGCTCTGTTACGAAAAGCCAAACAGAATTAAAATTCGCTGGTTTGAAGATGCCTGTGTTGAGGCTAGACGCGGTGATATGGAAAAGATTTCGAAGATCATCACGGGTGTAAACCTTTCCGGCTTCCAATTGCTGCGATGCAAAAGCCGTAGGAGAAATTTTCTGTGAGATTTCCTGAGTCACTGCGCAGTCCTTTTCCGTCAAGTCTGTAGGAAAATGGATAGTGCAGCAGCCTCCACGACGATGCCACTTCTTTTAAGATCAAAACGCCATGATGAATTGGCATGCTTGAGTAGAGATTTTTCGTCAGAGCAATCCCAATCTCCCGTAGTCCTCGTCCTTTTCTAGCCAACCCTTATCCAGCGGCCCAGACATTCATGCAGTCTCCCCAGACCCACGAACTCGGACCCGCTCTTATGCAATCCACCAAATCCCAATACCAAGGCCATTTCGGCATTGTCTTCACGGCGACTGCATTCACTGTCACTCCCGAGGATCGCCCCCATCTCCGAGAAATCTTTCTCTGCGAACTCGGCGCCGGATGTCGCCAGGCCTACGATCTGATTGTCGAACTCTATGACCGCATGCAAGCCGGCAAGCGTCCGTGTGAAATCCTGATCCGTATCTCCAAACCTTTGCTCCGAGAACAGGCCGACTCACTCAATAGCCAACGAATTACAGTTTCCAGATTAATGGGAAGTGCCGCCGGAGGTGCGATCAAGCCAATTAATAGCGCAGCGGCGTTGATCGCAGGTGGGGCGACCACTTACCAGGCCCAGAACACTCTGCGCAGTTATCACGCCGGTGATGTGATTTTCTCGGTGCAAGCGTCGGTCAGCGGTGGCATTGGTCCGCAACGTTCGCTTAAGTCGATTTTGATCAAACCTGAAGGCGGTGCTTGATGGATAACCTGGTCTTCGGTTTTGCGGTGACGCTTTCTTTCACTTTGGTCTACGGGCTCAAGCAGCGTCTGTACCGTAAATGGCTGGGTATTGTGTTGGTGGTGATTGGCTTGGCAGGTTCGTTTGCGGTCATGCCGTCATCGAGCGGATTCGATCCGTTCAACCTCTTTCTGGTGATGTGGCTGACGGGGTTGACTCTGTTTTTTGAGCGCGACCGCCATGTCAATCGTGGTTGAACGTGTTCTCCATCGGATGTGTCAGCGATTGAACGTTTCAGCGTTGCGCAAAATTCTATGAGCGCTTCGCACTCAATCGCGGGCAGAGCCCCCTCCCACGGGTTTTATGCCAGGCTTGAAGTCCGCTCTGACCCATTTATTCCCCCTCAAACCACCCCTTCAACCGATCCCGAAAACTCTGTATCAACGGCTCCCTCGACCGTCCCCTTCGCAAAGCCAACGAAAACGGTGCCTGATACCCAAACGTCGTCGGCAGCAACACCTTCAACCGCTTCTGATCCGCCCAGAACTGCGCGTAGTGTTCCGGCAGATACCCGATATACGCGCCCGACAACACCAGTATCAGTTGCGCCTCCATCGATTCCACGGTCGCCGCGCTGTGTTTGAAGCCGTGACGCGCTAACTCTGCCTGGCTCCAGTACCCGCGCCCGACCATCCGTTGCTGGGTGATCACCTCAGCCGGAATCCGCCGTTGCTCGAATAACTCATGCCGGTCACTGCAATACAGCCAGTGTTGTTCGCGGTACAGCGCCTGGTACATCAGCCCGTTCATGCGCACGGAGAAGGCGCCAATCGCCAGGTCCAGGCGGTTTTCCTGTACGCCCAGTTGCAGTTGCGCGGGGCTGAGGACGGAGAGGTGCAGGTGTACGGCGGGGTGTTCTTTGCTGTAGGCGCCGATGACGTCGGCCAGCGGCAGGGCCGGGTCGCTGACGGTGGAGTCGAGCACGCCGAGGTTGAGGGTGCCGCGCAGTTCGCCTTTGAGGGCGGCGCTGTAGCGTTCGAAGCCTTCGAGTTCGGCGAGCAGGCGCAGGGTTTCCTGGTGGAACAGTTCGCCTTTGCTGGTCAGGCTGAAGCCGCCGCGGCCGCGGTGGCAGAGCACCAGGCCGAGTTGGGTTTCGAGCTGGCTCATGTAGGTGCTGATGGCGGAGGTGGAGAGGTTGAGTTCCTGCTGCGCTGCGGCGAAGCCCTGATGGCGTACTACGCAGGCGAAGATGCGCAGCAGTTTGAGGTCGGGCAGGGCAGAGGACATGAGGGCTCCGGGGTGGTTTGGTTCTTGTTGGGTGTGTTGCGCTTGCAGGTATTTGTGAAACGCTGAAATTTTTACGACTGCTGGCGCAGCCGATCGCGGCTGAAGCCGCTCCTACGAGGCAGGGCTGAATGTGCCACTAGTGTATCCGCGGATAGTTTAGAAATCTCTGAACTGATTATTTGCTGGCAGCGATTCTTCTGGCTGCGGGGCGTCACCAGAATGGGGTCACTTCAATGACAACAAGGTGAGGCCACCCCGTGGACACGACTTTCCACCAGCCCTTGGGCGGCAATGAGATGCCTCGTTTCGGCGGCATCGCCACCATGCTGCGCTTGCCTCATATCCAGGCCGCCGAAGAACTCGATCGGCTGGATGCAGCGTTTATCGGTATTCCGCTCGACATCGGCACCTCGCTGCGTTCCGGCACCCGTTTCGGGCCACGGCAGATTCGCGCCGAGTCGGTGATGATCCGTCCTTACAACATGGCCACCGGTGCCGCGCCGTTCGATTCGTTGAACGTGGCCGACATTGGCGATGTGCCGATCAATACCTTCAACCTGCTGGATGCCGTGCGCATCATCGAGCAGGAATACGACCGGATTCTGGGCCACGGCATCGTGCCGCTGACGCTGGGCGGCGATCACACGCTGACGCTGCCGATCCTGCGCGCCATTCACAAGAAGCACGGCAAGGTCGGGCTGGTGCATATCGATGCGCATGCCGACGTCAACGATCATATGTTCGGCGAGAAGATCGCCCACGGCACTACGTTCCGCCGTGCGCAGGAAGAAGGCTTGCTCGACAGCGACCGTGTGGTGCAGATCGGTCTGCGCGCTCAGGGTTATACCGCCGAGGATTTCAACTGGAGCCGCAAGCAGGGTTTCCGTGTGGTGCAGGCCGAGGAGTGCTGGCACAAGTCGCTGACGCCGCTGATGGCCGAAGTGCGCGAGAAGGTCGGTGGCGGGCCGGTGTACTTGTCTTTCGACATCGACGGCATCGACCCGGCCTGGGCGCCGGGCACCGGGACGCCGGAGGTCGGCGGGCTGACCACGATCCAGGCGCTGGAGATCATTCGCGGTTGTCAGGGGCTGGACTTGATCGGTTGCGATCTGGTCGAGGTGTCGCCGCCGTATGACACCACCGGCAATACCTCGCTGCTGGGCGCCAACCTGCTGTACGAAATGCTCTGTGTGCTGCCCGGCGTTATCCGTCGATGAGCCGCGAAACAGAGGTTCTCGAGGCGGCTGCGGCGCTGGTCGCGGCCTTTGCCAGCAACGACACGGCGCGCTATTTCGACTGTTTCAGTCCTGACGCCAGTTTTGTCTTTCATACCCTGGCCAAGCCGCTGAATTCGCGGGCCGAGTATGAAGCGTTGTGGCAGCAATGGCAGGTCGACGGCTTTGCGGTGCTGGGCTGCGAGTCGAGCAACGCTTACGTCAATGTGCAGGGTGATGCCGCGATTTTCATGCATGACGTAGCGACCCATGTGCGTATCGGTACCGAAGAACTGCGCTTGAAAGAGCGTGAGACGATTGTGTTTCGCTATGAGGGCGAGCGCTGGCTGGCCTGGCATGAGCATCTGTCGGAAGTGACGGGCTAACCGTCGCGACATTATAAAAAATAGCAGTAACCCTCCGCCCGGGGTCAACGGGCGGCCATAAAGGGTCAGCGTGCCTGCGCTGGCCTTACAACAACCGTGACAGGCGCTGGAGCAACACATGAGCCATTCGACGCGTATCGAAACCTTTGGTGTCGAGCAGATACCCGACAACCAACGTGACGCTTCCCCTATCGATCTGTTTCGCCTGATCTTCGGTGGTGCCAATACCTTTGCCACGGCGGTGCTGGGCAGTTTTCCGGTGTTGTTCGGGCTGTCGTTCCAGGCCGGGGTCTGGGCGATTCTTCTGGGCGTGGCGGTGGGCGCGCTGATTCTCGCGCCGATGGGCCTGTTCGGCGCCATCAACGGCACCAACAACGCGGTGTCGTCCGGGGCGCACTTCGGCGTCCACGGGCGCATCATCGGCTCGTTTCTGTCTCTGCTGACGGCAGTGGCGTTCTTTTCCCTCTCGGTCTGGAGCTCTGGCGACGCGCTGGTCGGCGGCGCTCGGCGCTTGGTAGGCCTGCCGGAAACCGACTTCAGCCTGGGCCTGGCCTACGGGCTGTTCGCGGTGTTGGTGCTGATCGTCTGCATCTTCGGTTTTCGCTTCATGCTGTGGGTCAACAAGATTGCGGTGTGGGCGTCGAGCCTGCTGTTTCTGCTGGGCATCCTGGCGTTTGCCGGTCCGTTCGATGCGGGCTATGCCGGCAGCGTCAATCTGCAACAACCGGGCTTCTGGGCGGCGTTCATCGGTGCAGCGTTGCTGGCGATGAGCAACCCGGTGTCGTTCGGCGCCTTTCTCGGCGACTGGTCGCGCTACATTCCGCGTGACACCGCCAAGACCCGCATCATGCTCGCGGTGCTGGCGGCGCAAGCCGGCACGCTGATTCCTTTCCTGTTCGGCCTGTGCACCGCGACGCTGGTCGCGACTCAGGCGCCGCAATACATCGAGGCAAATAACTATGTCGGCGGCCTGCTGGCGATTTCTCCGAGCTGGTTCTTCCTGCCGGTGTGCCTGATTGCGGTGATAGGCGGCCTGTCGACCGGCACCACGGCGTTGTATGGCACCGGGCTGGACATGTCGAGCATGTTCCCGCGTTTGCTCAGCCGCGCCGGCGCCACGCTGTTGATCGGTGTGGCGGCGATTGCGTTTATCTTCATTGGCCGCTTCACCTTCAACCTGGTGCAGAGCGTGTCGACCTTCGCGGTGTTAATCATTACCTGTACCAGCCCGTGGATGGTGGTGATGATCCTTGGCCTGATCAGCCGTCGCGGCTTTTATCACGCCGATGACTTGCAGGTGTTCACCCGTGGCCAGCGCGGCGGGCGCTACTGGTTCCACCATGGCTGGAACTGGCGCGGTCTGGGCGCGTGGATTCCGAGTGCGGCGGTGGGCCTGTGCTTTGTCAATCTGCCGGGGCAGTTTGTCGGGCCGCTGGGCGAGCTGGCGGGCGGTATCGACATCAGTTTGCCGATCACGCTGGGCCTTGCCGCGTTGCTGTACCTGACTTTGCTGCGCACGTTTCCGGAGCCGGCTTCGGTGTACGGCCCCAAGGGCGCGCACCCGATGCTGGGCCGCAAGGCCATGAGCAATGTCACTCAACCGGCTACCGCCCATTTGTGATCCGTGCTGTGCCCAAACGGGCACAGGCGGCGAGGTTTGCCCATGAAACTGGAAATCTTTCGTACGCTGTGGGGCTATCGCGGCACCTGGCAACAGGCGCTGATCGAGGCGCGTGCCGCAGGCTTCGATGGCTTTGAGGCACGCATCCCCGAAGACGCGACCGAGCGCGCGGCGTTCGCGGCGTTCTTGCGTGATAACCGCGTGCCGTACATCGCCATTCTGTTTACCTCGACGCCGGTGCTGCCGTTGCAGTCGGCGACGCCGGCCGAGCACCTGACGGACTTTGCCCGCAAGCTGCAACTGGCCGCCGAACTGGAACCACGCTTCGTCAATGTGCTGGCCGGCAACGACCGCTGGCCGCTGGCTCAACAGGTCGACTTTTTCGCCGAGGCGCTGGAGATCGCAAAACGCAGCGGCCTGACCTGCAGCTTTGAAACCCATCGCGCGCGCTCGCTGTTCAATCCGTGGCTGACCCTGCAATTGATCGAGCAAGTGCCCGACCTGCGCTTCACCAGCGATATCAGCCATTGGGTGGTGACCTGCGAGCGCCTGCTCGACGATCCCGCCGATGACCTCAGCGCCTTTGTCGAGCGCGTGCACCACATTCAGGCCCGGGTCGGCTATGACCAGGGCCCGCAAGTGCCGCATCCGGGCGCGCCGGAATACGCCGCTGCGCTGGCCTTTCATCAGCAGCACTGGCAAGCCATCTGGCGTTCGCAACAGGCCCGCGGCTACACCGGCACCACGCTGACGCCGGAGTTCGGTCCCGACGGTTACCTGCATCACTTGCCGTTCACCGATGTGCCGGTGGCCGATCTGTGGGGCCTGAACGCCTGGATGGGCCGCACCGAGCGCGAACATTTCACTGTCTTTTCCAACCGTCCAGAGAGCCTGCTGCCATGAGTGAACGTTCTGCTTTCACCCGCATTCCCGTGGTCGATATCCACGGTCTGTTCAGCGAACGCCTGGAAGATCGCCAGGCGGTGGCCCAGGCCCTCGGCGAGGCGGCCCGGCATGTGGGCTTTCTGTACATCACCGGCCACGGCATTGCACCGGAACTGATCGATAACCTGCACCGCGCCGCCGAGCAGTATTTCGCCCAGCCGCTGGACGCCAAGATGCAGCACTACATCGGCGCCTCCGAGAGCCACAAGGGCTTCGTGCCTGAAGGCGAGGAGGTGTATGGCACCGGCAAGCCGGACCATAAAGAGGCGTTCGATATCGGTTTTGAAGTGCCCGCCGACAACCCGCTGGTGCTCGCCGGCACGCCGCTGCTGGGGCCGAACAACTGGCCAACCCTGCCGGGTTTTCAGACGGCGGTGCAGGCCTACTACAAGGCGGTGTTTGCTCTGGGGCATCAGCTGTTTCGCGGCTTTGCCCTGGCGCTGGGCCTGGATGAACATGCCTTCGACGACATGGCCTGCTTTCCGCCGTCCAAGCTGCGCCTGATCCATTACCCGTTCGATGGCGACGCACAGGATGCACCGGGCATCGGCGCGCACACCGACTACGAGTGCTTCACCATTCTCAAGGCCGATCAGCCGGGCCTTGAGGTGATGAACGAGCAGGGCGAGTGGATCGATGCGCCGCCGGTAGACGGTGCCTTCGTGGTCAATATCGGCGACATGCTCGAGGTGATGACCGCCGGCGCCTTTGTCGCCACCGCGCACCGGGTGCGCAAGGTCAAGCAGGAGCGTTATTCGTTTCCGCTGTTCTATGCCTGCGACTACCACACCCAGATCAAACCGCTGCCGCCGTTCGCGGCCGGCGAGCAGAACTACGCGCCCATCGCCATTGGCGAGCACATGTGGGCCCAGGCTTTGCAGACGTATCAGTACCTTCGCCAGCGTGTCGCCGACGGGCAGATTGCCTTGCCGCAGCACGCCAGAAAGCCTTCAAGCTTCGGGCACCTGAAAAACCAGAGCGTGACTTCGTGATCTGCCTTTTCCCTCAATCTGGAATGACGACTATGCCAAACACCACGTTTTCGCGCCTTGCCACTTCTGTGCTCATGGGCGCTGCCCTGTTCGCCGGCAGCGTGCAGGCCGCGCCCACCGCCACGCCCGGTACGCTGAAGGTCGGCATGGAGATTTCTTACCCGCCGTTCGAGTCCTACGACGGCGACAAGGTGGTGGGCTTTGACCCTGAGGTGTCGACCGCGCTGGCCAAGCAGTTGGGCGACCTGAAGGTCGAGTTCGTCGACACCCGCTTTCCGAACCTGATCCTGGGCCTGAACGCCAACCGCTTCGACACCATCATTTCCGGCATGTACATCACCGACGAGCGCACCAAGCAGGCCGACGCGATTCCGTACGCGCAAGTCGGCGCAGCGATCATGGTGCGCAGCGACAGCACCGCCAAACCGCAGCAGCCTGAAGACTTGTGCGGCCTGAAAGTCGGCTTGCAGCAGGGCACCAACTGGGTCAACCAGCTCAAGGCGGTGTCGGCCGATTACTGCACCAAGCAGAACAAGGGCGAGATCGCCATCAGCGAATTTCCGACCACCGCAGAAGCCTCGCAGGCCTTGATGTCCGGCAATATCCAGGCGCACCTGGAAATCTCGGCGGCGGCAAAAATGATCGTCGACAAGGCCCGTGGCCGGATCGTGATCAGCTCGGAAAAATCCCTGTACCCGCAGACCCTCGGCATTTATGTGAAGAAGGGCAACACCGAGTTGCTGGGGAAACTGCGTGGTGTGGTTGAAACCTACAAGCAGAGCGGCGAGTACAGCGAACTGCTGAAGAAGTACAACCTGGACCCCGCCTGACACCCCCCGTGGGGGGGGGGGGGGGGGGGGGGGGGGGGGGTTTTTTGGGTTTTGTGTTGGGCTTTTCACATGGCTGGGGGGCGCGCCCCGCCGGGGGGCCCGCCCCCCCCCGCTCCTACAGGTTACGTGCCAGCCCTGAGC